>CACWOS010000017.1 GCA_902762565.1 uncultured Prevotellaceae bacterium
AAGGTAAGTGAAAATTCTGACATGGCAAAATCCTGGGCAACTTTTTGTTGCTCAGGCACTTATAAATAATGTTAAACTATAGTGTTGCGGAATTAAGGAAAATATGAAAGAATTTGTTATCTCTGAGGTGAAAGCTGAGACTGCTGTGCTCGTAGGATTGATTACGCAACAGCAGGACGAGGCGAAGACAAAAGAATATCTCGATGAGTTGGAGTTCCTGGCCGATACTGCTGGAGCCGTTACAGTGAAACGGTTCACGCAGAAAGTTCAGGGACCTAGTCAGGTGACATATGTTGGTAAGGGTAAACTCGAAGAAATTAAACTATATATTAAACAGCAAGAAGACGCTTATGATGAGTGGATGGACGCTCATCGAGGGTTCGACGGTTCTGTGGTAATGACTGGAGACGAGGATTGCCCGCAGCCCGTTGGTATGGTAATCTTTGATGATGAACTTAGCGCCAAGCAGATTCGTAATATCGAGAATGAGCTAAAAGTGAAGATTCTTGATCGTACATCATTGATTCTCGATATCTTTGCCATGCGCGCTCAGACCGCTGAGGCTAAGACTCAGGTAGAGTTGGCACAGTATCGCTATATGTTACCCCGTCTGCAACGCCTGTGGACCCACTTGGAACGCCAAGGTGGCGGCTCTGGCTCTGGTGGCGGGAAGGGCTCTGTGGGACTTCGTGGCCCTGGTGAAACCCAGTTGGAGATGGACCAGCGTATCATCCGCCAGCGTATCTCATTGTTGAAGGAACGTCTGGTGGAAATTGACAAACAGAAGACCACCCAGCGCAAGAATCGTGGTCGCTTGATTCGTGTGGCACTGGTGGGTTATACTAATGTGGGCAAATCGACGATGATGAATCTGTTGGCGAAAAGTGATGTTTTTGCCGAAAACAAACTCTTTGCCACACTCGATACCACCGTACGCAAGATGACCATCGATAATCTGCCCTTCCTGTTGGCTGATACTGTTGGTTTCATCCGTAAACTGCCTTCCGATCTTGTAGAGAGCTTCAAGTCGACGCTTGACGAGGTCCGCGAGGCCGATTTGTTAGTACATGTGGTTGACATCTCGCATCCCGACTTTGAGGAGCAGATTCAGGTGGTGGAGAAGACGTTGGGCGATCTGGGTTGTGCCGACAAACCGTCGATGATCGTGTTTAACAAGATTGATGCTTACACATGGACACCGCAGGACGCCGATGACTTGACAGAACCTACACGTGAAAACATCTCGCTTGACGAACTCAAACGTACGTGGATGGCGAAGATGCAGGGTGACTGCCTCTTCATTTCTGCCCGTCAGAAGGAAAATATCGACGAACTCCGCGAAGTACTTTATAAGAAGGTGCGTGAGTTGCATGTGCAAAAATATCCGTATAACGACTTTTTATATACTATAGAAGAAAACGAACCAATACAATAATGATTTATGAGAGACTACAGATTTTTAAAAGATGACGAGATTCGAGTACTAGAAAACAATAGCTGTTGGGCTGAGGACTGGCAGCGTGTACAGGTTGCAGAGGAGTTTTCTCCCTATAACTTCCACCGTGTCATTTTCTATGGCGACATCCGATTGGGTGTCTTCGAGAAACAGGTAGAAGTGTCGAAAGGCTTCGTCAAGCATTCCGGTATCAACGACACCACCCTGCGTAATGTCACCGTGGGCGACAACTGCCTGATAGAGAAGATTGGTAACTTTATCAACAATTATACCATTGGCAACGACTGTTATATCTCGAATGTTTCGACCATGGAGACGACTGACGGCGCAACTTTCGGCGAGGGTCACATGGTCAGCGTGCTTAACGAGATGGGCGACGGCAATGTGATGCTGTTCCACGACCTGAACTCACAGTTGGCAGCCTTCATGGTCAAGCACTTCAACGATAAGCAGCTGAAGGATAACATCATCCGACTTATTAATGAGGAGATTCGTTTCTCGCAGCCTGAGCGTGGTACGTTGGGCAATGGCGTGAAAATCATCAATTCGAAGGAGATTACGAATACGGTGGTGAAGGACGATTGCGAAATCAATGGTGCCGCACGCCTCTCCGACTGTACCATTCTCTCTCAGAAAGATGCTTCCGTCTATATCGGTACGGGCGTCATCTGTGAGAACTCCATCATCTCGAACGGTTGTTCGATTACGAACTCCGTGAAGATGCAGGACTGCTTTGTAGGTGAGGCTTGCCAGATTACCAATGGCTTTACCGCTGAGGCCAGCGTGTTCTTTGCCAACTCGTTTATGGCCAATGGCGAGGCATGTGCTGCTTTCTGCGGACCCTTCTCGGCCAGCCATCACAAGAGTTCGTTGCTCATTGGTGGTGAGTTCTCGTTCTACAATGCCGGTTCGAACACTAACTTCTCGAACCATGCTTATAAGATGGGACCATTGCATTACGGAGTGTTGGAACGCGGTTCGAAGACGGCTTCGGGTGCCTACGTGCTGATGCCGGCTAAGATTGGTGCCTTCAGCGTCTGCTTCGGTAAACTGATGAACCATCCCGACATGCGCTGTCTGCCCTTTGCCTACCTGATGGCATACGGCGAGACCATGTACATCGTGCCAGGTCGCAACATCACGACTGTCGGCCTGTACCGTGATATCAAGAAGTGGCCGAAGCGCGACAAACGTGCTGCCTCGTGCCGCAAGAGTGTCATCAACTTCGACTGGCTCTCGCCGTTTACCGTTGGTGAAATCGTGCAGGGTAAGAAGATTCTGGAGAACCTGCGTCAGGCCGGTGGAAATAATGTGTCGAGCTACAACTTCCAGGAATATATCATCAATGCCTCGTCGCTGAAGAAAGGAATTAAGTATTACGACATCGCCCTGCGTATCTATATGGGCGCCGTGCTGAAGCGTGCCGTCAAGGGCGGATGGTTGGGTGAACCAGAAAGTACCGTTGGCGAAGGTGATTGGATTGACCTTAGTGGACTGCTGTTGCCCGCTAGCGAGGAACAACGCCTTATTGACGATATCAAGAGCGGCTCGGTGGAGAGCATCCACGATGTCCTGCAGCGTTTCTACGAAATCGATGCGAACTATCGTAAATATCAGTGGGCATGGACCTACAAACTCATCCTCGACTATTATGGCGTCGACGAACTGACTGAGCCGACGATGCAGCGCATTCGCGAGGATTACGTGAAGGCTCGTCGTGCATGGATTGCCGAAATTCGCAAGGATGCCCAGAAGGAGTTCGATATGGGCGACGTAGAACAGGAGGTTTACGACGACTTTATTTCAAAACTTGATCACGAAATAGATTATGAAGATTAAATGCTGTTGGCTATTAGCTATTGGCTGTTTACTTTTATTGTCTGCTTGTAGCAAGTACAAGTACGAAGAGGTAGATGGTGACCTTTCGAAGACACGTATCTATACCCTTGAGAATGGTCTGAAGGTATATCTTTCCGTTAACGAAGAGAAGCCTCGCCTGAATGCTTTCATTGCCGTTCGTACCGGTTCGAAGAACGACCCTGCTGAGACGACAGGTTTGGCGCACTATTTGGAGCACCTGATGTTCAAGGGCACGGGCAAGTTCGGTGTGACCGACTCATTGAAGGAGGCACCGTTGCTGGCAGATATCGAGGCCCGTTACGAAAAGTATCGCACGCTGACCGATCCTGCCGAGCGTCGTCAGGCTTACCATGAGATTGATTCCGTCTCGCAGTTAGCAGCCAAATACTTTATTCCAAACGAGTACGACAAGTTGATGTCGGCTATAGGTGCCGAGGGTTCCAATGCCTTTACAGATTATGATGTCACTTGTTATGTTGAGGATATTCCCAACAACGAGATTGAGAACTGGGCCAAGATTCAAGCCGAGCGTTTCCAGCATATGGTTATCCGTGGTTTCCACACTGAGTTGGAGGCTGTTTATGAGGAATATAATATTGGCCTTAGTAACGACATGCGTAAACAGTTGGCTGCTTTGATGGGCAAGCTGTTCCCGAATCATCCATATGGCCTACAGACAACAATAGGTACGCAGGAACATCTGAAGAACCCCTCAATTACTAATATCAAGAACTACTTCAATAAGTGGTATCGCCCCAACAATGTTGCTATTTGTATGGCAGGCGATTTTGATCCTGACGAGGTCATAGCCATTATTGACAAGTATTTTGGTCAGTGGAAGCCAGGTGATGACGTCAAACAGCCAGAATTCCCCGCCTTGCCCGAAATCAGCGCGCCGCAGGATACAACAGTCGTTGGACCTGAGGCTGAGAGCCTGTGGTTAGGTTGGCGCTTCGAAAAAGGCGCCTCGTTACAGAGCGATACATTGACCGTTATCAACCAGATGCTGAGCAACGGTACGGCAGGCTTGCTCGATCTCGATATCAATCAGCAGATGAAGATGCTTGATTCACGTAGTGGATCCTTTTTGCTGCAAGACCATTCCGTGATGATAGTCTCTGGTAATCCCCGTGAAGGACAGACCCTCGATGAGGTACGCCAGCTCCTGCTTGCCGAGATAGAGAAGCTGAAGAAAGGCGAGTTTAGCGATGACCTGTTGCCCTCTGTCATCAACAATATGAAATTGCAGTATTATAACGAGCTCGAGAACAACGAGGATCGTGTCTATCTCTATGTTGACGCCTTCATTAATGGCACACCGTGGGAGCAGGTGGTTAAGAAACAAGAGCGTATCGAAGGCATTACGAAGCAGCAAATCATGGACTTTGCCTGTCGTCATTTTAACGACAGCTATGCGGCTGTTTATAAGCGTCAGGGTGTCGACCCCAATCAGAAGAAGATTGACAAACCTCAGATTACGCCTATTCCAACCAACCGCGATACGGTAAGCCAGTTTGTACAGGATATTCAGAAGTCTGAGGTGAAGCCCATCGAACCCAAGTTCGTTGACTTCCAGCGCGACCTGACCTTTGGCGATGTAAAGGTAGGGGAAAAAGATGCCGTTACGCTACCTTACATCTATGTCCAGAACGTGGAGAACGGTCGTTTCACCCTCTCGTTCCGCTACGACTTTGGCGAGGAGTCTGAACTGAAGTATGTCTACGCTGCCGAGTATCTCGACTATCTGGGCACCGACAAGCTCACACCTGAGCAGGTGAAACAACAGTTCTATAAACTGGCCTGCAACTACAGCATTTCTGTCGCAGCCCGCAGCATCACTGTGTCGCTCAATGGTCTTGGCGAGAATATGGCCCAAGCCCTTGAACTACTCGAAAACGTGTTGCAGCATGCCAAGGTCGACAACGAAGCTTGGCAGCAGTATATTGCCGTACGTGAAAAACAACGTGCCGACAACAAACTCAACCAGCGGTATAATTTTGCCTATCTGTCACGCTACGGCCAGTATGGTCCCTATAATTCCTATCGCAATGCGTTGACAGCTCAACAGTTACAGGCTATCAATCCTCAGGAGTTGCTCGACCTGCTGAAGCAGTTGAGTCAGTATCAGCATAGCGTACTCTACTATGGTCCTGCTACTGAGCAGCAGCTCTGCGAGGTCGTCAAAGCCCAGCATGTTGTGCCCGCTGCGTTGAAGGCTGTACCCGAGGGCAAACACTACACCCTGCAGGCCACGCCACAGAGCGAAGTGTTGCTGGCGCCTTACGATGCCAAGAACATCTACATGCAGATGTACTATATTGACGACTACAAGTGCAACCCTGATGAGGCTGCTGTTAAGGAGGTCTTCAACGAGTACTATGGTGCCTCGATGGCTAGCATCGTTTTCCAGGAAATGAGAGAGAGCCGCGGTTTGGCTTATAATGCTTACGCAGGCTACTTCGATCCTGACTTTAAGGACGAGAAGGAGATGGCCTTGGTACATATTATCACGCAGAACGACAAGATGATGGACTGTGTACACCAGTTCCTCAACATTCTTGACACCATTCCCCAGAGCGAGGCATCGTTCAAGATTGCCAAAGAGGCCGTCACCAAGCGTATTGCCAGCACGCGCACAACCAAGTACGGACTGATTACGAAGTGGCTGTGGGCCAAACAACGTGGCATCGATTACGATGAGAACGAACGTATCTACAAGGCCTTGCCTGGTACGACACTCGACGACATCGTGAAGTTCGAGCAGGCGCGTATGGCCCACAAGACATGGCGCTATGTCATCCTTGGTAACGAGCGCGACCTCAATATCAAGGCACTCGAACAGATTGCTCCTATCCGTCGTCTCACGACAGAGGAAATTTTTGGATATTGATGTGATATAGCATAAACAAAGCAGCGCATCCGGTATTGGGTGCGCTGCTTTTGTATTGCTTAGAATAATGCTTTATTTGTAGCACTCGAAAATCTTGTTGACAATGGTGCTGTCCATCTTCTTTGACAATAGGCTGACAATCCAGACAACGGGGAAACCGCCGACCATAGCAATGGCACCGCAGTTGATGGGGTTGATGGGATTGCCTGCCAGCATGTTAATTACCGTCAGTCCTACGCCCCAGATAAAGCAGGCCCATACAGATGCCGTGGTGACACCACGCCAGTAGAGACCCAACATGAAGGGAGCCAGGAAAGCACCTGCCAGCGCACCCCACGAAATGCCCATGAGCTGAGCGATGAACGTCGGGGGATTCAGTGCGATGAGCAATGAAATGGCGATGAAGAACATAATCAATACTCGCATCACCACCACTTTACGACGCTCGATTTTCTCGGCCACGTAGTCGTCGATGCTGCCGTCTTCTACCTCGCCAGGCATCGATTTCTTGTCGCGATAGATGAGGTCAAGGGTCATCGTGCTCGATGATGTCAGCACCAGCGAAGCCAATGTTGACATTGATGCTGAGAGAACCAACAATACCACAAGGGCTATGAGTACGTCGGGTAGGGTAATCAGCATAGCCGGAACAATAGAGTCGAAGGCTATCTTGCCAGTAGCTTCATTGATGACGGGGTCGTAGAGACGGCCGAAACCACCAAGGAAATAGCAACCGCCAGCCACGATGAAGGCAAAGATAGTTGAGATGACAGTGCCGCGCTTGATGGCTGACTCGTCAGTTATCGAGTAGAACTTTCCAACCATCTGCGGCAGGCCCATCGTTCCCAGTGACGTCAGGATAATCACGCCCAACAGTCCCCAAGGGTCAGGACCGAACCACGTTGCAAACATACCGCTACCTGCTACGGTTGAGCCATCAGCGGGGATGACGCTCAGTTTCTCGACAGCCGATGTCAGACCACCGTTGTTCACCAATACGGCAGCAATGACAGCAACAATGCCGAAAAGCATGATGATGCCTTGAATGAAATCGTTCATGGCAGTGGCCTTGTAGCCGCCCAGAATAACGTAGACGGCAGTCAGGATAGACATGATGACGACACAGTATTCGTAAGGAATATTGAAGCCCATCTCAAAGAGTCGTGAGATGCCGCTATAGACACCGGCGGTGTAGGGGATGAGGAAAACGAAAGCGATGATAGAGGCTGCCACACGCAGACCTTGGTCACTGAAACGGGTACCGAAGAAATCCGGCATGGTGCGACTCTCTATGTGCTGGGTCATGAGCTTGGTACGCTTACCTAAGATAATCCATGCCAGCAACGAACCGATAATGGCGTTGCCAATTCCTATCCACGCGCTGGAAAGTCCGTATTTCCAACCAAACTGTCCGGCATAGCCTACGAAGACCACTGCCGAGAAATAACTCGTTCCGAAGGCGAAGGCCGTGAGCCAAGGACCGACGGCGCGTCCGCCCAATACAAATCCATCGACGCTACTAGCCTGCTTGCGGGTGTAAAGACCCACACCTATCATGACGGCCAGGAAGATAACGGTTAAAAGTACTTTGATTAACATTTGTCAATTATCATTTAGCGTTTATCATTTAGCGTTTATCATTTAGCGTTTATCATTTAGCGAACGCGCTTAGAATGCAACCTGCACCTGTCCTTGCAGCCAGTTGTAATCCTTTTGGTAATTGCTCCATGTACGGGTGTACTGCAGTTGCAGACGGCAGTTCTTGTAGAACCAGTATTGCAGACCACCAGTGGCCTGAGTCTGGTGATACTTCATCTCTGTGTTGCGGTCGAAGTAGTCAACAGAGGCAACGGCGTCAAGACCGTCAACAATAGGGATGGTTGTGGTGACGTAGCCGCCCATGCTGCCAACGCTGCCGTCCTTACCGCCCAACCACTCAGCACGAACCTTCAGTGGACGGGCTTCCTTGTACGTACCGGCAGAGTAGGGGGCACTCTTCACTTCGGCACCCACGCTGTAGCGGTCGCGACGATAGTCGTCGCCTACCTGAATCTCAGGGTTCCATGCGGCCGTTCCGACGGCGTGTCCGCGACCCTTCTGTCCGCTGACCACGAAGCGCAATTGTTCAGAAGGCTTGTATTCCAGTTTCAGGATGACGTCCTTGTCGCTGTTGCCGTCCTTCTTGTTGATGCCCTGTCCGTTCATGACTGCCAACGTGTAGTTCAGGTGGCTGTTGAACAGTTCACCATAGATTTCCATACCGAGGTCACGACCGTAGTGCAAACCGTAGAGTGGGTCGTAGCAACCAGCATAGCATGTGACGGCCTGCGAGCAGATGTCAACCAGTTCTAGCTGTACGGGCGACAGCGGATTCTCCATTGAAAAGGCATTCTTGAATTGTCCCAGACGAACACTGAGTTCCTTGCCTTTGGTCACGCGATAGCTGGTGTAGAACTCCTGTACAACGCTGTTGAAATCGTGCATGAATAAGAAAAACCAGCGGTCAGTGATGCGAGCCTTGGCCCACAACAGCGTACGCTTCAAGTTGTAACTGCTTTGGGGGTCTTTTCTGAATGGTTCGGCTTGGTCGCTGTAGGCATATCCTGCTTGGGCATAGCCGTTGAGCGTGATGCGACTGCCCAATTCCTTCATCCAGTCAATCTCTTTCTGTTGTTTTTGTTGAGCACTGGCTGTCAGCGAGAACAGCATCATCAGGCAAATGAATCGAAATGCTTTCATTTTTAAGTTAATGGTTTAATTGTTATTGTGAATTGTTTTTTTTGACGATGTATTTCTGATAATATGTTATCAGCAATGTGGTCATGGGCAACGCGATAATCATGCCCAGAATTCCTAACAGCGACCCCCAGATACTGAGAGACAGCAGGATGATGGCCGAGTTGAGTCCAGTAACGTGACCCATGATTCTCGGGGTGAGGATGGTGTCTTGGATAATCTGAACCACGGCGAACACGATGAGTGCGGCCAGCATGATCATCCAGAAACTTTCACCTGTATCTGCGGCTTTGACCACAGCCAGCAGAATGGTTGGAATGAAGCCGAGCAGTTGCAGGTAAGGAACCATATTCAGCAGTCCTATAAACATGCCCAAGCCAATGGCCATTGGGAAGTCAATAATCAGAAATCCGATGCTGAACAGCACTCCCACACAAAAAGCCACCATGCCCTGACCGCGGAAATAGAGGTTCATGCCTTGTTCTATGTCACCAACCAGTTGTAAGGTGAATTTGCGGTAACGCTCAGGCAGCAGGTCAACCCAGCCTTGTGAAATCTTCTCGTAGTCTAATAAAATAAATAAGGTATAGAGCAATACCATCGTAATCGTGAAGACACTCGACAGTACGTTGACCGACTGAACGATGACATCCCACAACTTCGGCAATGTCTGTTTGATGGCTTCTAGGAAACCGTCCTGCGTGACAATGGTCTTGATGTCCTCGGTCGACAGATTATCGTGAATGTAGTCGGCTACCAGATTCGGAATATTGCTCATGGTCTCGTCGTTGCTGACATAGGCTAGCAGCAGGTCTTTTACGCGTAGACTCTCTTCTATCATGGGAGGTATCATCACCCAGCCCAGACCAGTCAGTATGAGTCCCACGGTCAAGAACGTACACAGAATTCCCAATATACGAAACTTCATGCGGCAACGATACTGGAAGAACTTAACCAGTGGGAACAGAATGTACGAAATGAGCCAAGCCAGGAAGAAAGGCAGCAGAACGCTACTCAGTCTGTTGAGTAGCATGACGATGCCAACGACGATGATGACAGCCATGATGCTGCGGATAAAACTGTCGAAAGTTATCTTCTTTTGCTCCATAACGGCTGCAAAATTAATAAAAAAAGGAACAAAATGACACTAAAATGCCAAGAAAAACGCAAAAAGGGTGAAAATATTGATGATTTTGTGTACTTTTGCATCATGAACATCGAACCAATAGCTTTTTTCCGTTCTCCGCTGACGTCCAAATTCGGCGTTCCACGTCAGAGCGGCATCGTGTCGGCGTTGCGCGGCACGATAGAGTTCGTTGCCAAATATGCACAGCCCGAAGCGTTGCGCGGACTGGAGGCTTACGACTATCTGTGGCTCGTTTGGGGTTTCTCTGAGAATGTTGAGGCCGAGAAGCATCCGACCGTACGCCCGCCCCTTCTAGGTGGCAACGAGCGCATGGGCGTGTGGGCCACGCGCTCGCCGTTCCGTCCTAACAACCTAGGACTCTCGTCCGTTCGTATTGCCAAGATTCATGCGGATGTGCCTTGTGTCGAGGTGTTGGGGGCCGACCTCATGGACGGCACACCCATTTACGACATCAAGCCTTACTTGCCGTATGCCGATAGTCATCCCGATGCCCGCGGTGGTTTTACGGACGACCACACGTGGCAGTGTTTGCAGGTGGAAATCAGCGACGAGCATGCCGCCTTGTTCGATGCCGCCGAATTGTCGGTGTTAAAAGAAGTGTTGTCGCTCGACCCCCGTCCGCACTACCACGACGACGCTTCCCGCGAGTACGGCATGCCGTTCAAAGGCCGTGACGTCCGTTTCCGCGTAGAAAACGGCGTGCTTCATGTCACTTCCATTGAATGTTGACGTGCATGAATCCCATGCTTTGCATGACGCGCTTCATCTGGGTCTCACCGTTCTTGCGTGCCGTTTCAATGTTCTGCGGTGTCATGCTATAGCGAAGCATGCGCTGTTGAGCCCTGCGGTAGAGCGTCTCTCGGTCTGTAGGCTTCCAACGTCCGCTCTCATGGAAACTTTTGGTTCGTGCCTCGTCGATGAAGTTCTTGTCTAGCAATGTCGGGCGTGGCAGCCACATCGTGATGCTGTCGCCCTGAACGGTTATCCACGTGGAATCCATTTTCTGCATGTCTATGCCCAGACGTACCGTTCCGTAATAGATACGTGCCAAGTGGTCGTCGCGGAACAGCCCCTTGCGCGTCGTGTCCACTAGCTCCTCGTTGCTGATGCTTAGGAATTCCCATTGCCCGATGGCGCGGATGCTCTCTATTTGCTCTGGTGTGATGTCGATGGTCTGATCGGCCTCAATGCTCACTTCGGTCTGTTGCACGCCACGAATGAGCCACCACACGACAACGATGCCGATGACGACGCCTGCCGCAATCAGCATCAATTTGTTTTTTCCTATCTTATTGATCATCTTGTTCATGCTCAACGTTTAATGATTAGCGCTCCACGGCTCGTTTGATAATATCGTTCATCGTCAGGTTCTTGCGGAAGGCAACGGTGATGTTTTCCTCCCGATAGCCCATCTGCGCAATCATCGGCACCAGCACGCGCGCTGCGTTCGCCTGTGCTGTCTCTACGATGTTCATTTGTGGAATACTGTTGATGATAGACTGCCTGCCTTGTTGCTCATAGTTGCTTAACTCGCTGTCGCTGAAGTGCGCACGGACGATGCCGACATACTCTTTCACCTCCTTTTGGTTGATTTTCGAGCTGGTCAGCACCACCTGTGGGTCGGGCAATAAAATGGTAATCTTGTCGCCGTCGCGCTCAATGCTCCGTTCGTCAAACTCGCTGAAGTCGATGTATGCTTTCAGCGTAGCATCCATCGGAATGGCTATTTTACGGTCGCCCAAGGGCAATGGTATGTTGAACTGTTTGCTCATCAGGTTGCCCTTCAGCCTCACCACATCGTCGTGCGTCACAATCTTGTGCACCTTCACCTCCGTCGTGTACAACCGTGAGCACTGCTGAATCTCCATGACCAGCTGTGGAATCGTGTCAATGACGACGGGCTCCACCGACTTTTCGGGTTCCGCCTTGTGTCCGCAGGCAGTCATCATCAGTGCAACAGCCAGCACAACGACGCTGACAAAACGATAGTATATCATCTTTTTTTCTGTCATAACGCTTGCAAAGTTACGAAATATTTCTTACCTTTGCAAGCAATAAACTAAAAATGAATCTGGAAATGACAAAAAGTTTATTCATATTGCTGACCGCAGGCGCGCTATTGTCGTTGACGTCTTGTGGAGAAAAGAAGAAGAGTTCGGACATCATTACCCAGCGTGTTGAGAAGGTCACCCCTCGTGCCCCTGAGCGCATGCAGGAATACGATGACAGCCGCGATATAGCGTGGATTGGCAAGCAGTACAAGGTGAACGTCCACCGCCACCCCGCCGACTCGCTGCCGATGGTGAAGGACGAGACGGGTCAGAAGTTTGTTGATAATGTCATTTCTGTCAAGGTGCTTCGTGCCGACGGCAGTCAGTTCTTCGCTCGTACGTTCAAGAAGTCCGACTTCCTGTCGTATCTGGACGACGACTACATCAAGACGGGCATTCTGGAAGGCTTGGTGTTCGACAAGGCCGAAGGCGACTTCTTGGAGTTTGCCGCCAGTGTCAGCCATCCCAATTCCGACGAATATATTCCTTTGGTTGTCCGCTTGTCGCGTATGGGACAGATAACTATTCAGCGTGACACGCAGATGGATACCACTGGTGAAACGCCTGAGCAAGAGCCGTCATCCGAGGAAATGTAAGGCAGGCACCTTCGTTTTGCAGCATCTCGTCGGGTAGGGGACCCGTATTCACAGCTATGGTGAAGCAACGGGCGGCTACGGCGGCTCGCACGCCCAGTGGCGCGTTCTCTACGACTATGCTCTCCCACGGTTCTACGCCGCATTTCTGCATGCCGATGAGATAGGGCTCCGGATTGGGCTTGCCGTGCTTCACGTCAAAGGCCGTCACTATCAGTTCTTCACGCAGCAGTCCCTCGAAATCTATCAGTAGCTTGTCTAACAGCGCGTGCTGTGCGCTGCCTGTCACCACGCAAATCTTCCAGCCGTTCTCCTTGATATACTGCATCAGCGTTTTGATGCCGGGCATGACTTTTGCTGGTGTCAGCTGGCATTGACGCGCAAACAGTTCAGCCTTGTGGGCATACATCTTGCTGGCTTCCTCGTCAGTCAGCTCACGGTTCCACTGTGCCCGTGCCAGCGTCTTGATGGTCTCCACGCCTCGCATGCCTTCGTATTGGTAGGCACCCTCGTAAGGCATGTCCAATCCAAAGTCTGCCATGGAGTCGTGCCACGACGTCGAGTGGTTCGGCATCGAGTCGTAGATGACGCCGTCCATATCGAAAAGCACGGCTTTCGGGCTGAACTGCCCAAAGCCGTGTCTTTCTAAGTATTGCTTTATTGCTTGGTTCATTTTCTAGTTGTACTAGTCATACTAGTTCTACTAGTTTAGCCTTCCTTAGCCAAGCGTGCCTTGATGGCCTTGCTGTCCTCTTCGTATCCGGGCTTGTCGAGCAGGGCAAACATGTTCTTCTTGTAAGCCTCCACGCCAGGCTGGTTGAATGGGTTCACGCCCAGCACGTTACCGCTGATGCCGCAGCCAATCTCGAAGAAGTAGATGAGCTGTCCGATGTAGTACTCGTTCAGCTTAGGCACGCTGATGCGGATGTTGGGCACACCGCCGTCCACGTGAGCCAGACGAGTGCCGAGTTCTGCCATCTTGTTCACCTCGTCTACGCGCTTGCCTGCCAGGAAGTTCAGACCGTCCAGGTTCTCTTCGTCCTCGGGGAACAGCAGCTTCTTCTCGGGCTCCTCAATCGAGATGACCGTCTCGAAGATGGTGCGCTCGCCGTCCTGAATCCACTGACCCATTGAGTGCAGGTCGGTGGTGAAGTCTACCGATGCGGGGAAGATACCCTTCTTGTCCTTACCTTCCGACTCGCCATACAGCTGCTTCCACCACTCGCTGACGAAGTGCAGCTTGGGTTGGTAGTTCACCATGATTTCAATCTTCTTGCCTTTGCCATAGAGGGCGTTACGCACGGCAGCATACTGCGCAGCGGGGTTCTCCTCGAAAGGTACGTCCTTGCCGCAAGCCTTCTCCATATCCTGAGCACCGCCTACCAGCGCCTTAATTTCGAAACCAGCGCAGGCAATGGGCAGCAGACCTACTGGTGTCAGCACCGAGAAGCGTCCGCCCACGTTGTCGGGAATGATGAAGCTCTTGTAGCCTTCCTTGTCGGCACACGTACGGGCAGCACCGCGCTTAGCATCCGTCACAGCCACGATCACCTTCTTGGCCTCTTCCTTACCGCGCTGAGCCTCGCACTGCTTCTTCAGCAGACGGAAAGTCAGGGCGGTCTCCGTTGTCGTACCAGACTTCGAAATGTTGATGACGCCAAACTTCTTGCCCTTCAGATATTCTGTCAACTCGAACAGGTAGTCCTCACCGATGTTGTTGCCGGCAAAGAGAATGGTGGGATTCTTCTTGTCCTGAATCAGCCAGCCAAACGAGTTGCTTAGTGCCTCAATGACGGCACGCGCACCCAGATACGAGCCACCGATACCAGCTACGACCACGGCCTCGCAGTTGTCGCACAGCACCTTTGCCGTTGCCTCAATCTCGTCGAGGAATGCGGGTGTTATCTCTGTGGGCAGATGCAGCCAGCCTAAGAAGTCGTTACCAGGGCAAGTACCATTCTCCAGGGCCTCTTGTGCGGCCTTAACCTTCGGCTCAAAAGCCTTCACTGCGCCAGCCTCCAAGAAGCACGCAGCCTTTGTGATGTCAAGTTTGATGTTGTTCATATTACCTTATTGAATTTAGTAGTAAATTGGAATTTGCCCACAAAGATACGAAAAAACGCGTAAAGCGCAAAGAAAAAACCGTTTTTCTTTCTCTTCTCGTGAAAGTTTTTCGGCTGTGAACCCATAAATGATGTAAAAAACAGTGGTGGGTGTTTCAAATGTTCATAAATAACAAGAAGCAGCATCTTTGTAAATACAAAGGTGCTGCCCCATACAGCTACAGTGACAAACGCCACAAAGTAGCCTCAATATTTATTTCTCTTCTCTGGCAAACTTGGCAATCTTTGTCACCACCTCTAGTATCTTTTTGTCGAAGGCTTTTTCGGCAGAGCGGGTTGAGTCGCGCACTGCTTTATATGTGTCGTCTTCTACGGTAGTGATGACAATCTTCTGGGCCTTGTCCAAGAGTGTTGCATTCCACGGAGTAAGCTGCAGGTTCACTGTCACCAGCCCTTTAGTACCTGCCAGATGAGCATCTTTGCGGTCTACGTCTGTCGAATACTTCTCTTTCTTGACAGTGCATAAGCCTTTGCTGTCGTCGGCAAATAGCACACGCAGATGGCTGAAGCGGAAACCGTCTTTGTTGTCACTGCTCCAAGTATCCTGAGTACTTTCCACCTCTGCCACCAGCTGTAGCTTGTCGTGATCAGACTTTTCTGCATCCAACTTGAAAGGTGTAACTACCTTCAAGGGTACGTTGGCAGCGACTTCTGTAGGCAACTCCTTGTCTTTCAACTCTGCAAGTGCTTCGTCGATGGCAGCATTCGACAATGAGTCGATTTGTTTGATTTTGGCAGGGAAGTCTTTCACCTGCTCGGCATTCTCTGCAGCAAGCAGGGTTTCAAACAGTTCCACGCCCTGAGCGCCATATTCTGCGGCCACCTTGGTCACATCGCCTAAAATACCATTACCACTCGCATCAGTGGCACTACCACCACCGCTACAACTGTTAAACACCAGGCCTGTGAAGGCCGCCATTGCCACTAGGGCAGTCATTTTTCTCATTGTTTTCTTCATTGTCCTAATGTTTTTGTATTGTGAATAAAAAAGGAGTTAACGGAACGAATCGGTGAGCAGCTTGATTTCAATCTGCGGCGAGATGCGCTCGTAAAGAATGTTATAGACGGCGTCGAGGATAGGCATGTTGACATGGCAGTGGCGGTTGATTTCCTTCATACACTTGGTGCCGAAATAGCCCTCGGCAATCATCTCCATCTCAATCTGGGCGCTCTTGACGCTGTAGCCCTTGCCAATCATCGTTCCGAAGGTGCGGTTGCGCGAGAAATTCGAGTAGCCTGTCACCAGAAGGTCGCCCATATACACGGAGTCTGCAATGTTGCGCTCCAAGGGGTGGATAACTTTCAGGAAACGTGCCATCTCCTGTACAGCATTAGCCATGAGGACGGCTTGGAAGTTGTCGCCGAACTTCAGACCATTGCAGATGCCGGCGGCAATGGCGTAGACGTTCTTTAAAACCGAGGAATACTCAATGCCGATGACGTCGGTAGAGGTCTTGGTTTTGATGAACGAACTGCTGAGAATGTCGGCAAAGGCCTGTGCCTTGTCACGGTCAGCACAACCGATAGTAAGATAGCTGAGACGTTCCAAAGCGACCTCCTCGGCATGTGAGGGACCTCCGATGCAGGCGAGATTTTCGTAGGGCACATCGTAGACCTGATGGAAATATTCGGAGCATACGAGGTTTTCGTCGGGCACGATACCCTTGATGGCGGTGACGATGTATTTGTCGCGCAGGCGAACCTTCAGTTTCTTGAGATGACTCTTGAGGTATGGCGAAGGCGTGACGAACACCAGCGTGTCGTACTGCTCGGCAATCTTGTTGAGGTCGCTGGAGAAGAATATCTCGTCGGTATCGAAGCGCACGCTCTGCAGGTAGGCGGGGTTGTGGCCCAGACGACGGAAATCATCGATGCGGTCGTCGCGGCGCATATACCAGCCGATGTGGTGAGTCTTGCCCACCACTATCTTGGCTATGGCCGTTGCCCACGAGCCGCCACCGATAATCGCTATTCTACCACAGTCGTACATATTCCAAATTGACAATTGACAATTGAAAATTGAAATTTAGGCTTGCGCCTTTTCGATCCAAGCGGCGACCTCGTCGACACTCGGCTTTGCTATTGCGAGCTTGTATTTCTTGAAGATCTCACCAATCTTCTGCTGAAGGCCCTGGGGCTTCTCAGTTGCGATGTTCTGGACGAGGTTGAAACCTGCCTTGCGGAGTACAGGAACGATGTCCTCGGGTACACCAATCTCGGCCCATTCAGCTACTGTCGACTGAGGAATCTTCTTCTCAGGTTTCATCTGTGGGAACAGCATTACCTCGCCAATAGCGAACTTGCCAGTCATCAGCATGACCAGACGGTCGATACCGATACCGATACCAAATGTAGGAGGCATACCGTACTGCAGTGCACGCAGGAAATCATGATCGATGATCATTGCCTCGTCGTCCCCCTTGTCAGCCAGCTTCATCTGTTCGATGAAACGCTCCTCCTGATCGATAGGATCGTTCAGCTCAGAGTAGGCATTGGCCAGCTCCTTACCATTGACCATCAGCTCGAAACGCTCGGTGAGTCCGGGCTTTGAGCGGTGCATCTTGGTAAGTGGCGACATCTCAACGGGATAGTCGGTAATGAAGGTAGGCTGGATGAAGGTGCCCTCGCAGAACTCGCCAAAGAGTTCGTCAATCAACTTACCCTTACCCATGGTCTCGTCTACATCCATGCCCTTAGAGAGGCAGAACTGGCGAATCTCGTCCTCGGTCTTGCCATCGCAATCGAAACCAGTCTTCTCCTTGATAGCATCGAGGATAGGCAGGCGACGGAATGGGGCCTTGAACGAGATGATGTTGCCATCAATCTCAACCTCGGGCTTGCCGTTTACGGCTGTACAAATCTCCTCCAACATCTTCTCGGTGAAGTCCATACCCCACAGCAGATCCTTGTAGCTGACGTAGAGCTCCATGCAGGTGAACTCAGGGTTGTGAGTCTTGTCCATACCCTCGTTGCGGAAGTTCTTGCCCATCTCGTACACACCCTCGAAACCACCAACGATGAGGCGCTTGAGGTAAAGCTCGGTAGCAATACGCATGTACATGTCCTGATTGAGGGCATTGAAGTGGGTGATGAATGGACGGGCTGATGCACCACCTGCAATGCTCTGCAGGATAGGAGTATCAACCTCGGTATATCCAGCATTGTCGAGAATGCTGCGCATGGTGCGGATGATAGTTGCACGCTTCAGGAAGGTATCCTTTACGCCCTCGTTGACCACCAGGTCGACATAACGCTGGCGATAACGCAACTCGGGATCATCAAACTTATCGTAGGCCACACCATCCTTGTATTTCACGATGGGCAGTGGTTTCAGCGCTTTCGACAGCAGCGTCAGTTCCTTGCAGTGGACGCTGATTTCGCCCGTCTGAGTGCGGAACACAAAGCCCTTGATGCCGATGAAATCACCAATGTCGAGTAACTTCTTGAAAACGGTATTGTATAACTCCTTGTCGTCGCCAGGGCAGAGGTCATCACGCGTGATATAGACCTGAATACGGCCCTTGGAGTCCTGTAATTCTACAAACGAAGCCTTACCCATGACGCGACGGCCCATCATACGGCCAGCAATACTCACCTCGCGGGGCTCGGCATCATCCTGAAAACTCTCTACAATCTCCGTAGAGAATGCGTTGGTAGGAAATTCTGCTGCGGGATAGGGGTTAATGCCCATTGCACGCAACTGTTGCAGACTCTCACGTCTGCCAATCTCTTGTTCACTGAGTTCTAAAACGTTCATATCTTGTTGTGATTATTTCATAATTCGGTGCAAAGGTACAAAAAAAAGTGAGAAGTGAGAAGTGAAAAGTAAAAAAATTGCTACCACCATCTGTTTTTTAATGATTAATGTTTAATGTTTATTGTTTTTTTTCGTACCTTTGCAACATGATTGACAGAGCGACGGTAGATAAAATCATGGAAGCCACAAATATCGTGGACGTGGTTGGCGAGTTCGTAAACCTGCGCAAGGCGGGTGTGAACTACAAGGGATTGTGCCCTTTTCATGATGACAAGACGCCCTCGTTCATGGTGTCGCCAGCTCGTCAGATATGCAAGTGTTTCGCCTGTGGTGAGGGAGGCAATGCCGTCAACTTCCTGATGAAGCACGAACAAATTACTTATCCTGAGGCACTACGCTGGTTGGCGAAGAAATACAATATTGAGATACAGGAACGCGAACTGACCGACGACGAGAAACGCGAGCAGTCGGAACGCGAATCGATGTTCGTGGTCAACGAGTGGGCGTGTCAGTACTTCCATGAAATCCTAAAGAACGATATCGACGGCATCGCTATTGGCAAACAGTACTTCCGCAGTCGTGGCATCCGTGACGATATCATAGAGAAGTTCCAGTTGGGCTTTGCCCTTACGAAGCGTGATGCGATGTGCAACGAAGCGAAGCGCAAAGGATATCAAGATGAATTTCTTGTGAAGACAGGACTGGCCATACAGAACGAGCATGGTATCTATGACCGCTTTGCTGGTCGTGCCATGTTCCCTTGGCTGAACGTCAGTGGAAAAGTCGTGGCTTTTGGTGGTCGTAAACTCGACGCAGCCACCAAGGGCGTACAGCAGAAGTATGTCAACTCGCCCGACTCGGAAATCTATCATAAGGACCGTGAACTCTATGGCATTTATCAGGCCAAGAAAGCCATTGTAAAAGAGGATTGCGTCTATATGGTGGAAGGCTATACCGATGTCATTGCCATGCACCAATGTGGACTGGAGAACGTCGTTGCCAACTCGGGTACGGCGCTGTCGAACCATCAGATACGTCTGTTGCACCGCTTTACGGAAAACATTGTGCTGTTGTACGATGGTGACGAGGCCGGTATCCATGCAGCTATGCGTGGAACGGACATGCTCTTGGCCGAGGGCATGAATATCAAAGTGTTGCTACTGCCAGACGGTGATGACCCTGACTCGTTTAGCAGAAAACACACCGCCGAGCAGTTCAAGGCGTATATAGAGGAACACCAGACGGACTTCATTCAGTTTAAGACCGACCTGCTTTTGAAGGGTGTCACTGACCCCCTGAAACGTTCTGAGGCCGTCAGCAGCATCCTGAAAAGCGTTTCGGTGATTCCTGATAATCTGAAACGCGACGCCTACTTGTCGGAGTGCTCCCACCGGCTCAATGTCAATGCGCAGACACTGGTCACCACTGTCAATACTTATATCCAACGCGACAAGGAGGAGAAACAGAAGGAACGTGAGCGTGGCGATGGTGGTACTCAGCAGCCAGAACGTCAGGAGGAGCTGATAGTGCCCATCGGGCTGCATACAGCACAGGAACAGACGACAGAAGTGGAGCGTTTGCTGATTCAAAACATTATTCGTCACGGTGAAGAGGTCATCTATAAAGGTGTGGAAACGGAAGACGGACAGATCATTAATTTGAATGTGGCGCAATATATAGATTATGACTTGGGTGCCGACAGTCTTGAGTTCAGCAATCCGCTCTTTAACCGAATCTTGCAGGAGGCCGTCGAACATTCGGCGGAACCGGACTTCAAAGCCGACCTCTACTTTATGCAGCACCCTGACCCTGAGGTGAGTCAGTTAGCCGCAAATTTGGGTATCGACCGCCATCAGTTGAGCCGAAGCTTTCAGGTGAACAGCAATAGTAACTTGTTACGCCAGCGTATTGAACATCTGATTCTCGACTTCCGCATGGATATAGTCAGTCAGCACCTGAAGGAATTGCAGCGTAAGATGAAGGAAGTGGGGTCGGACATGGCGCAAGTGAAAGAACTGATGGAAGACTACAAACAAACGCAGGAACTTCGCAATGCTCTGGCCCGCCAACGCGGTTCCGATGTCATCGTGTAATTACGAATTATGAATTACGAATAAGGAAATCGGAATTAGGAATTCGGAATTGAATAAGAGATGGGAGGACTGGTTTACATAGGATATGCGTTGATGGTGGTGGTGGCAGCCGTTGCCATTATCCACGTGTTAATGGATAACCGTCAGCCTGCCAAGACGATGGCATGGGTGCTGGTCATAGCTTTCGTGCCTGTGGTTGGTGTCATCTTCTACTTGTTTTTTGGTATTAACCATCGCAAAGAGCGTATTATCAGTCAAAGCCAGATGGACGAACTTACCAAACGATCCATGCTGAGTTTTGTGGAACAGCACGACTTCCATGTACCTGAACGCCAGAAGCCACTTGTCGACCTTTTCGTCAATCAAAATTTGGCTTTGCCCTTTAAGGATAACCAAATAGACATCATGACAGATGGTTACGCCTTCTTTCCTGAACTGTTGAGAGATATTGCAGAGGCCAGCCATCATATTCATATTAATATGTATATCTTCGAGGACGACGCGTTGGGCCGTCTGGTAGCTGATGCACTGATGGACAAGGCACGGCAAGGCGTGAAGGTGCGAGTGATTTACGATGACGTAGGCTGTTGGCGCGTTAATAGTCGCTTCTTCGAACATCTGCGTGAGGCAGGTGTCGAGGTAGTGCCTTTCCTGCCCGTTCGTTTCCCGTCGTTCACGAGTAAGGTGAACTATCGCAACCACCGCAAAATCATTGTCATCGATGGTCGCATAGGTTATATCGGTGGTATGAACTTTGCCCGTCGCTATGTGTCGCAGAAGTGGCGCGACACGATGTTCCGACTACAGGGTGGGGTAGTGTATGCTCTTCAGCGGGCTTTCTTGGTCGATTGGTATTTTGTTGACCATACGCTCATTACTGATCGAATATATTATCCAACCTCCCAGATATCGTCCAAGAGTGGGGTGGCCCAGATTGTTACGAGCGGTCCTTTGGCACGTTATCCTGAAATTATGCAGGGCTATGTGCGCATCATCCTAGCAGCTCGTCGCTACATCTTTATAGAGACGCCCTACTTCTTGCCTAATGAACCCATTCTTTTCGCATTAAAGACGGCGGCATTGGCAGGTGTTGATGTTCGTGTGATGTGTCCGATGAGTTCTGATGCTCACTTCATTGACTGGGCGTCGCGCTCTTATCTGCGTGAGATTTACGAGGCTGGAGCCCGTGTCTATCTGTATGAACCAGGCTTCTTGCATTCAAAATTGTTGATTTCCGACGATTCGCTAGTGTCATGTGGTTCTGTGAATGTCGATTTCCGCTCGTTAGAGAACAATTTTGAAGCTAATGTATTTGTCTATGACGAGGGTACGGCCCTTCGCCTGAAGAAGGTGTATCTTGACGACCAGTCGCATGCCATATTGTTGGGCGATGTACCCAACCGTCTTCACCCAAAGTTCTATGCACGTCTATGGGAGAGTTTTACTCGCCTGGTTTCTCCGCTGTTGTAAAAATGCTGAAGTTGACGCTGCCGTATTGACGGTGCTCCTGAAAATGCGGGTGCTCACTGAAATCGTGGTCTTTGCCGTGTTCCAATACAAAGATGCCATCCTCCTTTAAAAGCTGTTTATCGAAGATGATATCGGGTAAGGTCGTCAACTCCTTCAGTGCGTAAGGTGGATCGGCAAAGATAAGGTCATATTGCTGTTTGCACGATTTCAGGAAACGGAAGACGTCACCACGGATGGGAATGATATTGGCAGTAGGCTCTTGGCTATTAGCAGTTAGCTTCTTGACGCAGTCCTGAATAAAACGATGGTGGTCACGATCCAGTTCTACGCTTACAACCTGACTGCATCCGCGCGACAGGAGTTCCAAGGAGATGCTGCCCGTTCCTGAAAACAGGTCGAGTGCTGAGGCACCGTCGAAGTCCACATACTGCACCAACACGTTGAAGATATTCTCCTTGGCGAAATCCGTCGTAGGCCGTGCTTTGAACGAACGCGGAATGTCAAAATGTCTGCCCTTGTATTTCCCTGTGATAATTCTCATCTTCCTTTCACGTATAATGTCATGAGGTCGTATGGTATTCCAGCAATTTGTGTCACTGGTGCGCGGTTGAACTCACCCGACGGATTGATACAGAATACGCGCTTGACAAATTGGCGAGCTTCATCTATCAGTGCTTCATCATCGGGCAGGTCGCCTACGAGATGAAGTTCGTCGTGATCAGCCTCAAATCCCAATTGTTTCCACACACTTAACAAATAGTAAAGTGCATTACTGCTGTTGTTTACAGTATATGAATTGTAGAACTTAAAGCGGTTCTTGCTGAAGCTGAAGACTTCCAGACTACGATTGTGGAAATAGCCATACAGCTTTTGGTGTGTACTGGTATAACTACGTTGGAGAAGATGGTGCCATACGGGAGCCATTGCCGCAACGATACTAGGTTGGCTCATGTTGTCGTTGATAACAGCGAGCAAGTCTCTGTCTATGGGGAATAGTGCTACGCTGTTCAGGTCGGACAAAACGGTGTGCATGATGGCTTGCTGTCCTTTTTTTGTAAAGGCGTGGAAGTACAACTCCGTTTTCTCCTTTTCCTGGAACATGTCGGTTGGCACCATCAACACAGGCGATTCAACCATGACCAATGTTCGCAGGTATTGTCCGTTCAGGATGTTGCTGGAGTGTAGCGCTTCACGCAG
Organism: uncultured Prevotellaceae bacterium; assembly: GCA_902762565.1. GTDB lineage: Bacteria > Bacteroidota > Bacteroidia > Bacteroidales > Bacteroidaceae > Prevotella. The sequence continues at coordinate 23,374 of CACWOS010000017.1, forward strand.
ATTGGCAGCCATCGTGATACTGCTGTTTACGGGATAATGCTCCACGACCACCTTTCCCTGGTCGTCAGTGGTGCTAAATATCAGACTGCCTCTACCCACTCTTATTACAAGTCTGCGCAGTGTATTGTTTTGTTCGTTTGATGCCATACCTTTTTAGTCCATGATGCTCAGCACACATAACACGGCCAACGCCAATGCTACCAGTGCTAGAATCATATTTGTTACACGTATTCTGTCCATTTCGCTTGCAAAGATAATGCAAACCGAATGAAAAACCAAAACTTTTTTTGCTTTTCTCCCATTTATTAGTATCTTTGTAGCCGTAAATGATTACTGACGAACTGACATATCGGATACGTCAAGCTTTTGGACATGTGCCTACTGCGGAGCAGGAAAAGGCCATGGATACCTTTGCACGTTTTATGACGGACAGGGATGAGAGAAGTGTGATGGTGCTTAGGGGAGCGGCAGGAACAGGAAAGACATCGCTGTCGGCAGCTATCGTGCGCGCGTTGCTGTCGTTACAACAAAAACTGGTGCTATTAGCTCCCACGGGACGTGCCGCAAAGGTGTTTTCCCTCTATGCGGGGCACCCGGCATATACCATCCATCGGCGTATTTATCGGCAGAAATCAATAGAGAGTGCTTTCGACCTGAATTATAACTCGGCTCAGGACACCTTGTTTATGGTGGATGAGGCCTCGATGATAGCGAATTCGAGCAATTATGGTGAGAGCATATTCGCAGGCGGGCAGTTGATGGACGATTTGATGCGCTTTGTTTATAATGACCGAAATTGCCGAATGATGCTGATAGGCGATTGTGCTCAGTTGCCACCGGTGGGAGAAACTGAGAGCCCGGCATTGCAGAGCGATGTGTTGCGCAGTTATGGTTTGCACGTGTATGAATGTAACCTCAATGAGGTGCTCAGACAGAGTGAGGAATCGGGTATATTGTGGAATGCTACTGAAGTAAGACGCCTGATGTATGATGGTATGTATGAGTTGCCTAAGGTTCATTTCAATGGCTTTGCAGATATTCGGAATGTGCCTGGCGATGAGCTGATAGAACAGTTGGCATCAAGCTACAGCCAGGTCGGACTGGACGATACCATTGTGGTGACGCGCTCGAACAAGCGTGCCAATATCTATAATCAGGGCATACGAAATACGGTACTTGATCGCGAGGAAGAACTCTGTAGCGGTGACCAGATTCTGGTGGTCAAGAACAATTATTACTGGCGTAAGGAAGAGTTTATTGCCAATGGTGATAGGGCGGTGATAAGGCGTGTGCGTCATGTTCATGAACAGTACGGTTTTAGGTTTGCCGACGTCACCATGACATTTCCTGACTACGACGACTACGAGTTGACTGCTACCGTGTTGCTTGACACGTTGACGTCAGAGGCACCGGCACTGACGCGTGAACAACAAGAAATATTATATAATAAGGTGTTGGAAGACTATGCTGATGTGCCTCAGAAACCTGAGCGCTTGAAAAAAGTGAAGGAAGATAAATACTATAATGCCCTGCAAGTGAAGTTTGCCTACGCAGCAACTTGTCATAAGGCTCAGGGCGGACAGTGGGCACACGTATATGTGGATCAGGGCTACATGACGGATGACATGCTAACACCCGAATACATGCATTGGCTCTATACAGCTTTTACGCGAGCTACAGAAAAATTATACCTTGTGAATTGGCCAAAGACGCAGACAGATGATATACCTGAATGACGATATTGTAAATTTTGACTGGGAGTCAGCATTGCCACTGCTGAGCGACCAACGTAGAGAACAATGCCTGAAGTTTAAACATGAACAGGGACGCAAGACGTGTGCAGCGGCCTATCTCCTGCTGTGCGAGGGACTGCGCCAGGAGTATGGCATGACAGAGAAACCTGTGTTCGAATATGGCGAACATGGCAAACCCTCTATCGTGGGTCATCCTGAAATATGTTTTAATATGAGTCATTGTAAGGAAGCAGCAATCTGTGTGTTAAGCGATAAACCTGTCGGGGTGGATATTGAGAGTATACGACAGTATAACGAAAGTTTGGCACGTTACACGATGAACGACGAGGAAATGGCACTCATAGAAAAGGCCGAACGGCGCGAGGTGGAATTCATCCGACTTTGGACACTGAAAGAGGCCGTGCTGAAGAGGTCGGGTGAGGGTATCAGAAACGATATGAAGCACGTGCTGGATGGTTTAAAAGATGCTAAAACCGTTATAAATGAAAAAAAATTATATATTTATAGTGTTGTTTCATGAATTTTTATTATCTTTGTAGCGGAATATCAAATCCTAAAACGAAACGACATTATGAGACTAGATGGAAGAAGAGAAAGTTCGAATGTGGAAGATCGCCGCGGAATGAGTGGCGGTAAAAAGGCTGGACTGGGTATCGGTGGTATCATTATCGCTATGGCTATCGCCTACTTTACTGGTGGAAATCCGTTGGAGGCAGGTATGCAGGCTGCACAGCAGTCGATGGGCCAAAATACAGAAGTCAGTGAGGGACAGCAACGCGAGTTCACAGAAGAGGAACAGGCGTTGGCAAAATTCTCTACACAGATTCTGGGCGGAACTGAGGATGTTTGGACAAAGATATTCAAAGAGCAGGGTGCGACCTATCAGGTACCTACGATGGTCTTATACACTGATGGTACGGCAACAGCCTGCGGACAGGGCTCTGCCGCCATGGGTCCTTTCTATTGCTCTGGTGACCAGAAATTGTATATTGACCTTTCATTCTTTACCACCATGAAGAAACAGCTGGGCGCTGACGGCGACTTTGCCTATGCCTATGTCATAGCTCATGAAGTAGGACATCATGTGGAATATTTGACGGGCACACTACAGAAAGTGCACGAACAGATGGCACGTCTCTCGCAGACAGAAGCCAACAAGTTGTCTGTGAGACTAGAATTGTTGGCCGATTTTTATGCTGGCGTATGGGCTCATCATGATAATATGATGTTCGGCTCATTAGAAGATGGCGATATTGAAGAGGCCATCAACTGTGCCGAGGTGATAGGTGACGATTATCTACAGAAGAAGGCTCGTGGCTACGCTGTTCCTGAGTCGTTTAATCATGGTACGTCGAAACAGCGTATGAAGTGGTTTAAACTTGGACTTGAGACTGGTGATATAACGAAAGGTAATACCTTCCAGTGCTCAGATGCCGAACTGTAATCCTAAAAAGACACCAAAACTAATAATAGAATTATGATACAAGATCAGCTGAAGACTCGAGTTGTAGGAGTAGACATCAATGTAGACACAACAGCTTGTGCTGTAGTGGATATTCGTGGAAATATTCTTGGACAGTGCAGTTTTGTGACTAGCGACTATAACTCTATAGGCGACTTTGTTTCTGTATTGACAGAGCATATCATACAACTTTCAGAGGCAAATGGTGGCTACGAGAACATTCGCTCGGTAGGAATCAGTATTCCCAGTGGTAATTTCAAGACAGGCTGTATAGAGAATGCCCCTAACTTGCCTTGGAAAGGCGTTGTCCCTCTGGCAGCCATGCTGCGTGACCAGTTGGGAATGGCTGTGGCATTGGCTAATAATGCTCATGTGATGGCGTTGGGCGAACAGGCTTTCGGTGCTGCTCACGGTATGCGCGACTTCGTGGTGGTGTCGTTGGGCAGTGGTATGGGTAGCTGTATCTTCAGTAATGGTAATGTCCATTTAGGCGCTGATGGCTTTGCAGGTGAGGTAGGTCATTCGTGCATCAAACCTGGTGGTCGTCAGTGTGGCTGTGGTAAACAGGGTTGTTTGGAAACCTACACGGCTTGGCGTGGTATATTGACAACTGCGAAGGAGGTGATGGAGGAAAGTCCGGAACCAAGCAAGATGCGAATGGTAGAACAATTGACTCCCAAGATTATAGCCGAATTCTGTGAACAAGGTGACGCTTTGGCTATCGAGACCTATCGTCGAACAGGTTATATGTTGGGTGTTGGCTTGGCAAACTATGCTTCAGTGGTGAATCCTGAGGCTTTCATCTTTGCAGGTCCTATATCGAAAGCGGGTCGTTGGCTGCTTGAACCTGCCAGTAACTCGTTTGAAGACCATGTATTCCACAACCTCGAGGGCAAGGTGAAACTGGTACTCTCAACGATTGACGACGATGTCCGCAATGTGTTAGGTGCGTCGGTGCTGGCTTGGGAAGTAAAGGAATATTCACTGTTTAAATGAAATGTGAATTAGGATACACAATAAAATTATTAATACTATGAGTAATACCATCAAGAATAGAGTTATAGGCATTGATGTCGGTGTGACTCATACTACGCTGGCTGTTGTAGACCAACGTGGTAATATTTTGGGCTCCGACAGTTTTCTGACAGCAGATTATCCAGACGTAAACGGTTTCCTGGAGAAGTTGAGTGAACGTATTTTGATGACGGCTGAAGCTAATGGTGGCTTCGAAAATATTCGTTCAGTTGGTATTAGTGCGCCTAGTGCTAACTACATCTCTGGCTGTATTGAGAATGCAGGCAACATGCCTTGGAAGGGAGTTATACCACTTGCTGCTATGTTGCGCGACCGTATAGGATTGGCTGTCGCTTTGGGTAACGATGCCCATATCACAGCACTTGGCGAACATGTCTATGGCGCTGCCCATGGCATGCAGAACTTTATTGTTGTCTCGTTGGGACATGGTGGTTTGGGCAGTTGCGTATTTAGTAATGGCATACCCCATCTGGGCACTAATGGCTCGGCAGGCGAACTAGGTCACTGCTGTGTAGAGGATGGAGGACGCCAGTGCAACTGTGGAAGAAAAGGCTGTCTGGAGGCCTATGCTTCAGATCGTGGTATCGTCCTTACAGCTAAGGAACTGCTCGAAGAGAGCAATCAACCAAGCATGTTACGCTCCATGGAAAAGATGACAGCAGTATCTATTGCCCAATGTTGTGAGCAGGGTGATGAACTTGCTTTGGAGGTATATCGCCGGACGGGCGAAGTCTTGGGCTTAGGTTTGGCTAATGTTGCTACCGTCTTGGATCCGGAAGCGATTATCTTGACTGGTGAACTTGTAGAAGTGTGTAAGTGGCTTGTGGGACCTACGCAGAACGCTTTCAACAGACATGTGTTCCATAACATCATGGATAAGGTTAAGCTCGTTGTTTCCGACTTTAAAAACAGTGAGCGCGACGTGTTAGGTGCTGCGGCTTTGGCGTGGACGGTAAAGGAATACTCATTGTTTAAGTAAAAAGAATACTAACTAACTATAATTTACAATGGAACTGACAAGTGTAAAAAACAAGGTGGTAGGCATCGATATTGGTGTCGCTGTCACAAATTATGCGGTGGTCGATTTGCGTGGTGAAATTTTAGCACACGAAAGTTTCAAGACAACGGATTATCCGAGCGTGGATAACTATTTGGCTGTATTATGTGAGCGAGTTGTGAGATTAGTAGAGGCAAATGGTGGCTATGAGTCCATTCGCTCTGTAGGCGTTTGTTGCCCGAGCAGCAACTTCCTGACAGGCTGTATCGAGAATGCACCCAATTTGCAGTGGAAGGGCATCATTCCTCTGACTGCGCTGATGCGCGACCGTTTGGGATTGGCTGTAGCTTTGGGCAATAATCCGCAGTGTGTGGCTTTGGCAGAACAGGCCTTTGGAACGGCTCATGGCATGAAGGACTTCGTGGTTATTACATTAGGCTATGGCTTGGGCAGTTGTCTTTTCTCAAATGGCAAGATGCATTTAGGCACCAAGGGTTTTGCTGGCGAGGTTGGACATACCTGCGTGGCTCCTAACGGACGCCAGTGTGCCTGTGGCAATATCGGCTGTCTTGAAGCCTATTGTGCTCATAAAGGTATTATTCGGACTGCTGAGGAGATTTTGGCAGAAAGCAATGAACCCAGTCTGATGCGAGGGGTAGAGGCGTTGAATCCGGAGATGATTGCAGGCTTCTGCGATCAGGGTGACGCTTTAGCCATTGAGACTTTCCGCCGGACGGGCGAAATCTTAGGTCGTGGCTTGGCCAACTATGCTTCTATCACGAACCCTGAGGCCATCATCCTGACGGGTGGTATTCCGCATGCAGGCAAGTGGTTGCTGGAACCCACGGAACAGTCGTTCGAAAAGCATGTGTTCCATAATATCAAGGGACAAACCAGGATATTGGTAACCAACCTGAAAGACTCAGAACGTGAAGTGCTGGGTGCTTCAGTGTTGGCATGGATGGTAAAGGAATATTCGCTATTCTTATAATCCTTTATATTTGAAACTACTGCCGCCTACGAACTCGCGCATGATGCTCGTGGGCGGTATTTCTTTATCGCTGACGGGCAGGAAGAAGTGGATAAACTTTAGCAGTCGGTGGGCCTCAGAATACTCAGGACAGTTCTTGGGAACACTGGAAAGGATGATCTCAGCATGCGTACGCAACACGGCGAATTCGATGTTGAGGGCTGAGTTGAACATGACGTCAGCACTCTCCTGATAAGGGAATATCCATTGGTCCTCAGCCTCACAGACGTTTTTCCACTGGGCAATGGTTTGCTGGGCGGTATAGGCTCCTTTGTTGTAGTCGCGAATGATGCGGCGCAGCAAGCGATTGTCGCGAACGGGAATCCAGTTATGATCGTCGAGCGAGATGCTGGTCAATGCCGAAATATAGATTTTATATTTCAGACTGTCGGGAATTTTCTGTGTCAACAACGGGTTCAGTGCATGGATACCTTCGATGATAAGAACAGTGTCGCTACCCAATTTTAGCTTCTTACCATTCCATTCACGCTTGCCTGTGACGAAGTTGTATTCAGGAATCTCTACACGTTCGCCATCCATCAGTCGTAACAGGTGATCCTCCAACATATGATAGTCAACGGTCTTGATATTATCGAAGTCATAATCACCGTTAGGTAACTTAGGCGTGTCCACACGGTTAACGAAATAGTCGTCTGTCGAGAATGAGATGGGGCGTAGTCCGCAAGCCAGCAGTTGCACGGAAAGACGTTTGCAGAAGGTGGTCTTGCCTGACGATGACGGTCCTGTGATAAGAACGATACGCACAGGATCCTTCTCGCGGTGGAAACGGTTGTCTATCTCTTCCGCAATCTGTACAATCTTTTTCTCTTGAAGAGCTTCGCTAACCTGAATCAGTTCGGAGGCATAGCCACGCATAATGGCTTTGTTCACATCGCCAGCATTCGACAGACGCATAATGATATCCCATTTCGTCTTCTCAGCGAACATCTCAAACGTCTTGGGTTGTTCAACTTTTTCTGCTAGCTGATTAGGATTGTTCCAGTCGGGCACGCGTAGCAGCATTCCTTGTTCGTAGCGTTCCAGTCCCCACACTTTCAGATAACCTGCCGAAGGGACGAGCGGACCGTAGTAGTAGTCGACGGTATCGCCCAATGTATAGTAGTCGCTGTATATCTGTCCACTGGTTTCCAGAAGCTTCACCTTGTCGGAGAATCCCCGTTCTGCAAACACACGGATAGCTTCCTCGGTGGTCGCTTCAGTACGACGGAATGGCATGTCAAGGTTGACAACTTCCTGCATACGTTGCTTGATGAGTTCTACATCCTCGTCAGTCAGCGGGTCGGCATTTTTTTTCTTGAAGTTACAATAATAGCCGCGACACAAGGAATGTTCAATGAAGAGTTTAGAGCCTGGGAAGAGGTCCTGAGTGGCCTTATAGAGTAGGAAACTGAGTGAACGTACATAGACGCGATGGCCTGATCCTTCACGGGCATCCAGAAATTCTACGTCACGATTCTGGAAGAGTCGGAACTTCAGACCTTGTGAGGCGTTGTTCACCTTTGCCGATACTACGGGGTAGGGCAGTTTGATTTCGTCCTGGAATTCCTGATAGACATCAAGTAGAGAACAGCCTTCAGGAAAACTCTTGGTCACATTGTTGTTCTTGCAGCGGATTTGTAGCATATTTTAGGGAGTTAGAGGAAGTTAAATGAAGATAGAAGAAGTTAGAAAAAGTTAGAGGGTTTCATTAGCATTCTCTGTAGAAGTCTAGGGCATCCTTAATCTCTTCCTCAGTAGCTGTCTGGTTGATACGGATATCGCCAATATCGCCTAATAAGGTGAAATTAATGGTGTTGCCCTGGTTCTTTTTGTCGTGGTGCATCAGTTCTATCAGGTGTGGATAGTCGTCACAAGTGATAGCCATCCGCCCGTAGTGCTCTTTGATGAAGGCCACCGTTTGCCGCATCTTATCCTGAGGGAAGTCTGTCTTCACACAACAGAGGTAGAGCTCTACAATTAGTCCCCAGGCAACGGCATAACCATGAAGCACGGGTTTACGTTCTAAGGCCAGCGACTCGAAGGCATGTCCAGCGGTATGTCCTAGGTTGAGTGCTTTGCGAATGCCTTGTTCTGTGGGGTCTTCAGTGACAATGCGCTCTTTCACGGCAACGCTGTCGGCAACCATCCTTGACAAATTTGAAAGTTGAAGTTTGACGTTTGAAATTTGTGATTTGCTGTTTGTGGCTCCAGTGTAATCATAATTTTCAAAATTCAAATTTCCAATTTCAAAGTTCAAGAGTTCAGCCCACATCGCCTCATTGTTGATGAGACCGTGTTTCAACATCTCTGCATAGCCTGAGCAGATGTTCTCATGATCCATGGTCTTCAGAAAAGTGGTGTCTAGAATGACAGAACGGGCATTATTGAAGACACCGATCTCGTTTTTCAGACCTCCGAAATTAATACCAGTCTTGCCGCCCACTGAGGCATCAACCATTGAGAGCAGGGTAGTAGGAATATTAATATACGCTATGCCGCGCTTGAAGGTGGAGGCCGCAAAACCACCCAAATCGGTCACCATGCCACCGCCCAGATTCACCATCAGCGTGTGACGCGTGGCACCCATTCGTTGCAGTTCGCTCCATACGTGACTCAATGACTCCAGCGTCTTATGGCTGTCGGTGGCGGGAATGACAATATGCTTGGCGTCTTTCATGCACTCGTAATCGCTGACAACAGGCAGGCACAAGCGTTCGGTAGTCTCGTCACACAACACAAAAAGAAGGTCGTGTTTCACCTCGTCAATGGCCTGTGTAAGGCTATGATGGAGGTCTTTGGATATGATGATTTTCTGCTTTTCCATATTTTTGGTGCAAATTTACAATTATTTTTTAAACTTTCCAATCTTTTTCTCGTCAAAATACTAAAAATACATCAACATTGTTTTATACATGAAACGTTTTCTACTCTTTTTTGTCGCAGTCTTGACTGCTCTAACAAGTATGGCCCAGCTCCAGGTAAAGGGCAAAGTGATCGAGAGTGACTCGCAGGAGCCTATCGCACAGACAACTGTGAAGTTGTTGAAGACTGACAGTACTTTGGCAGCAGGTGTGCTGACAAAATTGGATGGTCAGTTTAGCGTGAAAGCCCCCAAGGCAGGCACTTATATCGTACAAGTGACCTGTGTGGGTTTTAAGGCTTACACCAAGCGTATAAACGTACAGGCTAACAAAGATGTGCAGCTAGGCACCATCGCTATGGATCCCGATGCTATCATGCTGAAGGGTGCAGTGGTCACTGGTCAGGCAGCCAAGGTAACGGTCAAGGAGGATACTTTCGTTTATAATGCTGCAGCCTTCCGTACGCCGGAGGGTTCTGTCGTTGAGGAACTGGTAAGACGCCTTCCAGGCGCTGAGGTAAGTGATGATGGTACGATTAAGATTAACGGTAAGCAAGTAAAGAAAATCCTTGTTGATGGCAAGGAATTCATGACGGGTGACACAAAGACTGCCATGAAGAATCTGCCCACAAACATTATTAACCGCATCAAGGCCTACGACCAGCAGAGCGATATGTCTCGTATTTCAGGCATTCAGGACGGTGAAGAGGAAACCGTCCTCGATTTTGGTATTAAGCCTGGTATGAACAAGGGTGTCATGGTTAATGCCGACTTGGCAGCCGGTACCAAACACCGTTATGCTGGCCGTATCTTCGGTGGCGTGATGAAGGACGACTTCAAGGTGTTCCTCATGACCAATGCCAACAACACCAACGATATGGGCTTCCCAGGTGGTGGTGGCGGTGGCCGATTCGGTGGCGGTCGTCAAGGGTTGAACTCCATGAAGATGACGGGTTTGAACCTGAACTATGATAATGGCGACAAGCTGAAGATAGACGGTAGCGTGCGCTGGAACCATAACGATGGTGACACCTTCTCGAAGACCTCTAGCCAGTCGTTCTTCAGTGGTACCACGTCTTCTTTCAGCAATAGTCTCAGCCAGAGTTTCTCTCGCGGCAATCAGTGGAACGGTCAGATGCGCCTGGAGTGGAAGCCCGACTCAATGACTAATATTATGTTCCGCCCAAGCTTCTCTTATAGCACCAGTGACGGTGAGAGCACGAGTACAAGCGCCACGTTCGACCAGAATCCTTACGACTATACCAACGATCCTCTGCGCGATGTCTATGAGATTGCCCAGAAATATGGCATTGTCAAGAACTACAATGCCAACAACGGCATCAGCTATAGCGACTCGAAGAGCCTACGTGGTATGTTGCAGTTCAACCGTCGCCTGAGTAGCAACGGTCGTAATATTACCTTGCAACTCAATGCCAACTGGGGTGAGGGTACCAGCAAGTCGATGTCGAACGATTTCTCTGAACTCTTCCAGGTGATGAACTATCTGGGCACAAAAGATTCTACCTATCAGACCAATCGCTACAACTATGCGCCACAGGACAACTGGGGCTACTCTGTTCGCTTGAACTATAGCGAACCTATTGCGCGTCAGGTCTACTTGCAGTTCGGTTATCGCTATCAGTACAGCTATACCAAGAACGATCGCAAGACTTATAGCCTTTTCGATGTGGACTATTCCGATATCGTTCCTGTCTATCGTAATTTCGATGCTTATCTGGATCGTCTTGCCAAACCTCTTCCGTACTACGAGGATTCCTTGTTGAGTAAAAAGTCAGTGTATAAGAACTATACTCATACAGCTGAAGTGATGTTGCGCGTTGTGCGTCCGTCCTATAATCTGAATATTGGTTTCCAGGTCATACCACAATCGTCGAACTTTACTTATAAGTATATGGGAACAGACACTATCGTGAAGCGTAGTGTTACCAACTTCTCGCCAACACTCGATTTCCGTTGGAAGCAGTCGAAGACTGGACAGTTGCGCTTTACCTACCGTGCCAACACCAGCCAACCCTCTATGACCGATCTGCTTGATATCGAAGATAATAGCAATCCGCTGCGCATTACGCGTGGTAACCCAGGTCTGAAGCCTTCGTTCACTCAGAACTTCAACCTCTTCTACAACGACTATTTCCAGAAGCATCAGCAGGCCATTATGACTTTTGTGAACTTCTCGACGACCAATAATGCCGTATCGAACAAGACCACGTATAACGAGAAGACTGGTGGTACCATCACTCGTCCTGAGAATATCAATGGTAACTGGAATGGTAATTTGGGCTTTATGTTCAATACCGCACTCGACTCGGCAGCTTTCTTCAATGTCAACACCATGACGAATTTGGGTTACACCCACAATGTCGGTTATGTGAGCGTTAATAATTTGGCCGATTCTGAGAAGAGCGTCACCAAGTCACTGACTATTGGTGAGCGCATTGCTGGTAGCTATCGTAACGAGTGGTTCGAATTCGAACTTAACGGTTCGCTTAATTACAACCGTTCACGTAGTGAGTTACAGCCTTCCCTCAACCTCGATACATGGCAGTTCTCTTACGGTGCTATGACAGGTGTCACCGCTTCTTGGGGTACGCAGTTTACTACGAACTTGAACATGCAGAGCCGTCGTGGTTACAGCGATGCCTCAATGAATACCAACGAGCTCATCTGGAATGCTCAGGTCTCTCAGTCGTTCCTGCGCGGTAATGCGCTGACCGTTTCGCTCCAGTTCTACGACATCTTGAAGCAGCAGTCTACCGTCAGCCGTGTCATCAATGCCATGCAGCGCAGCGATACCGAATATAACGCCATTACCAGCTATGCTATGGTACATGTTATCTATCGTCTCAACCTCTTTGGCGGTGGTCAGGGTGGTTTTGGCTTTGGTAGTGGCCGTGGTGGTCGCGGTGGCCGTGGCGAAGGTCCTGGTGGCTTTGGTGGTGGTCGTGGCGGCAACCGTGGTGGTGGCTTCGGTGGAGGCTTCGGCGGTGGTGGTCGTGGTGGCCGATTCTAAAAGAAATCATAATCTAAGCTAGACATCAATAGGATATTAATCCGGGAAAGGGGCGCTCAAATAGTGAAGCGTCCCTTTTTAGTGTTTCCGCAATACTCTTGGATTATTTTGTAATACTCCTGGTTTATTACAAAATAGTCTTGCTTTTGACGTGTTCAAAGGTACGTCATCTTCGGGTCGTTCCAACGTCACTTATGGGTCGTTCCGACGTCATCTATCGCCCGTTCCGATGATACTTTAGGGGTGTAAAGTATCATCGGAACACCCGCAAACTATCGTTAGAACAGGTGAAAAGTGACGTCGGAACGGGTGAAAAGTGCCTATGATTGCAACTTTGCTACCATCTACCACCTATCTACCACCACCAGATAACCCTTTTATTTATCGGCATTGTAGGGCAGTCGGTGGTAGATGGTAGATAAAAATGAAAAATATTTTTTTGAAGTAAGTTGACCATCTGCTGATTGCAAAAAAACAACGAGGGCGAACCAATGCGGTCCGCCCTCGTGTTATAAATAGAGTAGGGGATTATAATAACGCAACATTACCAATGACTTTTCGCATTTTTGATGTAGTTAGTCCTAATTGATTTAGTATACTCTCAAAACGGGTTCTTTCTTTATTGGGCACTTCCAATTTATATATAACAACATCCTCATCTTGGCCAGATTGTGCATAAATATCTTGTAAGAGTTCTCTTAATTCATGTGCGATTTCGTTTGTAGGATTTCCGCTCAATGCCTTTGCGATAAGCTGCTCAGCTTCTCTATATCTGCCACATTGTATGGCTAGACTTGCAGCACTTCTATATAAAATAGACAATCCTGGTTCTGGGTTTTGCATAAAATCAGCCAATAATGCTGCTTCCCTTTCTTTCTCAAATGCAGAAGTATATAGAGCAAGACTCTCTTCTTGTGCATTTTTTTGTGATGCAATGTCACCCTGGAGAGCTAAGTCCATTGCTTCATTATGCAGAGTTCTGATATCTTTCATATGGCAATTCGTTTTAAATCAAATACTGCTTTTGGAGTGCTGAATTCAATAATAGAAATGTATGCAGGAAGTCCTGACTTGTCAGATATATCTGTTTGAAGCGCCTTTTGTTTAAATCTTTTTTCTATAGAATTACTTTCTGTTTCTGTTTTGATTCCTGATATTTCCAGTCTTGCTTTTGGAATAAACAGAGTGTCGTTTTTGTCGCCAAGCATATAGTCAAAGCCTGTTCCTTTGCGAGAGCGTTCAACAATAGTGTATTCTGTTGTTTCAAATGCTAATAACGCACTTACCCCTATAGCTGCTCGTTCAGTTACACTTTGCTCATCTGCATACGTCCTATTGAATTGATCGTTATAAATGTCTTCCCATAGTATTTGGTATGTACAATTGTTAAGTCCTCCAACCTTTAAATTTACTGGCATCGGGTGTTCGCATCTGTGGAGTTGTACGATACAGTTTTCGTAAAGATTTGCTCCTTCTATAGGTGTAATGCCTGGCATTCCATCCAGAAGATTCTTCAATTGCAAATTATGATTATTATTTTCATTCATGTTGCAAAGATACGAACTATTCTTCTAACTTCCAAATATTTCTAAAAAAAACAACGAGGGCGAACCAATGCGGTCCGCCCTCGTGTTATAAATAGAGTAGGGGAATGATTACTTAACCACGAACTTGAACTTTGTTCAGTTCGTTTCCGTTCGATAAAGCTTGAGCAAGCTCAGCTTTATTCTCACTTAACCACGACCTTCTTACCGTTCTTGATAACCAGACCCTTTATTTAGGTTGTACTTGATATAAACTGCTTGCTCGCTTTACAAAAGCTTTGTATAACTCTAACAATTCCTCGAATTCAGGGTGGTCATTGCGCAAAATCATACCGGTATATACGATATAATTATCAAAGCAAACTTCCTCGGTTTGTAATGTTAATTTGTTATGGTGAGGATAGCTGTTGAACCATCGTTTATACAAACTGTCTCTAATTGCTTCACGGTGGTCGTAGGGGTCACATATATACAGCATTACAGATGCATCTTGTCTGAAGAATTCTTCCAAAACGCAAGTTATAACCTTAAAGACATCATTATCTTTTGGAGGGTTTGCATTATTATCGTTTGCAATAAAGAAATGATATGCACGGCTACCTAAGAAATATTGGTCTTTATAGAAACCTACACGATATACAATACCGTTTTTTGTAACAAAACGGAATGTCAGTTCGTCCAACTGAATCACCCAGTATGGCGATTCTTGATTGATATTATCTACGGATAGTCTCATTGCAGACCTAATTCCTTTTCGCGTCTGTTTACAGAGGCCATCCATTCTTTTTTAAGATTCAGAGTCGCTCTTAGAGCCTCCTTAAATTCTGTATCAGAATACTTTTTAAAATCCATCTCTTCCATATGTTAATATGTATTATCTGCGTGCAAAGATACGAACTATTCTTGTAACTTCCAAATATTTCTAAAAAAAACGAACGAGGGCGAACCAATGCGGTCCGCCCTCGTGTTATAAATAGAGTAGGGGAATGATTACTTAACCACGAACTTGAACTTTGTTCAGTTCGTTCTCGTTCGATAAAGCCTGAGCAAGCTCAGCTTTATTCTCACTTAACCACGAACTTTTTACCGTTCTTGATAACCAAACCCTTGAAGTCGTTGCTAACCTTCTGACCTGCGAGGTTGTAGATAGCACCGTTCTGGTCGATAACGGCAGACTTGATGGCCTGAATGCCATCAGCACCATTCGTTGGGTCATTATCCTGATTATAAGATGCCTCAGAGTAGTCTACATCGACAACGAAATTGACCTGTTTGCCACCATATGTGAAGGTTACTGTTTCTGCACCGTTCACACACATAATGGTCTGAGTAGCTTGAGTTCCGTCCTTTTTAGTCGTTACAGGAATGTCCAAAGTGGCTCCATTGAACTCTTGGAATTTGGGCGCATCATTGTCCTTGTTGGGGATGGCATAGAAGGTCATACGATAAATCTTCTTACCTTCGGGGGCTGTGAACGTATTCTGTGCACCGTTCGAGTTCTTGATAGCTCTATAACTAGCATCGCCGACAACAATGTTAGCACCACCGCCATAATTCTTACTAGTATTACTAGTAATCTGCATGGTAGCACCATCATTATAAGTGACAAGGTTGCCATCTGCAAAATAGGCATACACCTTGCTGCTGGACTCAACATATGTACCTTTGGCTGTGCTGATACCATTCAGGCCTGTCGTGCCGCCACGTGCGTAGATGGTGTAGGTGTGGCCTGCAATAAACTTGTACACACCAGTGTAGTAGCTTGAAAGGCCAGAGACTGCTGTTTCTGCAATGGCAACATTTTCTTTGGCGGTCTGGTCGAGGCAGGAAACGGCCTTGCCATCACCATGCTTGTAATAGAGGGTTACGTCAGTGTTCTGCTTGGCTGTGACAATGAGCGAGATGCCAGCAGGAGAAACATCATCCTTTGGCGTGCCCTCAAAATCGTTGTTGGCAGACGGAGCTTCATCCACACGGATATTGACATACTTGGTAAAGGTATAACCAGCAAATGTCTTAGGATCATTGTTGTTCTGTTCGTCCTTAAGGAGGGAAGCTTCAGTGTCCTGAACAGCAGTCACAATAGTGACATAGCTGTTGTCAAGGATGGTTGTTCCTTTTGGGAGGCTACCTGCATTAGAGGCATTCCAGTCCTGTGCATTTACGCCAATGGCCATCATAGCCATAGCAATCAGAGTAAAAATTTTCTTCATACGCTTTTCTTTGTTTAAAATGTTAGTAATTAAATTATCATTGTTGATGAGTCTATATTCGTTGCAAAATTACAATATTTGATTGAATAATCCAAACTTTTTCCGTTTTTATTAGAATAAAACAACGAAAAGGTTTACGAATAATATATGATATCGAATAAACAATGAGGGCAAACCATTGCGGTCTGCCCTCAGAGTTAATATACAAAGTGTTAGATTTACTTCCAAGCTGCACCTGTAGCCCAGCGCTGGTCACCGATCTTCTTGGTGTAGATGGGGTGAGCCTTCACCTTCTCTGTCAAGTTATAGTAGAAACCATCGACATTGTGACGGTGCATGTTGGCCTCGCCATTCTTTCCAAGAGGCTGAGGATCCTTGAAGAGTTCCTCGGCTTCGAGCTGATAGCCTACTGCATCCTCTTCATTGTCGTTACGGTTGTCACCGAACTTAATTCTCGTCTCGCCATAACCACCAATGTTCAGACCGCCATTCTGATAACCTGCACCATTCTTCGTATCGCTAAATGCATAGTTAGTGAATAGACCGTCACTCAACGTTGTGGTGAGATCTGTTGAAGCTTTGTAGGTACCCCATGCAGGAACGGCTGTTGCGTAGTTGTCAGCAAAGTCGTAAGTCAAATCCTTAGTGTCGATACGCATACCACGCATATAGAGGTTACGATCATCGTCAGCACCCTTACGAACCATCACGAAGAGGTTCTTCTTGACAGTGAACTTACTGCCGGCAGGTGCATAACGTGTCTCAATGAGCAGACCGTGGCCTGAAGAGCTTGAACGTGGACTGAGGTTGACGAAGGTATTGTTCTCAATTTCAATATTCCACTTTGTACCGGCAGGCCATGCCAAGTTACCATTTTCAGAAACGAAGGCATGCTTAGGAACATCGATGAACGTGTTATTCTTAACCTTCAAGTCCTTGAAGAAGTTAGAGTCCTTACGGTTACCAGGACCAGCAAACCATGAGTAACCACGACCATTGGCGTCGTATGGACCGCAATCGCGGAATACACATCCTGTTACAGTCATGTGCTCAATGAGCTGACGGTTAGGACCTTGGAAACGGATGAAACCACGGGTCAGACCTGAGAAGGTACAGTTGGTGATGCTGAGTTCACTCAGGGAGAACGATAGACCCTGTGAGTTCATATTGATGAAATAGTTGGCACCAATAGAATACTTTGAGTTTCCGCCTGTACCATTCTTGTCCATATAGTTCCAAATGATGTGGGGATGAATGTTCAACTCGTTAAAGTGGATGGGCTGGATACCTAATGACACACCATTCTCAGCACTACTTGCTGCGTTACGACAGAGCATGATAGTAACTGCATTTCCTGACATGCCAGCCTCGTCACTTGTACCAACACCAATCAGAACCTCTGCACGACCCTTGCCTGCAGCAATGTCGGCAGGATTAGTTTCAAGCGTGAAACCTTTGGTCATGTTGAAACTTGATGTCAGATAGTATGTCTTACCACCTTCCAGATAATAAACCTGTCCTTCAGGGATGGTATTATCCTTCATGTAGTTGATAAAGACTGTATCGATACGGGTAGCTTTGCCCAACAGATCTTTGGCGTTATAGACAGTATTGCTCAAGATGGTGTCGTTAGGATCCGGCTTCCATTCAATCACGATAGGATCTGTGGGATCGCCCTGTGTACGTACCATTGCGCTGTTGAAGTTACCATCGAAGTGACGGGGTACTTTGTTGTTCCAACCATTGATGATGTAGGCAGCATTGGACTCCAAACCTTCGAAGTCAACATAGCCATTGGCCAAGTCTTGCTCTGTAATAGTATGGCGCAATGTAGGAAGGTCGGGGTTGTCGGCAGAAGGTTCCAGCGTGATTTCATCGAACACCCATTTGTTGTTAATGGGGTCGATAACCATACTATCGGAAGCAGCGAGGAAATCAGCATAATTACCCTCAACATCAGTAGAGAAGTTGACACGCAAAGATGTCTTGGTAACATTCTCTACAGAGAAGATAGAGGGAATGTCATAGCGCATACCAGTATTCAGAGAACCCGTGAACAGTGCTCCGCGGTCGTCGTCACGACTCATGTCTGGCTGATGGCCTAAGTCATCAGATCCATCCGCAGCCTCGCTCAGCCAACCAGACCACTTAGAGTTGTAGGCTTCACCCTTGGGAGAAATGGCCTGCAGACAATAGAGGTAACCAGTAGAGTAGGCCAAGTCTTCGTGGAGGAAACTCAGAGGATGTACACCGTCTTTTACATAAAGGATGGTGTCTAATACTTCGTCCTTAAACCAGCGTCCACCCTGTACTTTTCCTTTCAGGTGGTAAGCCACTGCGCCATCTACGGCATACCAGTTAAGCCAGATATCGTTGACGTGAGTGCTACCACTCTGAGTGAACTGGTCAGCAGCTCCACAACCATACTGGTCAGAACTGTTACCTGTGTTCTGCGTAACGCGGAACTGTGGCATGAACAGACGGTCGCTCTGGTGCGTGTAGTTGTCTGTATTCTTGTCGTCGTCCTTGCAACTGGTAAGCACCATTGAGGTGCCTGCCAGGAGCAGAAGGAGATAAAAACTATATTTTTTCATTGTTTTGCTCAGTTTTTAGAATTAATAACCATAGTAATTCTTATAGACTCCATTGCTGCGGGTAACGGCATCCTGCGGGATAGGCAGAATGTAGCGTACGGGAGGCAGCGTGCTGAAGTCCATACCTGCAGAGAGTTCGGGCATGTCGGCAGGAATCTTATTTCCCTCTACGTCAATGTAGATGTATCCGCGCAGAGAACAACGAACCTGTGGCTTTGCGCCTGTATCATCCTGCCAGTCAAACCATGATGCATATGTCCATGCATCTGCACCTGTTGTAGGAGGCATGTATTTACCATTCAGACCCCAGTTCTCCCAGAGGTTGTTAATAACCAGCGTGTCAGACTCATACTTATAGAATTTCAGTACGGGCAGGGTCTTGTTTGGATAATTATACTCAGTGGGGTAGAGATCATCACCAGGGTTGACAATCTTATAGTAGACGTCAGTGGGATAGCTGTCGAACTTTTCATAGATATCGTATGTATAGTCATCGGTAGCCTTGCCATAGTATGTCCAGAATGTCACGAAGACTGTCTCGGCATAGCGGTTCCAGCGTACTAGATCCTTCCAGCGAAGGCCCTCACCGGCAAACTCCCAAGCGCGCTCATTGAAAAGAAGCTCGAAGAAGGCTTCCTTCGAATTGGCAGCATCGACGTAGTCGTTGACCATTGCACCTGCATTGGTAGCACCACGGAAGGCACGCTCACGTACCTGCTTAAGCGCATTCTTAGCTGCAGCTGTAGGACCACCGTTCAGCTCGTTTTCAGTCTCGGCAAACATGAGCAGCACATCAGCATAGCGCATGTATGGGAAGTTAATACCTGTATTGCCACTGCTGTTATTACCCTGACGGTGATTCTCATCCCAGAACTTTGACCACTTATTGCAGTAGTTATTGTAGTCGTTGAGCAGAACGGGCTGTCCTGTGCCGTCGTAGCGCCAGTAACCGATAGCATCACGGCGAACATCTTCAGGATCGTAGGTGAAGCGGAAGAAAGCGTTCAGACGAACATTACCGCCACTGGTTCCCCAATAGTTGGGAGCCTCAGTGCCACCAGCTGCAGTCTCATCACCCTTGGGTCCATGAGCGTAGCCAATACTACCGCTGACGTTGATAGCGAACGGAATCTCGAAGATGGGGTCGTCATTGTTGGTGGTCTTGTAGTTACACTCATCAATGAACACCTGATACCAGTCTTTGGTAAGACTATGAGTGCCAGCCTTCATCACGGAGTCGCAGTACGTGCGGGCTATCTGATAGTATTCACGATAGTCATCGGCACGCTTCATTGTACCTCTAGATTTGGGATTGTTAACATCCGGATGGAGTGAATATCCACCACGATAGAGAGCCATACGTGCGATAAGAGCCCAAGCAAATTCCTTGGTGCAACGTTCTATACCCTGAGTAACGTTGCTTGATAGTTTCATTTTGGGTGCTGCTGCGCGTAGGTCGTTGATAAGCGTGGTCAGTATCACGTCACGATCAGTCTGTGGCATAACCATGCTCTCAGCATCGTACGAACGTGTGAGGGAGAAAGGTACATCGCCAAACATGATAGTCAGATCGAGATACTGCATGGCACGCATACACTTGGCCTCGCCAATCATCTGGAGCATGTCCTCATCATCTTTGAGTCCACTCTTCTCTGCACCATTTACAAAGTTATTAGCGCGTTCAATCAGCGTATAGGCTGCATTCCAGGTGCTCATCAGACCGCTGGCATCTGGAGCAGCGTCGAACAGCTTGTACTCGTTGTGGCTGGCCGATTGTGACTCAGCTGAGCTGGTTGTGAACTCTACGTCGCTGTTCAAATCGTAGGTTGTCAGATAGGCATTGCCGTATGTGTTATTGTTGGCCAGTGCTGCATAGACACCATTGAGCAGACTATTGGCTTCGTTAATGTTGCTGAACACATAGTCGTCAGTAACACTTGAAGGTGCCTCTGGCTCCATGAAGTCGCTGCAAGCGGTCAGTCCGATGAGGGCAAGTCCTGCAATGAATATATTTTTCTTCTTCATAGTAGTTGCTGAATTTTAGAATGACAAATTAAATCCAAACAGATAGCTGCGGTTACGTGGATAACGGTTGTAGTCGACACTTGGAGTCAGACCACTCTGGATGTCAACTTCGGGGTCGTAGCCGCTATATTTGGTGAGGCAGAAGAGGTTAGCGCCAGTGAAGTAAACGCGCAGACGATCTAATCCAATCTTGCTAGTAATCTTCTTAGGCAAAGTATAACCCACAGTAATGTTCTGCAGACGCAGGAACGAACCGTCCTCTACGAAGTAAGAGTGAGTGTAATCGGATGAAACACGCATGGGGTTCCAAAGGGTCTTACTAGCGTTGATGCGCTCGTATTCATCCATATACTGAATCTTCTGGCTGTTGTTGACCAACTGCTCGCTCATCCAATACAGTGACTGTGAACCATCGGCGTTAGTATTGTAGATATCACCAAAGTAAACCCAACGATTATCATAGCTGAAGTCTGCCGAGATGTTCAGCGGGCTGGTGCTCAAACTGTTGCCCTTCGAAGATGCCAAACGGTACTTGGTAGCATTAAGCACGTCAAAGTTCAGGAAATAGACAAAGTTAGCATTGAAATCGAAGTCCTTCCAACGGCCACTGAAGCCGAAACCACCCTGCAAACGGGGATTGGTGTTACCTATCACGGTACGGTCATTCTCATCAATTTGTCCGTCACCGTTCAAGTCCTTGAATTTAGGATCACCAGGATGTACGTTGTTGAGAGCTGTATCTGTATTCTTGGCATAGAGACCATTTACTACACCATCCTTCAACTTATAGGTAAAACCATCGCGTTCAAAGTCGCTGAATTGGTAAATACCGTCGTATACAAAACCATAAATCAAACCGATTTCCTCACCTACGCGGAGACAGAAGTCATCGTAACCAGGTGCCCAGCCACTCTTCTTACTGCTAGCCCAGATAACGTTGTCCTCGTTGTTCAACTGGTCAACTTTAGTCTTGTTGTAACCCAGTGTGGCATTGAAACTTAAATCAAAGTCTTTCTTCTGGAACATCTGATAGTTGATGGTCAACTCAACACCCTTATTGGTTACCTGACCAACGTTCTGTTGCTGATAGGTGTAACCGGTAGTGGTGGGGATGTAGCTCTTGTAGAGCAGGTCCTTTGTTGTGTTCCAATATAACTCTGGCGTCAGGGTGAGTCGTCCGTTAAAGAAACTCAGGTCGAATGCCAAGTTGCGGTTGATGGTCGTTTCCCACTTGATACCTTCGTTGGGGAAAGTGTTGCTGGCAGCATAGTAAGACTCACCATTCTCAGTCAGAGTGCTTTCACCCCAGCTGGGACCGCCATTGGCATTGATGCTATATTGATAGCGCCAGAGGTCATCGCCGATATCGTTGTTACCAGCTAAACCGTAAGAAGCACGAATCTTGAACTGGTTCATGAATTTCTTATTCCACCAAGGCTCTTCACTGACAACCCATGCACCAGAGATAGAGGGGAAGTAACCCCACTGGTGTCCAGGAGCAAACTTTGTACTACCATCGGCACGCATTGTCAAAGAAATGAGGTAACGGTGCTTGTAGTTGTAGTTGAACTGACCGAAGAATGACAACATGCGGTCAGGGGTCTTTACAGTTGATGTAGCTTGGTATGCTGTACCTAAGCCCATGTTGGCGAATGCCTTATCTGGAGAAATGAACTGTGGGAAGTAGCGTGACGAGTGTACGTTGGTAGTGCGCTGGTCATCGTACATTTCATGACCCAACAGAGCAGAGAAATTGTGGTCCTCCTTTACAGTGAAGGTATAATTCAATGTGTTGGTCCAAGTGTACTTGTTACGACGAACGTCAGTAATCTGAGCTACAGGCTTATCCTCATTGTTGTGAGCAGTATCTGTGAGATAACCCCAGAACTGGTTGTTGTCACTGAAACCCCAGAACTGGGCAATATCAGTGCGGAATACCAGATTGTCAATGATTTCCCATGACAGAGATGCCTGATTGGTGAAGTTGTATGAGTGCTTCTTCTGATAGTTCTGGTCTATGTCATCCATAGGACTTGCCATTTTCCAGTAACGCTCCTGATTGTAAATAAGAGCTTCCTCGCGGCTGTGTGTAAACTCACGATAGCCATTGGTGGGACGATAGCGCAGTACGCCAACCAGACCACCAGTACCAATACCGTCAGCACCAGCACCTAAATCACGACGATAGGTGAAGCGTGGGTTAATGGTCACCTTGACACGGGGTGATAATTGCAGATAGATCTTGGTGTTCATGTTCGTACGACGTACACCAGAGCTGGCAATGATACCATCCTCATTGTGGTGAGTCAACGATGTGCTGAAACGAATCTTGTCGTTACCGCCATTGATAGTGGCATTGTACATCTGTGACCATGCTGTACCACCCATCAGTTCGTCCTGCCAGTCGTGTGTTGTGGCAGTCTTATAAATGTCCATATCGGCAGGGTTACCGAAATTGGTACGGAAAGCATAGTTGTTGGACTTGTTGTTGTAAGACAGGTCACGCTGATACTTTACAAACTCATAAGCATCCAGCATTTCCTGCTTGCCAGCCAACTTCTTAGCCTGTGCGTACGCGTTGAACTCTACCTTTAACTTACCCTGCTGGGCCGACTTGGTGGTAACAACAACAACACCATTACCGCCTCGAGCACCGTAGATGGCAGTCAGAGAGGCGTCCTTCAATACATCGATAGAAGCAATGTCAGTGGGGGGCAGGTCGTTGATATTGTCCTGCTGGAAACCATCGACGATGAACAACGGTTGGTTGTTCTGTCCGAGGGCTGCACCACCACGAATCTTGATGTAAACATCAGCACCAGGGGCACCGTCAACCGTACTGATCTGCACACCGGCAATTTTACCCTGAAGGGCTTCAGCTGCTGATGCTACAGGTACTACAGCCAGTTTAGCACCACTGATAGAACCTACCGAACCGGTCAGGTCCTTACGGGCTTTGCTGGTGTAACCAACAACAACCACTTCTTCAAGGGCGGCATTGTCGTCCTGAAGCGTGACTTTCATTTCGGGAGCTGCTGCGACTTCTTGGGTTGTCATACCCACGTACGAAATCACCACAGTCTTTGCCTTCTGAAGCTTCAGTGTAAAATTACCGTCTAAGTCGGTCACTGTTGCATTCTTCGGATTTCCCTTCTCAACTACGGTCGCACCAATGACGGCTTCGCCAGTGGCATCAATGACCGTACCCTTAGCAGTAGTCTGGGCCGAAACCTGACCGCATACTAAGAGCAGACACAATAGAAGTGTCGATCGAAAGATACTCTTGATTTTAACAGACATAAAATTAGTAGTTTTTATAAATTAAACATAAAAAATATATATTTTGAGTGCAAAGTTAAACAAAATTATTCATTTGTGCTAACATTTCTTATTTTTTTT
Organism: uncultured Prevotellaceae bacterium; assembly: GCA_902762565.1. Lineage (GTDB taxonomy): Bacteria > Bacteroidota > Bacteroidia > Bacteroidales > Bacteroidaceae > Prevotella. Next base: position 47,318 of record CACWOS010000017.1, read on the forward strand.
TGTGTTAAACGTTTACGTGTCATTTCACCACTTGTTTCTTACTTATTCCGTTGCAAAGGTATACTTTTTCCTCCAATGTGAGGTGGAGTATTGTCACAAAGTGGTGGATTTTTTGCGCAAAATCGTGGTTTTTGGCCGTTTGGGGACGAATCTCCACTAAAAAAGGAGCATTTTATACCTTTATATAATAATTAATGTGTATCTTTGCAAGCACAAACAAACAACAAACAATAAAATGATGAGAAAACTAATCTGTACCCTTTTGACAGTGTTGCCCATGACGATGATGGGCCAGTATCGTTCGCAAGTATGGAGCCCCGATAATGGTGACGGCACCTACACCAACCCAGTGATTAATGCCGACTACTCGGATCCTGATGTCTGTGTCGGTCCCAGTGGCGAGGACTACTATATGACGGCATCGTCGTTCCAGTGTACGCCAGGCTTGCCCATCCTGCACTCAAAAGACTTGGTGAACTGGGAGATTATTGGTTATGCCCTCGACAAGCTTTATGAGGGTGACAACAAACTGATTGAACATTTCAATACGCCTCAGCACGGCAATGGCGTCTGGGCACCGAGCATTCGCTATCATGCGGGCTGGTACTACATCTATTGGGGTGATCCCGACTTCGGCGTGATGATGGTGAAGACACAGAATCCTGCCGGCAAGTGGGAGGCTCCCGTCTGTGTCATCAAGGGCCAAGGCTATATTGACACCACACCGCTGTGGGACGAGGATGGCCGCTGCTACTTGGTGAACGGTTGGGCCAACTCGCGCTCCAAGTTTGCTTCCGTACTGACCGTACGCGAACTGAGTGCTGATGGTACAAAGCCCATTGGACAGCCCGTCATCGTGTTCGACGGTAACGGTACGGAGAATCGTACCTGCGAGGGTCCAAAGTTCTATAAGCGCGACGGCTGGTATTGGATTATGTGTCCTGCCGGTGGTGTGCCCGAGGGTTTCCAATTGGCCATGCGAAGCAAGAGTCCATACGGTCCCTACGAGCATAAAATCGTGCTGGCTCAGGGCAAGACGCAGATTAACGGCCCTCACCAAGGCGCGTGGGTACATAATATATATAATGAAGACTGGTTCATCCACTTCCAGGACAAGGAGGCCTACGGTCGCGTGGTACACCTGAATCCTGTCGACTGGTCGACGGGCTGGCCCATCATGGGTAAGAAGGGTGAACCCGTCACTACCTACAAGAAGCCCCAGTCGTCATCCAAGGTCATCGTGAACCCTCAGGAGAGTGATGAGTTTAACAGCACGACTATCGGAAAGCAGTGGCAGTGGCAGGCCAACTACGACGAGAAGTTTGGTGTGCCTACCGCTTTCGGCACCCTGCGTATCTATAACTACAAACTCCCTGAAACTGAGAAAAATCTCTTTCTTGTTCCCAACATGCTTCTGCAGAAGACGCCTGCCGACGAGTTCAAGGCTACTGCCAAACTGCGTTTCACGTCGAAGGCCGACGGACAGATGGGCGGCCTCATCATGATGGGTCTCGACTATCAGGCATTGGTTGTCAAGCGGGTAGGGAAGGAGTTCCAGCTGTTGCTGCTGACCTGCAAGAATGCCGATAAGGGCAAGCCGCAGGAGGAAAAACTCATTGCCACGCTGAAACCTACTGCCGAAGACAAGGTTGACTACAAGCCTGGCATCCACGAGGACATCTATCTGCGCCTCACCGTTACCAATGCTGAGGCTGGTGTAGCTCATGGCGGCAAACCCATCGTCCGCTTCGCCTATAGTCTGAACAACAAGAAGTGGACCGATTGTGGCAGCGAGTTCCAGATGCGCCAAGGCAAATGGATAGGTGCCAAATTTGGTTTCGTCAGCGTTGACACCAACCCCAAGTCCGACCGCGGCTGGCTTGACGCCGACTGGATTCACGTAGAGAAATAACAAACGATAACATAATATGTTAAAAACAATGAAAAAGATTATTTTGACCCTACTGAGTGTCTTGACACTCATGCCGGCCATGGCCGGAAACAATGTAGCCCCTTGGGGTTGGGCAACATGTGCGGACGAGAGCGGCACAGCCTACGCTCTGACTGGCGGCTGCTTCACGGACGCCAAGACCACTACTCTGACAGCCTTAGGCAACGGACAGGCTGACGACAACCAGAT
>CACWOS010000018.1 GCA_902762565.1 uncultured Prevotellaceae bacterium
TGCCTGCCTGATACCACGCTGCATGAACGCCAGCAATGGCAATGTCGAGCCAGTCTATCTGTTCATCAGTCAGGTCAAGGCTTCCTTTCGTGTCGAGGACGTTGATCTCGCAGCCCATCAGCAACCGTATGCCGTACATCTGACGAGGCACCACGAACATATTCTTGAAATAAAGCGTAGGGCAAGTCCCTGGCACACTCGGCCCATGTTCAGTAATTCCCAACACCTCCAGTCCCATGTCGGCAGCCGCCTTTGCCATTTCCTGCAGACTGCTATAGGCATGACCAGATGCCACCGTATGTGTATGTGCGTCTAATAATACCTTTTTCATTTATATAAAAAGTATCTATCTTTCTGATAGTTTATGAAAAACATGGATGGCATAGAGCGGGAATATGCGGACATGTCTAACAGCATTGCCTGCCTTGTCATCGATATAATCGAACTCACCGAAATTCTCTAAAGAACAGCGGATGGCCTGTGAGAGCTTCCTTTCACGCATATAGTCCCAGAGGCTTTTCATACCTCCTTGAACACCTGCCTTCACTTCGAACGGCAGGATATTTATTAGGCGTGCGATAGTGGAGGAGTTCAAGACCGGCCAGCATCTCTGCCATAGGGCCTTTGTTCACCAAATCGGCTGCTGTAGCCGTGAGGATGTGAGTCGTCAGCTCCGTGATGTCTCCCATTGTCATATTCAGCAGTCTCAGCATCAGACCGGTATCCAATACCAGCATCTTGCGAATACCGTCATCCTTTCCATCGCCTAAAGGAAGTCCGTTGGAATTAGTGTGGGTGACGGGGATGATGATGTTGGCCTTGATTAACAGGTCGAGGGCTTTCTTCACTTCTGCTGTCTTATACTCGCCGGGCACCTGAGAATACATAAACTTCTTCGTGGCCTGCTGTGCCGCACTCCTCATGGTCATCCTCAGCAGTTGCGGGTCTATCTTTTTCTTGTATTTGGGGAAGTCGGCTTCATAACCAGTGATGAGATCGTCCTGTACTTCCTGGCACTGTAGATAGTCGTGAGTCTCGACCCACTTCACTACAGATTCGGGCATTCCTCCCACCAGCATGAAGGTACGCAACAGACTGGTCAACTTGTCGTGGAGTGGCGTTGGTAGCGGAGATGCGGGCGAAGCCTGATTACGGGCTTCCATAAGGAGCCTTTCGTCATTGGCAAGGAGGAACTCATCAAAAGTCATGGGATACATATACATCGAATGGATTCTGCCCACACCGAAAGTCGGAATGTCATCCAGTACAAACTCCAATAGCGAGCCTGCTGCAACTACATGCAGTTCGGGCAGGTCTTCCTTGAAGTATCTCAGGGACATAATGGCCTCTTGGCAATCCTGAATCTCGTCGATAAATAAGAGCGTCTGTCCGGGAATAATAGGCGTACCATGCATGGCAGCCATTTGAGGCACAATACGCTTCACGTCGAGGTTTTGCTGGAACAGGATCTTGTAGTCAGACTGCTTCTCCAAATTGATTTCGACGAAGTATTTGAATTGTTCACCCAAATGTCTGACGGCTGTAGATTTTCCTACCTGTCGGGCACCTCGAAGCAACACGGGTTTATGGGTGGCACGTGTTGCCCATTCACTAAGATACTGATCTATGATTCGTTCGTAATACATTTGCGCTATGAGTTTTCACGCTGCAAAGATACAAAAAAGAAATAATCCAAACAAATAATTTGATAAGAATTAAAAAAATCCAAAGAAATAATTCGGTCATAATCGAAAAAATCCAAAGAAATATGACCTAGGCTATCGGACACATTACAATTTTTCGCAATGTTTTTTGGAGGCTGTCTTCCATTGTACGTTATCCTTTATTAAGGAAATCAATCTATTTCTTGTTGGTAATCCATAGCCACAGCAGATAGTCATTAATCTGATAAGTGACATTGCGCTTTTTATCTCCGATTTTTGCAATGATTCCCTGCTTCTCCAGCCTGAAAAGCGCAGAGGCGGTGTTGGCTGCGGTAAGTCCGCTCATCTTCTGAACGTCGGCAGATGTTGCGGTCTCACCAGAGAGAGCCAGTCCGTATAGGGCACGCTGCTGAACGTTGGGTAACGAACTGAACATATAACGGAAATAGCGGTCGTTCGCTTTTACAACATCTTCAATGCCTCTGTTTTCACACAGTGCAGTAGCAAGAGAATGGATGTAGTTAAGATTGCCGACCAGTTTTGGAACCGCATTTTGAAACTCAGAAAGGTCTTTCACCTTCTGATATATGTCTTCGGATAAAATCTCGGCAATATCATCTTGTGCTAACTGAGGGATATGCAGCACTCGGAAAGCATCATAAAATGGAGCACGATAATCCGAGAAACCTTCATACAGACCTGTAGAAGTTGCTATCAAAGTAGGAGCATTCTTCTTGAAGAGAAAGGCTCTCATCTTGTATTGCTCGTCATTGGGTAGTACCTCCAGCATTTTATCGAAGTCATCAACCAAGATAACACATCGCTGTCCATCAGGGCTGCTTACCTTATTTATAATATAGTCAGCAGCCACAATGTTACAATGGGGGTAGAGAAACTTGCAGACATATCTACCTGATGCGGTAAGTTCTTGTTCGAGCCTTGTAATCATATAACTCTTGCCTGTTCCCTCTGCTCCTGCAATCAGTACATGCTGGGGAATGCTGTTGACTACATTGCCGTCGATAATCTCCCGCAATGTTTTCTGCATACTCTGCCTCTCAGTCATAACTCTACGGATTTAGCAATTTTCTAAGTTATTTATTGTCATTCTTTGTGCAAAGATAATAATTTATGTGCAAATATACAAGAAAATTGCAAAAAAGTTATATTCAGATCTGAAATTTATAATGAATAATGGTGATTTTATTATATTTATTGCCAATTTATTTCAAAACTGAAATATTCAAATAAACATATCAACCATTTCACGGTTGTCAAACATACCAGTCTTGTAGAGATTTGTGAGGTCACCGAAAAGGCGATGTCTTTTTTTGTTATTTCAAAATAAAGTATTATCTTTGCGCCGTCAAAACCTCAGAATATGATAGGAAGAATCATCATCTGCTGCCTGCTATTCTCCCTGAATGTAGCAGTTCAGGGACAAGAGACGACAGACAGCGTCACTACACAGGAAAACAAGTCGGGCTTGATGGCGCGGCTACACCAGATACAGCAATACTTAGACAACAAGGCCAAGAAGAAGGTGGACTCGAACTACATCGAAGTGCCCAAGAAGCCTTGGAGGGTGATACTGCGCTATAAGGAGAACGTGGTAGACGTGGACTACAGCCAGAGTCTAGATTTTCCAGCCACCAATGAGCAAGCAGACTGGAATCTGTGTTTCGAGCCTCCCGTGGCTTCCTCCGTCGGCTTCTGGGTGGGCTATCATGGTACGGGGTTCTCCTACTCCAAGTCGCTCACCAAGAACGCAGGTCGCTATTACTCCTTCAGTTCGACTGGAGCCAAATATGGCATTAACTTCCGCCTAAGACGCTTCAACACGGAAGACGCCAAGTTCAGTTCGACAGCCTATGAGAACGGACAGGTTACCGGAAAGTATGATACGGATGTCAACATGGCGTCGCCAGTATGGATTCGTTCCGTCTATATCAACGGATATTACGTGTTCAACGGTCGTCGCTACTCACAGGCTGCCGCCTACAACCAGTCGGTCATCCAGCGTCGCTCCGCGGGCTCTCTTCTAGTGGGAGCCACATGGTACCAGTCGTCATTCGACTATGCGGACATCAGCAACGCATTCTTTATGATTATCGGCCACGGCATCTCTCGCATCAAAGTACATCAGGCCAACCTCGGTATCGGCTACGGCTACAACTGGGTGCCATTCCGCGGTCTTGTGGTCAACGTGATGGCCATGCCTACCGTCAGCGTCTATAACCGTGTGAAGGCCTACAAATACGAAATGAACTACGGGCTGGCTCCTGAAGACCCTGTCGATGACTACGGCAATTGGAACACGGAGACGAAGCGGTGGGCCAACGGAAAGACCCATAAATCCATTCTGATGCTTAAGGAGTCGGGCAATCAGTTTGAATACTGGGATGCAGAGCCGGAGGTAAAATACAGCATGTTACGCATCAATCTGGACCTACGCCTCGGCATCGCCTACAACTGGAGCAACTGTTTCATCGGTGTCCAGGCGCAGTTCAACAATTTCCACTACAAGAGTGATAACTGTAAAGTCAACATCTACGATGCCTACGCCCACATGTCATTTGGTGTGAGACTGTAAAAGCGTGAACCCCGTAAAACGATGTACAAGACCCGCAACCTCCCCAACTCCCGAATCGATGTGGCCGATGCACTGAGAGGTATCGCCGTGGCCGGCATCATCCTATACCACTCCGTGGAGCATTTCGACATTTTTACGCAGGAGCCGATAGTACATACGCTGCCGTGCGACCAGACGGTGGCCGACGTGCTGGCTTGGCTGCTATCGGGCAAGATGTACGGCATCTTCGCCATGCTCTTCGGACTGAGTTTCTTCATCATGAATGACAACCAGCAGCAGAAAGGACGCTCGTTTTCAGGCCGCTATTGGTTCTCCCATCATCCTCGCGGACCATTGGAAGGCCTGTGGAGAAAACTGACGTGGATTTAATCAGTGTGCATCAATCTGAATAAACTCAAAATGTATTAAGATGAAACAAGAAATAAATCCCAAGGACACCAGTAGAGCCATCGCTTTCGAGCTGTGGATGAAGTCGCCCATGCCGATGGTGACGTTCACGAAGACCTTCGACGTGACGCGGCTGCGTAAGGTGAGTCGGCAGCGCGGCATGAAGTTCAACATGCTGCTGTGCTGGTGCATCGGCAAGGCAGCCTCAACGATAGACGAGTTTTACATGCTGCCCAAGGACGGGAAGCTGTACAAATACGACCGCATGGCCATCAACGTGATAGTGGAAAACGTCAAGGGCGGACTCAGCTTCTGCGACGTGGCCGTCTGCGACAACTTGGAGGAATTTAATGCCAACTACCTGCATCTGACAGAGACGATCAGCCAAACGTGTCAGGACATCTTAGACGAGGAAGCCATCATCGTAGGAACATCGGCTGTCACAGGCACAGAGCTCGACAGCATCACCAACCAATACAACGGCATCTTCAACAATCCCTTCCTGGCATGGAGCCGTTATCGTAAAGGCTGGCTGAAGACTACCCTACCAATCTCCCTTCAGTTCCATCACGCCCAGATGGACGGCAAGCATGCCACCCAATTCCTGGAGGAACTGCAACGGACCATCAAAACAATCTGATGAAAATAGGGCTGTCTCGAAAGACAGCCCTCATCAGTTCCTTATATCGTGCAGTATAAAAGTTAAAACTTAAAGACTAAGTCTTGAAGGGTGCAGAGCGACTTCTCTTTGATATCCGACTTAAAGACCAGGAAGATGGCGTGCTTGCCTGCAAGGTCATTGTTCTTGGCATCGTCGGAGATACCTGCCGCTACGTCCCACACGCCCTGATTCATGTTGGGCGTGAGTTTCGCCTCACCAATCTTCTTACCACCCTGCGACGCCCAAGGACGGTCCATCCACACCTCGATAGTGCCCTCTAAGCCCTCAGGGATGAGGTGCATGACGAGCATCAGGCAACCTGGATTCGCCAGACGTTCAGCGTCGAAGTTGAAGTACTTATAGCCCACGATAGAACCATCGGTATTGTTCACCACAAGGTTGGTATTGTTCTTCAGGTCGTAGGGCGCATCGAACTTATCGTCAGTGCCATAGCCAGCAGCGACATAAGAGCCATAGAACGTGTTGTTAGGCCACTCGTGGGTGGCAGGCTTCGGACCTGTGTACCAGCAGCAAATGCCTGCCGAATGACACTCGAAGGGGTCCAGTCCGTCAAGGGCAAAACCATTCGAGTTATATTCGCCCTCGCTGATTTCCACCTTGCCACCTTTACCCTCTTCCACCTTCACCTCGATGGGGGCCACCATAGCCTGACGGGCATACTCGTTGGTACCCGTCTGACGGTGGTAGAACACATACCACTGGCCATTGATTTCGCAGATGCTGCCATGCGTATTGCCGTCGGGGGTAGCCGAAGCAATCACATTGCCCTGTTCATCCTTCTCGCGACCACGTCCGTCGATGATGGTACCACCATAGGTCCAAGGGCCCAGAGGGGCGTCGCTGTAACAATAGGCCAGCGTATAGTTCGACGAAGGCAGTCCAAACTCGCCCTCCTCAGTGAAGCGGCTATAGATAAAGACGTACTTATCCTTGATCTTACGAATGCTCGATGCCTCGAAGAACTTGAAGCGTCCCTGCTGGTTACGACCACTGATCATGTCTTCGACAACCTTCGTGCCAGGCTTGACGGTAGCCATCGTCTGTGGGTCGAACTCAGCGGCATAAGAGCGCTCAAAGCCCCAATAGCCATATACGCGACCATCGTCATCGACGAAGACGGCAGGGTCGAACTGCAAAACACCGTCCACCTGATTCGGATTCTCCTTGCTCCAGTTGCACACTTCGAAAGGTCCGTCAGGACGATCGCTCTTAGCAATCAAGCCATTGCGATAGCCCGTCTGGTCGTTGGGGAAGAGCCAGTAGGTCTTCTTGCCAGTAGCATCGGTGGTCATCGTCACATCAGGAGCATACAGCACATCGGCAGTACCTGCTGAGTCGAATTTCTCGCCATCACGATTCTTATCGACCACCAGAATGACACCATCGTAGCGCCAACGATTCAGGCTGTCAACCGATGCTGACCATACCACTTGGTCGCGTCCGCAATACTCCGTAATCAGATTGTCGTGCGAGCCATAAACATAGACACGATACTTGCCTGGATTATCGGGGTCTTCAAAAACATACGGCTCACCATCGGGGATGTGCTCCCAAAGGGGCAGATAGGGATTGCCCACTGTAGTCAGTTCCACCTTGGCTGTCTGTGCCTGTTGGGTACAGGATGTCGTCATCGCGGCACAACAAGCTGTTGCACCCAGAAGGCATACGGTTTTCATGATGTTCTTCTGTTTCATAAGTACTTAACAATCAAGTAGGTTCCAACGATCTCCAGCAACATGCCAGGCCAACCAACGGTAAAGTCCTGAATGGTGACATCGATTCCACCCATGAGGGCCAACTCGCCCAAGCCACCAAGGAGTTCAGTCAGGAGGACAACACCAATGAGCAAGGGGATCGTTGCACGGCGGAAATGCTGAGCTGTGAAACCTGCCACCAGAGCAAGGACTGCGAGTTTAAGCGTCATGACGGGCAGTACACTCATGGCAGGCATGCCAGTAATCAGATGGTTGACAAGGGGCGAAGCAAGTGCTGCCAACAAACCCACACGCCAGCCTAATTTATAGGCACCAGCCATGATGACCAGTGATAGTGGCGAAAAGATGATGCCGCCTTGAGGAACGAGGTGGAACACCTGAGGTAACAGGAGGTTGGCACCTACAAAGATGAGAGCCCACAGATAGGTACGTGCCTCATCGAGGGTTAATGTGTAAAGTCTTGCTGTTGTTTTCATATTATAAACATTAAAGATTAAACATTCAATTTTGGATTAAAGATTAAAAGGAGACGTTCACGCCACCCATAAACGTGGCGCGTGGCATGGGATAGCCCAGATTAATTTCATATTGCTTGGCCAGCAGGTTTTCACCACGTGCCCAAAGTGAGAAATTCTTTGTCAGGGCATAAGTGGCTGCGAGACTAATGAGATTGAACTTCTCCTTCTGCTCGGCATCGCCTACTGCGGTATAGAGATCCTTTACGAACTGGTAGCCGAGATTGATAGTGAGCTTATCGCAGCGATAGTCCAAACCAAGATAGCTTTTCTGCTTAGGTGCACCCACCACGGGATTCTTCATGTGAAGGAAGGCACTATTGTAAGTAATGCTGAGGTTCGGAATGAGCATATAGCTCAGTTCCAATTCAAGTCCGTAGTTCTCTAACTCACCTGTATTGATATTGCGTCCTGCAACGGTTTGTATGAGATTGTCGCCCTTGAGATAGAAGAGGTTAATGCCATAGGTGAGATCCTCTTCTTCGAGGTGGTGACGCCACGAGAGCTCGTAGTTCCAGAGGCGTTCGGCACGCAGCGAGTCGTGATTGGCAGTGCCATAAAGATACATCTCGCGTGTGGTAGGATTGCGGAATCCCTTGCTAGCCGAAGCCTTCAGTTCGGCAGTGGATAGTGCACGCCAGACGACACCCACTTGAGGTTCCCATTCACTACCTGCCGTAGAGTGATGGTCGTAACGCAGACCAGCATCGACGGTGAGCCATGATGTCAGGTCTTGGCGGAAGTCGACGTAACCAGCCCATTCGTTTTCGTGCGAATGGCAGCTCTGCATGAGTCGCTGCTTCGTGGTGACCACTTCACCCGTCTCACGATTGGTATACCAGGCACGTCCGTAGATGTGCTGATAGTCGACACCAACCGTCACACGATTGCCTTCGAAGAGCTGGGCACTCTGCCACCATGACACACCAGCCACAGCATCCTTAGAACGGAAAAGATCGGTCTGCGGTTTGCCACCCACGGCATTGTAGCCATCGTTGATTTTATGGCGTCCAAAGTTGTCGTAGACACTCAATCCGCCACTGGTACGCTGATAGTGGTTCTCAATGGCCAGCGACACTTCACCACGCGTTATCCACTGGTCGTTCTCAAGCTTTAACTGAGAGACCGCTCCAGGATTTGAGGCATTCCAATGCGTCACATTACCTGCAAGCGATGCACGCCAATGGTCACTAATGTCGTAGCCCAACTTCAGGAATCCGCCATATTGTTCGAAGCCCATATTGGGACGATGATTATCAGAACGGCCGTACTGTGCAGCGACGGTGCTGCTGAAGCGTCCCAGACGAACCTGATTGGAAGCCTCAGCCTGAACGGTACCCCAACTGCCTGCACCAATGGTGGCATTTGTCGATGTGGCACGACCCACAGGGGCCTTTCGCGTGACAATGTTTATTACGCCTCCCATCGCATTCGAGCCATAGAGCATGGAAGCTGGACCACGCAACACCTCGACACGTTCAGCCATCAGCGTCAGATAGCTGTCGGCCAGCGAGTGGCCATAGACGCCCTGATATTGCGGATGACCATCAATCAAGACGAGCATCTGCCCTGCCCCACTGGATATACCACGGAAATTGATGCTACCAGCAGCACCCGTAGACACACCATAGCCCATCATGCCACGTGACGTCACAAAGAGGCTAGGCACTTGTTGCATGGCGGTAGGCAGAACGCTGGTCTGATGTTGTTCAGTCAGCGTCTGACGATCAATCACTGTCACCGTCATAGGCAGGTGGCGCACGTCTGTAGCGGCGCGTGTTCCTGTTACTACTACCTCCTGCAACTGGAGGGAATCGCTCTGCGCCAAGGCGCTTGTAGCAGCTGCTACGTTCATCAAAAAGATAAGAATTCTCTGTTTCATTAGTCTAGTTAATATGTTTTTGCTTGCAAAGATAATAATAATTCGGAAATAACCAATACATTTTGCCCATAAAAATCAACAGCAAAAAAGGTAGCACCACCTGCTCTGGTCATTGTCGACCTTGGGCAGATGGTGCTAAGCGTTTTCTTTTCAGTAACTGAACACTACTCGATGGTAATCTTCAGCAGGTCGAAGCCATGGCCTACTACCTGCAGGTTGCCGTTATTCAGCAATTCCATAGACTTCTTGGTCAACTTAAATTCTATCTCAGTGTCTTCGAAGGTAATGTCTACATCGCCACGGTTAGGATCTGTACCACCATTCACGATGTCTGCCCAACCGACTGCAGCACAACCCTTGGCATATTCACCATCGGTACGATTCACATAAAGGCGGAGTACAGAACCAGGACCAGCCGTCTGCTTCAATTGTGCAGTGATGGTTCCGTCGTCTTCCCAGATATTACCCCAGTCTACTGGATGGCTACCTGCCCACAATTCTTCTTCACTGGGCTGAATGAGCGTAATCTTCAGGAGGTCGAAGCCGTGACCAACAACCTGGAAGTTATTCTGTTCCAGCAGTTCCATAGACTTAGCTGTGAGTACGAAGTCAACATACGTATCTTCAAATGTAATGTCTACATCGCCACGGTTAGGATCTGAACCACCATTCACGATGTCTGCCCAGTTGACGGCAGCGCAACCCTTGGCATACTCTGCGTCAGTACGATTCACGTAGAGACGGAGGATAGCACGAGGCTTAGCAATTTCCTTCAGTGTAGCAGCCAACTCGTTCTTCTCAAAGATGTTACCCCAGTCTACTGGATGGTTGCCTTCCCACAGGATTTCCTCTGCGATGAGCGAAACCTTGATGGTAGCGTTATCAACGATTGTACCATTCTGGAGGAATTTAAGAGCAACACCACTATTGTTAGTGACCTTCACATCATATACGCCCTCTTCAAGAGCAGGCAACTTAATGACTATCTGTTCATCAGTAAGACTCTCAATAGAGCATTCTACGCCATTGACCGTTACAGATGTCACATCACCCAGTTTACGACCAGGAATTGTGACCAGACCTTCAGACTGTCCCATGAAATCACTCTTAGTAATAAGAGGATCGCCATAGATGGTTACCCAACCACTACCATAGGACTGCCCCGTTTCGTCAACAAGCGACAAACGGAACTTGCCGTCTGCCATATCAGCGGGCAACGTATACTCAATGCTGCTACTAGTGGCTGCTGTAACATCAATCTCACGACCGTTAATCTTGACTTTCTTAATATTGAACAGATTAGAACCAGTCATGGTAACAGCATCTCCAGGAGCCTGAAGACGTGAATCGTCGCCAACTGCTGGGTCACCAGCGAGTGCTTTCACTACCATTCGGATATTACGATAGGTCTCCTTACCTTTTACAGTAGTAGCCACTATCTTCAGATTGTAGTCACCTGCATCGAAAAACCTGTCAATATAAGCACCTTCATAGGCAAGTACGTCACCGTCATACCACCTGACAGTAGTCATGTCTGCTGGTGTTACGAGCACCTGGAATTGCATTTTTTGGTCACGGTTCAGTTCAAAACCGCTACCAGGGAAGTCTGTATTCAAGATACGAGGAGCATCTTCGTCTGTGACAGTAAAGAAGGCTTCTTCGTTATTGGAGCAGCTTGTGAGGGCTACGGAAAAACCGCAACACACAAGGCAAGCTGATAAAATATTCTTGATTTTCATAATCTTCTATCTTTTATTATTTATGTTCATCATACTTAACTTTAATCTCCTTATCATCCCACCAGACACGATGGTGCCAGTCGTCCTTTCCGCCCATAGGGCCAATAGCCGTCTCATAGTTTGTTGTGTTGTACTTGGACTCCAGCGTAGGATAACAGAGACGGTTAGGTGTGCTTAAATCATCAGAATCGTAGGTAAAGTCGGAGTTCTTGCCCAACGTATTACGATCCTTCATCTTAGGATAGTCAGCACGGCGCAAGTTAGCCCAAGCCTCTGCAGGGTTCATCATGTGTAGAATCCATGCCTGCAGATTGATAGCCTCGCGGGCTCCTTCTTCGGTGGTCAGTGTGCTCTTTGCTACCATATTGTTCACGTAAGTTTCAATATCAGCATCTGCAATGACATCATCACTCTCGAGATAATATTTGTTGATATGCAGGAGAGCCTCACGAGTACCATTCTTGTAATGATCTACTACAGAACCATCTACATCCCAGTCCTTGCTCTTGGCTTCAGCCAGCAGCAGTTCAACCTCAGGATAGGTCATCAGGATACCTGGACGATCGGGCATTTCAAAGTCAAGAGACAATGCGGGACGCATCATACGCTCAGGATAATTGTTCTTATCGTATCCAACCTCAGGGAACTGAGTGGCAAGCTTATGCAAAGTAGGAAGCACTGTTTCACTATGTGCAGGAGCAGAAAGCCAAGGGCTGCCGTACCAAGCATAGCCAGGATCACAAGGACTCTCTTCCTTACCATTTTCGGTCAAATAACGAATTACCTCGTCAGTCAAATCTTTGTTACCAATCTTATCTGGCTTAATCTCACTACGTTTAATATTCAGGTAGTGGCGGACAATCTTGTAACGACGGGGGTCGTTATTCTCATTCAAATATTCCCACAAAGTAGAACTTACGAAGGAAGGAGATTGAGAATCCTGTCCATAAAGCATCTCACCCAAAGCATTTACACGATAGTCGTACTCGTTAGATCCGGCATAAAGTGTAAAGGGCCTGTTCTCATATTTGATGAAAGCATCCTCCTTAGAAGACATGATATAGCCAGCGGGATCATGGTATGCAGCCTCGAACTCGCTCCGAGCATTGAGGGCTTCTGGTTTATCGGGATCTCCCTTTGCCACATCAGAGATACGCATAGCATAGCGCATACGCAGCGAGTTTGCATACTTCTTCCACATGTCCACATCACCAATATAGTTGGTTACGTCGCCGGAAATAGCATCGCTACCAGTACCCAGCTGAGCTACACAAGCCTTCAACTCAGTGAATATCCATTTATAGATATCCTCCTGCTTATCGTATGCGGGAGTGGCCAGGTCTTTCCCCAAACCCTCAGCAATAGACAGGCAAGGAACATCACCATAAACATCGGTCAGTACTGACATCAAATAAACGCGATGGATACGCAGTACCGCATTCAGGTTCAATTTGTCAGAAGAATGATCAATAGCATCGCGTAGATTCTTGATAGCTACCGTATAGTATCTGTCCCAAATGAGACGAGCCTGATCGTCTTCATAGTGAACACTTCCTGCATACTTGCTAACATTCCAACCACCTGCAAAGTGCTGGGTGAAGCCAGTAATATAGCTACGATAGGTATCCATCAGTCCAAAGTCACCATATGTCTGCAACAGGGCTGTTGTCAGCTGACCATTGGGGTCAGTTGTCAAAGTCTTGGTATTATCCGTATTAATTGCCTGCATGTGTTCATCACTGCACGAAACAAAGGGTGCTGTCATACAGCAACTAACAAAACAGGCTGCGAGTATATTTTTAATATTTTTTGTTGTCATAGTTTCTTCCTCCTTCATTTAGAATGTAACGTTAACATTGAAACCATAGCTGCGACGTGAGGGCAGTGAGCCATACTCCAGACCCATGCCAGAGGTATTATAACCTGAGTCAGGATCTATGTTAGGAATACGCTTCCAAATGATGAACGGGTTGCGAGCCACGAAACTCAGGCTCAGGCTCTTCACAATCTTCAGTTTGCTGAGCATCTTCTCAGGGAAGGTGTAGCCGAAGGTAATTTCACGACACTTTACATAAGAGTTATCATAGATAAACATAGAAGGTGCATTGTCTGCACAGTGACTCCAATAATCCTCTGGGTTGACAGGGATATCGTTCTGGCGATAGCCAGTAACATTGCCTGCCTCATCCTTTATCTCTATGACACCAGGAACAATGTAACCACGTGCATTGCCTTCATTTCGCCAGGTAGTAAGATCCTTACCTGCAGCCTGACGAGCTTCTTCTGAAGCATACCATTCCTCACGGCCTTCAAGAGTAGCGGAAGCCTTACCTGTCTGGTAAGCAGAACGCATAGACATAGAGAAGAGGTCAGCACCTACCTTCACGTCGAAGCCAGCAGAGAGCTTGAAGTTCTTATAAGTAAAGGTAGAATAGAAACCACCTGTCCAATCCCAAGAGGCATTACCTAGGGTACGCATCTTGTTGTCCACCTCAGGCAGACCAGTTCCTGCATTGATAATCACCTGACCATCAGCAGTACGCTTGAAGTCCTTACCCTGAATCGAACCGAAGTTCTGACCTACCTCTGCACCTACAGAGACACCACACCAGCGGGCCTTCTCAATTTCGAAGTAGTTCATACCTTCTACGAGTTCCTTTACCTTGTTAGAGTTCTTAGAGAAGTTCAAACCTGCATCCCATGCAAAGCCCTTATAGTCGAGCACGCGACCATTAAGAGCAATCTCAATACCTTTATTTTCAATCTTACCGGCATTGATCAGACGATAGTCGTAACCTGATGCAGCTGAAGAGGCAAGAGCAATAATTTGGTCTTTAGACACCTGATTATAATAGGTAATATCCAAACCTAAACGGTTGTGGAAGAATTTCATCTCCAAACCTAACTCAAATGAGTTGGTACGGGTGGGCTTCAAATCGGGATTAGGACGAACCGTATTACTAACATATGTCATGGCATAGTCAGGATAAGCATAGCGGCTCTTGGTATAACTAGTGACGAGTTGATAGGGATCAGTATCACTACCTACCTGAGCAAACGAAGCACGGAATTTACCATAGTTGATAGCGTTCTTGTTTTTCAGGAACTCAGAGAATACTACGCTGGCCGATACTGAAGGATATACATATACATTGTTGCCTGCAGGCAGTGTGGATGACTTATCGCCACGCAACGTACCTTCCAAATAGTAGGTGTGCCTATAACCTACGCTGGCAGAACCATAGACAGAATTGATCTGTTTGGTGTATGAAGCCTGCTGGATACTATGTTCTGCATAGTTCGTGATAGATACTACATTGGGAATCTGCTCGTTCAAACCGCTCATAATATCTGTCAGGTTGTCTACCTTAAAGAGGTTACCACCCAAAGTGGCATTGAAGTCGAAATCACCCCACTGGTTGTTATATAGGGCCAACAACTCAGCATTGATAGTACGATTATTGAAAATCTGGCTCTGCATCTGTCCTGCTTGCTGACCAGGAGTAGTCTTGGCAATATAGTCATCGAAGGTCATCTTGTTGATGTCTGTACCGATAGTACCTTGAATCTTCAAGTGTTCATCAATATTATAGATGGCTTTGGCTGTAAAGCGGAATACATCCTTCTTTGACTTGTTACCATTCTTATAAAGTGACCAATAGGGGTTGATGTTATACATGTCGTTACCGTTCCAGTTGGCATATGAGCCATCAGCATTCTCATAATGCTGCAGCCAAGCCTGATTGTAGGTGCCAGCCAGTGTCATGAGATTCTTACCCACATTGCTCTGAGAGTCACCCAGTGCAGGACGGTTAGTTACGTTCTCGTGAGTATAATTAGCAGTGAAGTCGAGGTCGAACTTACCTGCTGTTGTATTGACACGCAAGTTGAAATTGTCACGGAACATGTGAGTCTTGGGCAGAATGTCCTTATTGCGCATGTCGGTGAAACTAAAGCGAACACCCGTCTTACCTGAATTTACCGATAGGATAGCGGTATTCTGAGCGGTAATACCAGTACGGAAGAAATTAGAGGTATTATCCTTATACATCTGGAAGGGACGCTGTACACCATCGAAGTACTCTACCAAGTGGTTGTCAGCCTTAGGACCCCAGCTACTATTAGTACCCGAAGAAGCAACTTTACTGAACTGACCATTATAGCCCATACCGTAAACTTGCTGGATATCATCCCACATGGCATTCTGAACATCGAAAGTCAGCGAGCCGTTATACTCTAAGCCAAACTTGTCTTTCTCAGCTTTCTTAGTGGTAATCAGAATGACGCCATGAGAGGCACGGCTACCATACAAAGCAGAAGCAGCTGGACCCTTCAGCACGGTCATATTCTCGATATCATCTGGGTTAATGGCTGAGATACCGTCACCAAGGTCGTAGCCACCAGCCTGACCAGCACTACCGAAGTTGGTATTGTCCAAGGGCACACCATCAATGACATAAAGGGGCTGATTGTTGCCAGTCATCTCCGTATTACCACGCAACAACACGCGCGTAGAACCTGAGTTACCACCTGCAGTGTTCTGGACTACAAGACCAGCCACCTTACCAGACAGCGAGTTGATGACGTTGGTTTCCTTAGCTTTCTGGAGTTCTTCGCCTTTAACTTCAGCTACGCCATAACCCAGAGCCTTGCGCTCGCGCTTGACACCAAGGGCAGTAACGACGACCTCACTCAGCATCGTCTTGTCCTCTTCCATCATAATCTTCATGCCCTGCTGAGCTTTAACGGTCTTAGTGGCATAGCCTACGTAGCTGACCTCAAGCATGTCGCCAGGTTTACACTTCAGAGAGAAGCGACCATCGAAATCGGTCACTGTACCATTGTTCGTTCCGGCCACTTTAATGGTAGCACCAATCATTGGGCCGTTGGCATCCTCAACAGTACCAGAGATAACCTGGTCGTTGGGAGCTGCTGCCAGCTCAGTAAGACCGGATACCGAAGCCGAAGCCATCAGCGGCATCCACATCATACCTGCGCCAAACAGACAGAGAAACATTGTTTTCTTGTTCATTTTTGATTTTTGTTTTGAGTTATAATGATAATAGTGATTTTCTCGCTGCAAAGGTATCTATATTTATAGAATAGTAGGTTTGAAGCCACTCAAAAAAGGTTTGAAAAGCGTGATATGTCAGTAATCAAACTCCTTTTGTCAGTTTTTGTACCCTTGCAGGGTGTATGTCCTGTGGTCTTTCTGTATCAAGAGTTTGCCGTCTCTCAGGAATTTGCGAGGCTTCAGAGTCGATGGCCTGATCCCTATTGTCCGTTCTTCGATGCCTGCTGCGACACCCTCCATGATGCCGTTGACAGTCCAATCTGCGATAAGCGTCATGTTGTTCATGCGATCAAAGATACCGAACTTCTCAGTGCCGTTGCCAAAGACGTTGTTGTCCCAGACAAAGGTGGCAAAGCCAAGTTGACGAGCCTCAGTGACGAGTGTTTTGCAATAGTAGGACATGTTCTCATGGATCGTAGTCTTGTAAGTCTGGAGCCAGTGATCGCTGACGCCCCATTCGCCCATGACGACACCCAGTCCTTGTGAGCTCCACTCATCCGCAACTTGCTGGAAGGCGTTACGCATAGTCGTCTCTTTGCTGGAAGAAGTATTGCCATAGCTGCTATAAGCCTGTCCCCAATAGTAGAAGCCGCCATCATTCACTGAATTACCACTACAATAATCGTAAGGATTGTAGTAGTGGAACTCCACGCTCATATACTCCTTCCCGTTACCTTCAATATCCGTAGGAACAATCAGTTTGCCGTTCACGCCAAAGTCAGGATTGCAGGCATAAGTCTGCACAATGAGGTGGCGTTTCAAGTTCTTGCCGCCTGTTGCTCTGACAGCATTGATGAACGTTTGATTGTAGCTGTTCTGTACGCTAAGATTCTCGTCCGTGGGAGCGTTCCAGTTGTTTGGCACATGCACCTCATTAGTAACTGCAAAGGCGAGATTATAGTCATAATCCTTAAAGGCATTGGCAATATTCGTCCATAGCAAAGCCAGCTTCTGGTTGTTGTTATCCTTATAATAATTAGTAGGGCGACTCTCCAGCCACTTGTCGTGGTGGGTATTGATAATCACCTTCATGCCAAGGTTCATCGCATAGTCCACCACCTCCTTCACACGCTGCATCCAGTCAGCATTGACAGTCATCGTCTCAGCGTTAGTGATGTGGCACTGCCAGCGCACGGGAATTCGCACGGCGTTGAAGCCGGCGTCTTTCACAGCCTGTAGTGTCTGTTGTGTCACCTCAGGATTCCCCCATGCTGTTTCTGCCTGCATGTGATTTTTAGGACAAGTAAACGATACAGACTCACCGTCCTGTCCAGGTGCCGAGCACTCCAACTGGTTGCCGAGGTTCCAACCAACTGTTACTTGTTGGTTCCATTCACGTGCTGTTGGCTGCGCCATCACTGACGCAGCCACCGCAACCATGAGTGTTAAACACAGACTTCTCATGTTAAATTTTAAAAAACTACTAAAACAAACTACTAATTTTCAAAAACAATCTTCTAACCTTATTTGATTATTACTTTTTTCCCATTGAAGATATAGAGTCCCTTTGTGGGATTGGTTACCAACTGGCCATTCATATTATAATAGTTACCATCTGTCATCTTCTTCATATTGGTGATATTCTTAACGGCTGTAGTATTCCCCTTTACGTCCTTAGTTAGCTTAGCGACGTGGAATCCGTGACCATGAAGACGGAATCCCTTTGCTGCTACTGCTGCTGCGATATCTTCTGTTACATTAATCGTCACCTTGGTGTCTACACTAAACTCTACTGGGCTCACGCCAGGCAGTGCCTCCCACCCCCAATTGTCGAACTGACACTTATGGTATTCTGCACTGGCAACAACAGTCAGATACACATTAATCTTTTCACCTACAAGGAAGTGAGAGGTAACGTCTTGACCTTCATGTCCGCCCCACTCACGATTAGGATCACCTTCTGGTAAGTCCCATGACACATTAAAGTCACCCTTCCACAGAGTATCCTCATTTACGACAGGCTCATCAGCAGTTCCCTTGGTCACTTTCACGACGTGGAAACCGTGACCATGAAGACGGAATCCTTTAGCTGCTACTGCTGCTACGATATCTCCTGTTACATCAATCGTCACCTTGGTGTCTGCTTCAAATTCTGCTGGGCTCACACCGGGCAGTGCCTCCCACGCCCAATTGTCGAACTGGCACTTATGGTATTCTGCACTGGCAACAACAGTCAGATATACATTAATCTTTTCACCTACAAGAAAGTGAGAAGTAACGTCTTGACCTTCATGTCCGCCCCACTCACGATTAGGATCACCTTCTGGTAAGTCCCATGACACATTAAAGTCACCCTCCCACAGGGTTTCCTCTGCGGCATTAACATTCATCACAGCAAAGATGCTTAGCATCATAAAGGTAAAAATCTTCTTCATTGTTTTGTTTGTTATGTTATTGAATTAAGAATTAAAACTTTCTGGGTGCAAAATTAGTGTGTTCCTTAATTATAAGGGTTCGAAGGCATACAAAAAAGGTTTGAAAACTGAATTCCGTCAGTATTCAAACCCTTTTGTGATAGTTTTCTGTCCGTCGCTACATCACTTCTTGATAGGATAGATGCATAGCAATCCAAACATGATGCATGCGATGACTGCTGGGAAGATGGAGAACAGCAACCATATCATGCGGTTCACGGCATCTTGATCAGTAATGGTGATAACGGTCTGACCTGTAGCATCGGTGCCTGATATGAAACCAGCAATGCCCAGCAACAGGGCTACCAACGAACCACTGATGGCCGTACCAAACTTCATGGCCATGGTGCCACTGGAGAAAATGAGGCCCGTACTGGAAGTCCCGTTCTTCTCTGTAGCATAATCAGACACATCGGCATACATCGACCAGAGTAGCGGTGAGTAGATGCCGATACCTACAGACGTCAGAATAACGACAGCAACCATGACCCAGATATAGGCAGGATCCATCGGCACAAAGAAGAACAATACTGACGTAACGACACATATGACAGCAGCCCACATGAAGGCTTTACGTTTTCCACCAACCCACTTGGTAAATACAGGTGATACGCCACCGAAAATCATACAGGTCAACTCACCGAAGGTCATAAAAACAGTATAGTTGATGATGAGTCCCGACACCGTTACGTCACCATGCATGCAGTATTCAAACATATAGCCGGCTACGGCATAACGGAAGCCATTGAAGAAGTTGGTGCAGACACCAACAAGTGTCAGAATAATCCATGGACGATTCTTAAAGAGGTCTGCAAAGGGTTTGAATGAGAACTTCTCGGCACGGATGGGCTTCAGTCGCTCCTTGGTCAGCAATCCACAAGCCAGGGTGCCTGCAGCAGCCACAATACCGAAGAAAGCGCCCAGTACAGCATACTGGTGCTGGTCGGTTCCGCCTACCATTTTCTGAAGATAAGGGAATGACAGTAGCGTGACGAATCCCATAGCGTATGCACCTACCATGCGGAACGACGAGAATTGGTTTTTCTCATTATCGTCATCGGTCATGACGCCCAACAACGAACCGTATGGCACATTGACTGCCGTATATACCGCCATCATCAACAGATAGAGCGAATAAGCCCAGATGCGCTTGCCCATAGGTCCGAACTCTGGTGTATAGAGCAATAGTGCGAAAATCAGGCCAAAGGGAATGGCACCAATGATGAGCCATGGACGATACGTGCCCCAACGCGATTGTGTACGATCGGCCAACGAACCCATCAGGGGATCAGTTATCACGTCGAACATACGGGCTATCAACATCAGCGTTGCTGTATCAGCTACCGTCAGTCCAAAGACGTTGGTAAAGAACAATGGGAACGCTATCGACATCACTTTCCATGTGATACCGCCTGCAGCTGCGTCACCCAACGCATAGCCTATTTTTTCCTTTAGTGTTGCCATACTTCTTTTACATAATCACTTCAACAATATGTTTACCTGGGGTAGCAGTGATGATATTGTTGTCGATGGTTTTGCCATCGAGGGTCACACGCTTCACCCCACTCTCCTTACCATCAGGATTCTTCACAGTAATCTCGAACTCAGCATCACGCAACACACGCTTCACCTTGTATTCCTTGAGAGTCGAAGGAATGCAGGGGTCTATCTCCAGACCATCATAGGTAGGCTTGATACCAAGAATGTACTGTGTGATGGTAATCCAGTTCCATGCTGCCGTACCCGTCAACCATGAGTTCTTACCTTCGCCAGGCTTGGCAGCATCCTTACCTGCCACCATCTGACAGTAGACATAAGGCTCTACTTTATGCAACTGCTGGTCCTTAATCCATGCAGGACAGATCTTCGTATAGTGCTCCCAGGCATCATTACCACGACGAGCCACCGTCTCGCCAATGATGACCCAAGGATTATTGTGGCAGAAGATACCTGCATTCTCCTTGTAACCAGCAGGATAGCTCGATATTTCACCCATTTCGACATAATAGCGGGTAAATGCAGGATTGTTCAACACCATACCGTGCTCGCAGTCCAAATACTTCTTACAGGAATCCAGAGCCTTGTCAACCATACCATCCTCCAATCCGATACCAGCCATGGTGCAGAAGCCCTGACTCTCGATAAAGATTTTGCCTTCCTCGCACTCGTTCGAGCCAATCTTATTGCCGTAGAAGTCATAGGCGCGCAGATACCACTCGCCATCCCAACCATGCTTCTTCACGGCATCAACCATGGCATCAATGCAGCCTTGAGCACGCTTGGCCTCCTCGTGCTTTTCGATTTTGTCGCAAAGTTCCACATACTGTTTGCCCGTCAAGACGAACAAACCGGCAATCATCAGACTTTCGGCCTTCGAACCCTCGCTGTTGTTCTCGGTAGTCTGGAAGCTCTCGTTAGGATCCCATGAGAAGCAGTTTAAGTTCAGACAGTCGTTCCAGTCAGCACGACCAATGAGTGGCAACATATGAGGTCCAAGGTTCTCTACCACATGGTTGAACGAGATACGCAGGTGTTCGAACAGTGTCACTTCCGTACCAGGCTCATTGTCCCAGGGCACCATTTCGTCGAGTATCGAGAAATCGCCTGTCTCTTTGATATAAGCTACAGTACCAAAGATAAGCCAGCAGGGGTCGTCATTGAAACCACCACCGATATCATTGTTGCCACGCTTGGTCAATGGCTGGTACTGGTGATAGCAGCCACCATCAGGGAATTGTGTTGAGGCGATGTCGATGATGCGCTGACGGGCACGACTGGGCACCTGATGCACAAAGCCTACAAGGTCTTGATTGCTGTCGCGGAATCCCATGCCACGACCTACACCACTTTCAAAGAACGATGCTGAACGCGAGAAGCAGAACGTAATCATGCACTGATACTGGTTCCAGATGTTCACCATACGATTCATGCGTTCATCACTGCTCTCCACGGTGAACTTGCTCAGCAGGCCGTCCCACATCACTCGCAGCTCTTCGAAGGCAGCATCCACTGCGTCTACTGTCGAGAAACGCTCAATGACAGCGTGTGCCTTCTCCTTATTGATAATGGTATGATCCAGATCACCCAAAGAAGTGATTAGGCTTCCCTCGACAGGTGAACCGTCGAGCACAAATTTCTTCTCCTGTTCGTTCTCAGCATAGCCCAGCACAAAGATGAAATCTTTCTGTTCGCCAGGCTGTAGCGTTACCTCCACATAGTGCGAAGCAATGGGGCT
Source organism: uncultured Prevotellaceae bacterium (assembly GCA_902762565.1). GTDB lineage: Bacteria > Bacteroidota > Bacteroidia > Bacteroidales > Bacteroidaceae > Prevotella. The sequence continues at coordinate 21,901 of CACWOS010000018.1, forward strand.
CCAGCCGTGAGCTACCGACATAGCAGGTTTTCCTGCCATGACACACTGTGGATTCGAGAAGTCATTGTATAGTCCGATGAACGATTCGCGATCTGTATCATAGCCCTGTGCCTCAGCATTGGTCAATGCATAGTAAGCATAGTGATTGCGACGCTCCTTGTACTCAGTCTTATGGTAAATAACCTTTCCATTTTCTATCTCTACTTCGCCTGTCGACCAGTTGCGCTGAAAGTTCTCCATATCTGTAGCAGCATTCCACAGACACCACTCTGTGAAAGAAAACAGTTTCAATGTCTTCACTGTGTTACTGGTATTCTTCAGTGTCAGTTTCTGCACTTCAGCCCATGTCTTCAGAGGCACAAAGAACAGCACAGAGGCTTCAACACCATTCTTGCTACCCGTAATACGTGTGTAGTTCATGCCGTGACGGCATTCATACGTATCGAGTGGCGTCTTGCAAGGTTTCCAACCCGGACTCCAAACACTGTCGCCATCCTTGATATAGAAGTAACGACCACCAGCATCCATCGGCACACCATTATAGCGATAGCGCGTGATGCGACGGAACTTGGCATCCTTATAGAAGTCGTAGCCACCAGCCGTGTTTGAAATCAGTCCAAAGAAGTCTTCGTTGCCAAGATAGTTAATCCAAGGGAACGGTGTTGCGGGGTCAGTGATGACGTACTCGCGGTTCTTATCGTCGAAATATCCAAATGTCTTCATACTCATTTTTTCACTTCTCACTTATCATTTCTCACTTATCACTTCTCACTTCCCCATCAGCAGGTCTACTAATCCTTTATCTTTGAAGTCATGCTTCTTCTGGTCCCAGAAACCAAAGTCAGCATCGTAACACCAAGTAGTCCATGCAATGTTGTTCTCCTTGAAGACGGTCAACATATCCTTTGTCCACTTATAGGCCAGTTCGCGATCAACAGGCTCATAGACACCCCACTCGCCACAGAACAGCTGCAGGTTATACTTCTTAGCCACCTCGATAGCGTCTTTGAAGTCGGCACGAATCTTGTCAATGTTCCACTCCTGCGTCAAATAGGGCTCCAACTCCTTCTTCAATGAGTCAGGAGCTGCCTCATAGTCCTCTTTCGATACCAAGATACCAGGATAATTGACCTTACCTGTATACTTGCCGATAGGTGTCCACCAAGCACCGTAGTGTGTCAGAATCATCGGGTTATAATAGTGGAACGAGAGGATGATGTTCTTGTCGTTCTCAGGCACTTTCAGATACTTCATAGTCTCGTAGCCCTGCCACATATTTGAACCAACAACCAATGTACGCTGTGGTTCACGCTCACGCAAAGCCTTATGTACCTTGGCAATGAGTTGATTCCATTGCTCATGGTCGTCAGCCACGGGTTCGTTCATGAATTCGTAGGCCACAGAGTCGTTGCTATAGCCTTTCAATACGTCCGATAACTGATACCACATATTAATTAGGTCTTGCTGCGACTTCTCCGATGTAAACAAGGTGTTGGCATCAGCATTGCCCTCATTGACGGCATTAAAGTAGTGCGAACGGATAATATGCAGGTCTACAATAGTGCGCAGGTGGTGCTTCTCGGCCCAGTTGATGGCATTAATCATCAAATCCCATGCCTCTGGCAGTTTGTTGCCCTGCTCGTCCCAGAACTGTACTTCATCGATGGGCAGACGGACGAAGTCAAATCCCAGTGAGTCCAGACGTGCAAAGTCGTCCTCCTGAATGTGCATGGCACGGGCTTCCCCACGTTCCTCGCTCTGCGACAGCCAGTGGCTTACGTTCGTACCGCGCTGAATCTTAAAGTTGTTGACTACGTCTGCTTTCTTCTCTGAACATGCCGTGAACATCAACACGGCGGTGGCAACGGCGGCCACTCTCATTAATAATTTTTTCATAATTAGTTAGTTATTTCGTTATTCTGATTTCCCTTCCATGATGCCTTTCAGCACCCAAGTATTTTTCACTCTCATGCCAGCATGACGGTCAAAGATGCCAAACTTCTCCTGACCGCTACCAAAGGCGTTATTATCCCACACAAAGGTAGAGATGCCACGTTTCTTGGTCTCACTAACCAAAGTGCGACAAAAATAGGTCATATTCTCGCGAATCACATCGGTCTGTCCAGCTTTCTGACGGTCGGTGACGCCCCACTCGCCCATGACAAGTCCGAGACCTTTGTCGCCCCATGTGCTAACCACACGATTGAGGAATTCGGTCATAGTCTTCTCGTCGTTAGGCGATGCTTCACCTTTCTGCTTATAGGGCTCGCCCCAGTAGTTGAACTTACACTCACCGGCATAGTCCCATGGCGTATAATAATGGAATTCCACGCTCATATAGTTGTTACCATTACCTTCAGCATCGGTAGGAATAATGAAGTCCCCATTGTACAAGCCGAAGTCGGGGTTACACACATAGGTCTGCACAATCAGGTGACGCTTGGCATTATTACCACCCGTAGCACGGACCACATCGATAAACGTCTGGTTATACGAGTTCTGTACGGCCAGATTCTCCGCCTCGGGCTTTCCCCAGTTATCCTTAATGTGCACCTCGTTGGTACCGGCAAAGGCAACACGGTAGTCGTAGTTAGCAAACTCGCTAGCGATATTCATCCACAGCAGGGCGAGTTTCTGATTGTTCTCCTCTTTATATTGGTTGGTTGGACGTCCCTCAAGCCATTTATCGTGGTGTGTATTAATAATGACTTTCAGGTCGTTCTGCAGACACCAGTCTACAATAGTTTTCACACGCTGAAGCCATGCCTTGTCAATACTCATCGCCATAGGATTGGTAATGTGGCACTGCCATCGAACAGGAATACGGACCGCATTGAAGCCGGCCTCTTTTACAGCCTTCATCGTTTTCTTGGTAACAATAGGATTGCCCCATGCTGTCTCTGCCTTAATACTATTATCGGGCATGCCGATAAGCATCGACTCGCCATCCTGACCTGGTGCCGAACACTCTAATTGGTTACCGAGATTCCAGCCTACCACTCCAGCATTCCACTCTTTGGCCGTGGGCTGGGCATTGCTTGTTGCTGTTGCCGTCATGGCACATACAAAGAATAAAGTTTTCAGTTTCATCGTTTTATTGATTTTTCGGCTGCAAAGGTATAGTTTCTTATATAATAAGAGGTCTAAATGCCCTCAGAAAAGGTTTCATTTCTATAAAATGATAGTTTTGAAACCTTATTCTGATAGTATTTAAACTGAAATCAATGATATTTCGAAGGTGACACACCAAAATATTTCTTGAACACTGTACTAAAGTATTTGGGATTATCGAATCCTGTCAGTGCTGCCACGTCAGTCACGTTACGACCGCCACGTAACATGGACGCTGCACGCTCCAGACGGATGATGCGAATAAAATCTTGTGGAGATTTTCCCGTATATGACTTGAGCTTAACATAAAACAGTGTACGACTCATAGCCATCTCACGGCAAAGACGGTCAATATTAAACTCTGAATCACTCAGATGCTCCACTATCAACCCCGTAGCTTTCTCGACAAAGTCATTGACTGCTTCCGATGTCTCCACCGATTCTGAAGAATCCTGTGATTCTGTCTGTGACTGAACAACAACTGGTTCGCTGTGTTGCATGGTCCTAGGCTCGCTCTCTACCATTTGCAGATGATCGATGGTCAGACGCATATACTTCTCATGCAACTGATAAACTCGCCAAGCGCCATAGAATACTATTAATAGTAAAGCTACGTAGACGCACCACATCCACCATGTGTTCCACCACGGCTGAGAGATACTAATGGTGAGCGTCAGCGAGTCAATCACAGTACCACTGGTACGACTGACACATTGTAGTGTAAGCTTATGTTTTCCTGGTTCAACGTCAATAAAGCGAATATATTGTTGATCGGTAGGCTGACTCCACTCGCCATTCTCCATTCTATAACGATAGGCTATGTCATAGTGGTTACGCATGTTCACGCTCTCAAACAGCAGTTCAAAAGTACGCTGACGATATGACAGATGCAACTCTCCTTTTTTTATTCCCTCCATCACGTCCTCTGTCTGCAGACGTTCTTCCTCTGTGTCACAGTCAACGCCTAAAATCACGAGTTTAGCTGTATAATTAACAGACTGCACATTTTCCGGATGCACAATGATGGCACCAGATGTTGTACCGAATATGATGTCGCCATCAGGCATGTTTTGTGCTGCACCTCGCGAATATTCACAGTTTAGTCCATAGCAATAGTTGACATTGACGACCTTACCAGGTTCTTCTGGTTTCACAAACGACAATCCCTCTATGGTAGCTATCCAGATACGCCCGTCTCTTCCCTTGGCCAGACTTCTAACGTAATTGGAAGGCAGACCGTTGGCAGTTGTAATCTGACGACTCTCATGCTTAGCCAGATGGTAGATGTATACACCACCGCCGTCAGTGGCTATCCACAGCTCCATGCCTGACATCAGCAAATGGTTGACAAAGGGGTTGACATCCGTAACACCTGATGGTGCATAGTTCAGTTCCTTGACCTCATCGCTGCCAGGCGTAATGAGTTTCAGTCCAAAAGCCGTACCAACGGCAATCTGTCCTGATGCCAATTGCGTCATAGCCTGCACATCATGTATAGGATAATAACGGGGTGGAAGGTTTGAAGCTGGTTTGTACAATAGGTTTCCGTTAAGCGTTCCAACCCATAGTCCGCCGTCTTTGTCATACAGCGTCGCATAGACATGATCGTCTGTCAACAGGCTGTTTGCTGTGGTATACACATGACTGATATTAGCCCGACTGTCAATCTCGTAGATTCCCTTGCCATAGGTCGATACCAACACAGAACCACCAGGCTTCGCACCAGTATTCAGTACCACTGTTCCCTGACAACTGTGCTGCCATTGACCTGTATTAACGTTTAAGATACTGATGCCATTGTCTGTTCCCATCAATACCAAGCCATTGGATAAAGGCATCACTGTGTTCACATGATCATTGGCGAGACTTTGACTGTCATTGGGTACATGGCGATAGATGGCCGTTGTACTGCCTATAGGGCGTGCGATATCTATACCACCGGAATATGTACCTATCACAATATTCTTCCATGCATCAACAGCTATACAGTATACGCCATTGCCGTGCAACTCACTATTGAATAGTAAGCGACACTCACCTCGACCGTCACGCCGCATCTGGTACACACCTTCGCCATCAATACCCACAAGCATCGTATCGTCGTCATAGGGGCAGATGCTACGGACAGGATTCAACTGGCTGTTACCACTGGAAAATCTGACAAACTCGTCAGCAGATATGCGACCGTCCTGACTCAGCGTCACTAGATGAAGTCCCTTTTCATAACCGCCGATCCACAGACGTCCTGACAGTTCGTCATAGAAACCACTTTCCGTATTATATGGTAGCAATCGCTTACCCTTTTCATCATATACGCCATCACGCGCACAGAAGAGCAGACCCCCAGCCATCTGTACGATGCTATTCGCATAATTACATTTCATGATCTGTGTCAGTTTACCGTCTTTCATCAGATAGACACCATCATGCAAGGCCAGATAAAAACAGCCTTTCCAAACGACGATATCGTTAAGGCTTACCTCATGTCCTATCATTTTCCAGACACTAAACACAGGTTCAAACCTATTGCGCAGGAAATCAAACCGATAGACGTCTCCACGATTGTCGTATGCATAAGTGTTCGTAGAATCTTGTGTCAGATAGATGACACGTCCTCCCAGATGAGAATATGGCGTATGCTCATCTAAACCATAATTTTTTACAGTCGAACCATTATAGCGTCCTACACCCGTCATTGACGACCACCAAATAGCGCCCGACGGTGTCTGACAGATTGAGAAGATGCGCTGATTGTCCAGCCCTTCTGCTCTACCTAAATGAGAAAAAGTAAAATCACTGGCTTGTAATGCCTTGACAGGCAATACATGTAGTAACATCACAATGATTATAGCTATCAGCTGTCTCATCACATCAGCACAACCTTAGTGGAGCTGGAGGGAGTCGAACCCTCGTCCAAACAAGGAAACCATACGCTTTCTACATGCTTATTCCAGCCTTTATTTTCGTGCCATGACAAGACCTGGACCACCAATCATGACCTTATCTCCTAAAAATTCATCTGACAGTCGGAGCACCCGACAAACTATTTCCGATTTTCCTGCACCGCTTGACCCTCAGATTCGGAACCACATCCTTGGAGCGATGTCTCGTTCTCTCACCTAGTAAGAGAATAAAGCCAGTAATCTACTGTACTTCGATTAGGCAGCGAGAGCGTAGTTGTTTTCGCCAATTAATTTTCTGACCGACGTGATTTAGGAGTCCACAGCCATCACTCCGCATGCTTACGTACCATCTCATCTTGCTGTCAAATCCAGTCAACCCCAAGATTCATATCGCACTTAGCGAATGCAAAGATACGAAAAAAAAAGAAAAGTAGAAAGCGAAAAGTGAAAAATTTCACAGGAACGCCCGTTTTTTTCATAAAAAAGTTGTACTTTTGCACAATATTTCGCGCTTTGGCGTGTTTTCTATATAAATAAATGTACGCGTACTTATGAAACGAATATCTACCATTATAGCCTGTCTGGCCTTTGCTGCCACGATTGGCTGGGCACAGTCGGGGATGACCGACAATCAGATTATGGACTATGTCATAGAGCAGAACGCCAAGGGCGCCTCTCGCCAACAGATAGTTACCCAGTTAATGCAGCGTGGCGTCACCATCGACCAGTTGCGCCGTATTCAGAAGAAGTATCAAAAGCAGATAAAGAACGGTGCCCTTGGTGCCGAGGACATCACGGCAGGTTCTCAGGCCACGAAGAGCCGAATGCGTGAAGCCAATGGTGAGCAACGCGAGGATCAGGTCAGGAAAGACAAGCAGAATGCCTCGCAATTCCGCATCAAAGACGGCAAAAGGCAGAACCAGAAACATACGTACGATAATACTGATAGAGAATATGTAGAGATGGACGAAGCCATCGACTTCATGATGCCCGACTCGCTCAGGTATTATTCTGACAAAGACAAAACGGGAAAACGCAAGATATTCGGTCACGACGTTTTCAACAACAAGAATCTGACCTTCGAGAGTTCTATGAATTTGGCAACACCACAGAGCTATGTGCTGGGGCCAGGCGATGCCGTAAACGTCGACATCTGGGGTGCCTCCCAAGAGAGTGTTACAGAAGTCGTTACGCCCGATGGCACTATCACCATCGAAGGCGTTGGTGTCATCAAGTTAGGCGGACTGAGCGTCAGTCAGGCCAAGGCAAAGCTGAAGCGCGTGTTGGGTCCTCGCTATCAGGGGTCGAACATTGAGTTGACACTTGGACAAACACGTACCATCACTATCAGTGTCATGGGTGAGGTCAAAGTGCCCGGCACATACACCATGTCAGCCTTTGCCACCGTCTATAATGCCTTGTACATGGCTGGTGGTCCCAACGATATTGGTACACTTCGTAATGTCAAGGTATACCGTAAGGGCAAGTTGCTCTCTAGTGTTGACGTCTACGATTTCCTATTGAATGGCAAACTCTCAGGCGATGTCCGTCTACAGGACAACGACGTCATTACTGTCAGTCCCTACGAAGCATTGGTCAATATTACGGGTAAAGTGAAGCGCCCCATGTTCTATGAAATGAAGAAGACGGAGAGTGCTGCCACTCTACTCCGCTATGCCGGTGGATTTACTGGCGACGCCTATACCAAGGCCATCCGCGTGAATCGTAAGGCTGGGGCAGGCTATTCTGTATTTAGCATTGGCGAGTTCGACATGAGCTCGTTCAAACTGATGGATGAGGACAGTGTCAGTGTCGACTCTACGCTCAACCGCTATCAGAACATGGTAGAGATTCGCGGTGCCGTATTCCGTCCTGGTATGTATCAGGTAGGCGGCGAAATCAATACAGTCAAGGCACTGGTAGAAGCTGCAGCCGGACTGACCGAAGGCGCCATCTCGCAGCATGCCGTCATGCATCGCATCAAGGCCGACCGAACGTTGGAAATGATGAGTCTGGACCTTCGTGGCATTCTGGAAGGTAGTGTACCCGATGTCCCCTTGAAGAACGAGGATGTCATCTATGTAGCCAACCGTCAGGAACGCGATGAGAAGAAGACGGTGACCATCAATGGCGAGGTGCAATATCCGGGTGTATACCGTTTTGCTGACAACGAAACGATTGAAGACCTCATCATACAGGCTGGCGGTCCCACTGAGTCAGCCTCTTTGGTCAAAGTTGACGTGGCACGTCGCATCACGAATCCTAACGCCACAGAAGCCGGTGAACATATAGCCCAGAACTTCAGTTTCAAGCTCAATCCCGACTTCACGATTGCCGATCAGCCTGACTTCACGCTGCAACCCTTCGATGAAGTCTATGTACGCCGTTCGCCCGAATATTACGAGCAGCAAAATATCACAATCGAAGGTGAGATACAGTTTCAGGGTATCTATGCCCTCTCTAGTAAAAACCAGCGTCTGAGCGAAATCATCAAGCAGGCAGGTGGTCTCACCAAGCGTGCCTATCCTGAAGGCACCAAACTATTGCGCCAGATGACCCAGGAAGAGCGCGACATGATGGAAACAGTGCTGCGTACAGCCCAGCGCAACTCTGGCAAGGATACTATCGACGTCAAGAAACTGCTGACCAATGCTACCTACCCCGTAGGTATCGAGTTGGAGAAAGCCTTGAAGTACCCTGGAACAGAAGACGATCCCATCTTGCGTGAGGGAGACCGCATTGTTGTTCCCCAATATGATGGTACCGTCAAGATTAATGGTGAAGTGCTCTACCCCAATACCGTCTATTTCAAGGACGGAAAAAATGCTGACTACTATATCGACTTAGCTGGTGGAGCCACCTCTACTGCCAAGAAATCAAAGACCATTATCATCTACATGAATGGCATGGTAGCCCGTGCCGACCGAAAGCATAAGCCACGCCCTGGTTGTCAGATTGTAGTTCCCACGAAGAAGCAACGCCGTGGTCTCGGTCTACAGGAGTGGCTCAGCATTGGAACCAGCACCGCATCTCTCGGCACCATGATTGCTACTATTGCTAACTTGACGAAGTAAGAAAGAGTTATGGAAGAAAAGAAAATAAGCGAGATTGACATCATAAAATGGACCATTTTCATTTTGAAGCAATGGCGTTATTTGCTGAGATTCGCCACAGCAGGAGTTGTTATTGGTATTGTTATTGCATTTAGCATTCCAAAAGAATTTAGCAGCAATGTTATTCTTGCTCCTGAGTTTTCATCAAATTCGGCAAGCCTATCTAGTAGCCTGTCAGATTTAGCATCCTCATTTGGTGTTGATCTTGGAAATTCAAAGTCCTCTATGGACGCCATATATCCAGAATTATATCCAGATATTTTTGAATCAACAGTATTTATTCAATCATTATATGAGGTTCCCGTACGCACACAAGATAATCCTACAACACGTACATACCTTAACCATAAGTTAATGGATGCCAAAACGCCTTGGTGGAATTATCCGAAAGCATTGATATTTGAATGGTTAAAGCCATCAGAACCTCTACCTAGTAAAAAGGGAGGGGAGATTGACCCATATGCAATGAATCGTACGCAATGGGACATATACAATAGCATTTCATCAGCCATAAGTTGCTTAGTAGACAAGAAAACTAGCGTCATAACGATTTCTGTACGAGATCAGGATCCTTTAGTCGCAGCTATTTTAGCTGACACTCTACAATTCCGCCTACAAGAATATATTATTAACTATCGTACTAATAAAGCACGTCGAGATGTAGAGCACTATAGACAATTGACAGAACAAGCCAAAAAGGAATACGAAACAATACGGAACAAATATATTGCCAGTTCGGATGCTCATCTCAATGTTACCTTAATGGCGGCAAGTGCAAGAATTGAAGATCTAGAAAACGACATGGGGCTGAAATATAATGTTTATACACAAAGTATGACTCAGCTCAAATTGGCAGAGGCTAAACTTCAAGAACGAACCCCAGCCTTTACTATCATCCAACCAGCAAAGGTTAATCCAAAGCCAGTCAGTACACCAAAAATTGTTATACTTTTTATATGGGTGATGCTGACATTGTCAATTGGCGTAGGTACTATCATATATCGTGAACTAAAGAAGATATAAAGAAATATTATAGTCCTTTGACATACTCTTTACCATACATATTCGTTCTACTCGTTTTCGCAATCCTCTCAACAATATACGCACAACGTCAAGAGAATAAAGAGGACGCATTACTCTGTTCCTGTGTAACAACTGGATCAATAATAGTATTCTTTGTTTTTTTTGCTTTCAGAGGTTACGTGTATTCTGACTGGCTAAGCTACTCTGAAAGTTTCAAAAACGCGGCTTGGGAGGATGTATTCAATATAACAAATGAAAAAAGCACGGCTGTTATACATGAACCTGGCTTTACAGCTCTGATGTGCTTTTGCAGTCTCTTTTCAAGAGAATATTCCTTTCTTGTGTTTGTTGTAACCACTATTGACACGATACTCTTCATTAGATTTCTTAAAAGGTGGCATGTCGATAATATTCCTTTTGCGCTCATGTTATTCTTCACTTTTGAGGGAGTGGGACTAATGTTTAATGCATTACGAAACCAACTTGCTATATTCATTTTCATGAACGCTCTTGAATATGTAGAGCAGAAAAAGCCTCTAAAGTATTTTTCCATTTGTTTCATTTCACTATGCTTTCACTCATCTGCCATCTTTTATTTTCCACTATATTTTTTTCTGAATAGAAAACTTAACAAATGGCTATTCCTTGCACTAATTCTAGGTTTCTTTGCCTTTTATATTAGTCAAATATCCATAGTGTTAGCCATTATCAAAATTATGGGAGTGGAAGGAGCACTAGGAGAAAAGGCAGAATTTTATACTGAAAGCCTCACTACAGCAAGAGCACTCTCCCCTACAGGAACATTCGAGAAGTTAGGACTAACACTACTTATATTCCTTTATTACGAAAAATTGACTAAAGACAAGACTAACGTGATACTCGTAAACAGTCTTATACTTTGTTATTTTTTCTATTATGTTTTCGGAGAATTCCGTGAATTAAGTTCAAGACTCTCACTGCTCTTTGAGTACTCATATTGGGTCATTTGGATAAAAATGATTGACGTACTGGCTATTCAGAATAACAAACGATTGTTTGGGGGAATTTTTTTCCTATATTGTCTATATGTCACTGCACTTGCCTATAAAACGCCTATTCAAGAGTATGACAATCTTCTCTTTGGCGCTAAAAGCCAATCTGAGCGAATGAAAATCTACAACAAAACCGTCGAAGATGAAAAATAGAGTAATATACATAAAAGAACGCAAGTGCATGTCCCAGGACTTTCAGTTCTATATGCATCAGTTTATAGAATCAGGAAAGAATGCTGGTATGCTTCCGCTGAAAGATGTTTCCAGTCCAAAACATCTTTTTAGAAGGATTATGCCGTTTATATTATTCGTATTGAATTATCTCAAATTATTCAAACTAAGGAGAAAAGTATTGATTACGACCTCAAGAGGAGACGGAATTCTTGAAGCTGCTTATCCTCATTATCTTAACTACCAGATTATACCCATGTTATGGGATACTTGGCCAAAAGAACAGGAAAGGCTATTTAAGGATTTACGTATACTCAAATGCCCTCTTGCCCTAGTTACTGCACGACAAATGGCTGAACGAATCAAACAGGAACTCAACATAAAAACCCTTTGGGTTCCTGAAGGCATTAATACACAAGGGTTCATTACTGGAGATGATTTATATCTCAGGCCAATAGATGTATATGAGTTGGGCAGGCAACATCTAACATATCACAGAGCGATTGAGAACGCTATCTACCAAGGAAGCATAAAGACATGGAAAGGAAACACTTATAATGCAGACGGCACATTAAAACTACTTGCTTGCAAAGGTACAGAAGAGCTAAAAAAAACACTGTCATCGTCAAAAGTCGTTATTTGTTTCCCAAAATCAGATACTGACAAAGCAGATGCTAGTGGTGGTATTGAAACACTTACACAACGCTACTGGGAAGTCATGCTTAGCAGAAGCGTTATCATTGGCAGAGCGCCAAAAGAACTTATTGATTTAATTGGCTACAATCCTGTGATTGACGTAGACTGGGATGCACCAGAGAAGCAAATTGCTATAATAATTAGCCATATATCAAACTATCAATCATTGGTAGATAAGAACTATGCTACAGCATGCAAGATAGCTTCCTGGGACAATAGAATGGAGATGATAAAATCATTCATTAAAGAAAACCTAAATTGATGAGCATAAAACGAAACTTTCTATACAATAGTATTCTAACTGTTTCTGGATATGTCTTTACATTTATGACATACCCATACGTCTCTCGTGTGTTAGGATTATCTAATATTGGCATAGTAAATTTTGTCGATGGTCTTATCAACTACTTCATCCTCTTTGCCATGATGGGTATCGGTACAGTTGGAATACGTGAAGTTGCCATAAATAAAGGTGATCAGACTAAGTTATCAAAAGCTTTTTCGGGTGTATTATCACTTAATATCATTTCCACACTTGTTGCCACAGCTATATTGTTGATCGCAATGTACACTTTGCCAACACTATTCCCATATAGGAGTCTTCTATATGTAGGGGTATGTAAATTGCTATTCAACATACTCCTCGTAGAATGGTTTTTTACAGGAATAGAAAACTTTTCTTATATTACCAAACGAACTATCGTTATTAAAATTCTCTTTGTGGCAAGTGTATTCTATTTTATCCGCGATGCTTCTGACTACAATATATATTACATCCTATGTGTTCTTACAATTGTATTGAATGGATTGGTAAACATCGTCTATTGCCGCAGGTTCATCACATTTACTCTAAAAGGCATAAACATCAGACCTTATCTTAACACTTTTTTCTCCATAGGTTTCTATGTGATAATTGGTTCCATGTACACATCATTCAATGTTGCATGGCTCGGCTTTGTTGCAGGAACAGACGAAGTCGGTTACTATACGACAGCAACAAAACTTCACACCATCATTCTTGCTATCCTTACAGCTTTCCAAAATGTAATGTTTCCAAGAGTAACATCATTGTTGGCAGAGGGTAAAAAAGATGAGTACACTCAAAAACTACACTTGGCTGTTGACTCACTATTTGCATTCAGCATACCAGTCATTATTACATCCATCATTTTTGGCCCTAACATTCTACATCTGTTGGTGGGTGATGGTTTCGAAGGAGCTTATCTACCCTTTCGTATTATCATTCCATTGATTTTCATCATTGGGTATAATCAGATAACATGCATTCAAATACTAATGGCGAAGAAAAAAGACAAAATATTACTAGTCAATTCCTGCATAGGGGCATGTTGTGGTATTTTGCTTAACCTTCTTCTAGTTATCCATTACGGAGCTATTGGTTCTTCTCTCGTGTGGCTGGTTTCTGAACTTGTTGTTGCAACGGGAGCACAGTACTGGGCATCCAAGGCTATCGGTTTCTCTTTCCCTTGGAAATCATTATTTAAGTACATTTTTACTTATCTTCCCGTTATGATAGTACTTATAATTGCTTATTCTTATTGTCATTTCTCTGATATATTAATGGTTAGCATAGCTATAGCGACCATGTCTATTTATTCATTTATTGCGCAAACTAGAATTCTGAAGAATTCCGTTTTTTTACAGCTACTTTCAAAACTTAAACTTATTAAGTAAATGATAATATCCATAACCATCCCAGCCTATAAGTCAAAATTCCTCAATGAGGCTATTGAGAGCGTTTTCAACCAGACCTGTAAGGAATGGGAACTCATTATTGTTGATGATTGCTCGCCAGAAGACTTATTTTCTATTGTGAAACCATATTTGGAGGATAAGCGAATAAGATACTACCGCAACGATAAAAATTGTGGGGCTGTTGATGTTGTGGACAATTGGAATATCTGTCTCAACTATTGCACAGGCGACTATGTCATATGTATGGGCGATGATGATCGCTTACTACCCTGTTGTTTGGAAGAATATGAAAAACTCATTGAAAAATACCCTGACTTGAATGTATATCATGCATTGACACAAATTATAGACGAGACCGGTAAAATTATCGACCATCAAGAAGAGCGTCCAGAGTTTGAGACCGTCAATGAAATGATTCTCCATCAATGGAAGGACAATCGGAAACAATTTCTTGGTGACTTTATAATTTCCCGTAACTGGCTGAATAAAAATGGAGGTTATGTCAAGTTTCCTCTTGGTTATTCCAGTGATTGGGCAACCGCAAACCTTGCAGCAAAAGAAAAAGGTATAGCAAACAGCCAGAAAATAATGTTTGAATACAGAATAAACAGCAATTCCATTTCACGATCTCAGAACCTAAGAAAAGCAGTTGAAGCATGCAACGATGCATGCAAATGGTATTCTGAACAATTTCGCGAAAAACTACCACACTTCTACAGACAATACTTTATCACTAGCATGACAGACATGATATATCTTGACATCAAAAGTTGTCCATTGTCAGGTTCCTTCTATTGGTGGGCTCATCACAGAGATCTTGGAATAAGTAAGACTAAAATACTAAACGTATGTCTTAGAGGTATATTAGCTTCGTTTCGAAGCTAGAACAAAAACACATAACGATTTCACTTATGCGAGTTCTTTATATATTACACAGCACACAAGCTACTAGTGGGGCGACAAAGGCATTATTGGGATTAATCCAACAATTAGTCCCCAAAGGTATAACTCCATTTTTTATCGTACCTGGTAAAGAAGGGGTCTATAATATACTCATTAAGAACAACTACAAAGTCTATAATATACCTTTTAAGATGAGCATCTATCCAAATAGAAGATGTATCAGCGACAAAGTTTCTTTCATTCCTAAACTTATATGTAGAACCATCATTAACATCTTTGCACTCATTAGGATTATAAGACTGGCTAAAATGCTTCATCCAGACATCATTCATACCAATACCAGCGTTGTTAATTTAGGCAGGATAGCAGCAAAATCTCTGAACATTCCCCATATACAACATATTAGGGAATATAGCAAATATGGCAATCATGGTATCTACTTTCAGTATTTCCCTTCATGGCGATATGTTCACAATTCTATGAAGAAAGATAACTCTTGCAACATTTGTATCACAAAAGACATAGAAAGTCACCACGAACTGACACACTCAGCTAATACAGTTGTTGTATATGATGGTGTTCACAGCGTTATGCAAAAGATGCCAAACAAAGAAAAAGAGCCATATTTTCTATATGCAGGCAGAATAGAATATATAAAGGGACTGGACATTCTGCTTCACGCATATGAACACTATAAAGAGAATGTCAATCATCCCTATATTCTATATGTTGCAGGTGAGACAGCTGACAATCTCTATTATAACGAGATCACACACTTTATAAATTGCCATCAGCTGGAAGATTATGTTCATTTTCTTGGCAATGTTGACAAAATCGAAGAACTTATGCAGAAGGCCGCAGCACTCATTATACCATCTAGATTTGAAGGTTTCGGTTTCTGTATGCCCGAAGCCATGTTCAATGGATGTCTGTGTATAGGCAACTATGTTGCGGGCACAAAGGAGCAAATAGATAACGGGGAAGCATTCGTAAAAGAAAAAATAGCGCTTTCCTACTCTACAGAAAAAGAATTAACTGATTGCCTTATTAAAATTCACAAGACCGACGACAATCATTGGAACTCTATAAAGGACTTTGCATTTAAAACTGTGAATACTCTCTATACTAATGAGAAATCCGCAGAAGTAATATTTCAAATATACAACAACATCATAAAATCATAAGAAATGATAAGACCAAGAATATTTGCATACTATCTACCACAATACCATCCATTTCCAGAAAACGATGAATGGTGGGGAAAAGGATTTACGGAATGGACAAATGTAGCCAGAGCTAGAAAGCTCTTTCCCGGACACAAGCAACCCCATATTCCTGCAGATTTAGGTTTTTATGACCTCCGTATTCCTGAGATTCGCAATCAACAAGCTGAGCTAGCTCGTCAAGCTGGCATTGAGGCATTCTGTTACTATGAGTATTGGTTTGGCAATGGCAAACAGTTGATGCAACGTCCTTTCGAAGATGTCGTAGCATCTGGCAGACCCAATTTTCCATTCTGTCTTTGTTGGGCTAATCACTCTTGGTACAAAAAGCTATGGGATCCTAAGCAACCTGGTAAAGACATTCTCCTTATGGAGCAAACATACAATGGAGAAAAAGAGTACACAGAACATTTTAAGCATCTACTACCTGCTTTTAAGGACAAACGTTATGTAAGAGTTGATGGTAAGTTGTTTTATGCCATTTACGATGCCATTGGCTTCAAGGACGTAGAGACATTTATCAAGACTTGGCGGAAGTTGGCACAAGAAAATGGACTTACCGACTTCTACTTCGTCGCTACCGACTATAACTCCGAACACAAAGACAGCCTCCTTGCAAAAGGCTTCGATGCCATTAACAATGTGGACTACATAAACATCTATCATGTAGCTCCGAAATGGCAAAAAGCATTAAAAACTATTGGCAGGAAATATTTTGGCATCCCCATGATATACAAATATAAAGATGCCATTAGATACATGCTCCACCCTTCCTGCAAGGAACGTGAAGTAATTCCAGTGATAGCACCCAATTGGGATCACACGCCCCGTTCTGGTCGCAGAGGTCTAGTATTCACCGATTGTCATCCCAAATACTTCAAGCAATTAGCACTCAATGCATTTTCCATGCTGAAAGACAAACCCTCTGAAGAGCAAATCGTCATGCTAAAATCTTGGAATGAATGGGGAGAAGGAAACTACATGGAACCTGACCTTGAGTATGGACATGGATATATTAACGCGCTTGCTGAAGCCATAAAAGAAGTGAT
This sequence comes from uncultured Prevotellaceae bacterium, assembly GCA_902762565.1. GTDB lineage: Bacteria > Bacteroidota > Bacteroidia > Bacteroidales > Bacteroidaceae > Prevotella. The sequence continues at coordinate 38,840 of CACWOS010000018.1, forward strand.
ATGAAAATAGCATACCTTGGAAAAATACAATTGTCAGATGTAGATTTATCTTATCTGCATGAGGCTCAGAAATTAGCAGATATCACATATGTGATGGAAGTATGTCCTCGCTTCTTGAAAGGACCTGCTTTTAACATAGATCAGATATACCAGAAATCAGGCATTTTCAAAGCAACAGATGCTTACCCAGAATTTCAGAAATATGCCAATTTTATTGACATCGACAAATTCTATGTTGCCAACACTTGTGGAAGACTATGGCAACTCAAATCGTTTTGGACTCACTTCTTGTTAATGCTTTTTCTTATAAGACAGCAATTTAACGTCATACATTTGGTTTGGCCTCCCAATATATATGAGTTTATCATTTATGCCTTACGTCGTAAAATGATACTTACTGTACATGATCCGTTCCCACATTCAGGACTTGATACTTTCATAGTGCGACTGAGAAGAAAAGTCGCTTTCTGGCTCATTCCACATTTCATTATTCTTAATAAGGCTCAACGTAAAGAGTTTCTTAACTTCTATCATTTATCAGGGGATCGAGTCTTCAACAGTAGATTGAGTTGCTACACGTACTTACAAACAATTAGCATGCCAAATAGCAGTGAAATAAATGGCCGATATATTCTTTTTGCTGGAAAAATATCGCCTTATAAAGGACTTGACTATCTGTTGCCTGCAATGGAGCAAGTTCATCAAGGATGTCCAGACTGCAGACTTATCGTCGCTGGTGGGGGAAAATACCATTTTGACATCAGCCATTATCAAACTCTCGACTATATCGATATCCGTAACCGCTTCATACCTGACGAGGAATTGGTTACACTTATCAAACATTGTGCTTTCATGGTATGTCCTTATACCGATGCCACGCAGAGTGGTGTCATCATGTCGGCTTTTGCCTTTAACAAACCCGTCATAGCCACAAATGTCGGTGGCCTGCCAGAAATGGTCATACATCAACAATATGGTTTGATTATCAAGGAGAAAAATGTCAATGCCATCGTGGAAAGTATAACTTTGCTATGGAGACAGCAAGATGTAATCAATACATATTCAGAGCATATCAAGCAAGACTATGATACTGGCGAACTTTCTTGGAAAAAAATTGCAGAAGAAATTCGTTCAAAATATGCCACTATTATACAATAACTTCATATAAGTTACGTTACTTATTATAGCTGAGTTTACTTAATATGGACATCGAACTATCTGTTGTCATAGTTGAATATCATAGCATAAGCGAGATTATGCAGTGCGTGGCATCTATTAAGACACACATTAAGATGCCATATGAGATTATTGTATCTTCTAATTCGTGTTACGACAAGTTGCAACAGGAAGAGATAGACCATACAGATGCAAATATCCGTTGGCTATTTAATGAGAAGAACGGAGGTTTTGCTTATGCCATGAATGAAGGGTTGAAGATTGCAAAAGGCAGCTATCTTGTTATCATGAACTCTGACTGTGCCCTAATTTCCGACCTTGATGACATGATAAACTTTATGGATTGCCATCCAGAAATTGGAGCAATAGCACCACAAATGAAGGATCCAAACGGCAATATTCAGGACACAGCCCGTCCTTACGTCACGTTGCCAAGGTATCTATGGCGACAGATAAAACGAATTATTGGACACAAAACAAGCATCCTTGATACGGACATGAATTATAATAAGATTCAAACGGTCGATTGGCTGATCGGTGCTTTCATCATGGTGTCACGGAAAGCCTACGAAGCCACTGGTGGACTAGACGAATCCTATTTCTTGTATGCAGAAGATTTGGACTGGTGTACCCGCATACGTCAAAAAGGGTTTGAGATTGTCTACTATCCCAAGGCTGTCATGATATACAAAGGGACACGTCGTGCCCGTTCCAATTCCAAATATGCTAAGATTTTCATCCAAAGCCACATTAGATATTGGAAGAGGTTTGGCTATTTCTATGGTTTCCCACGCAGGAGACATATCTTTTTCGCCACAAAATAATAAATCCTATAAAACAGGTTACAAAGAGTAATATGATGATTATCAGCCTTGCTAGTCAGTGATATTCCAAATCTTTGAGCAAGTCATTAAGTTTATAATCATTCTCTCGTATCAGAGTATCATCGGCTTTGATGATATCGATAAACGTTTGTAGTGTACCATCGAATAAAGATGCAGCTGTGTTACGACGTAGTTTTAAATAAAGGATTTGAGCCTGCAAGCGGTTCAAACGTTTTGCCATCTCCTTGTCATCTCCTACGATTTCATAGGCTTTCCTCATCAAAGACATGCCATCAGCAATAAACTTATCACTATAAATATCCGCTTGCCAGTCGACTGCTATAGTAAAGTGCTTGTTTGGCGTAATCTGTTTCTTACACAATTGATAGTACTGCCAAACAATTGATGCAGCCTTTCCGTAGTAGTCCTCAATAAACTGGCGTGCCAGCGAATCTGTATTCTGACTGGGATTCCACAGTAGTTTTGCTATCATCCACTGTTTCAGTTCTGAGAATTCATTCCATTGCGCATTGTGCGATCCTTCTTCCAGTATTCCCATCACGCCATAGCGGGCAAATAAGCGGAAGTTGTCCGAAAGAACATCGAAATTGGGGAATGGAAGCATATAGTTAGAAAATCCCGTTGTATAATCCCAAACACAGATATTCTTTGCTATCCGTTTCCAATTATTTAAATCGCTCAAAAAGCTGTGGTTCTGTTCGCATTTCTCCAAAGGATGAGCCATACAACACTCAATATCACAGAGTCTTATCACTACATTGTCAACAGGACAGATGTTGCTGGTAGGTGCTTGACGCGTATACCAATAGGCAAACGTTCCAATTAGTACATTTGGATAGTCTTTTTTAATATCATTGGCCACTTGATTCACAAACCATATCATAGCCCCAGACTGTCCACCATATCGTTTCACAAGTCGCTGACAATCTGGACATTCACAGGGATAGCCATTGTCGTTCTGCGACACATCATAACACCAATAACCCGGATTCTTTGCTATAGACTCTTTCAATCGTTTTGTCAATTCACGACGCATATCATTATTACTTAAACAGAGTTGCGCGTCTACAGAACGAGAACCTTTGTATAAACTAAAGTACTCTGGATGTTGATTGAAATAGTCTGCAGGAGGTAACAATGTATGGAACGTATGTATTCCCCAATGCGCCGTCATTCGTCCATACTTAGAATCGGATAGCAGGTATTGCGTATTCAAGAGATTATGAGCCGCCCAATCATCATGTGTCAACGCATCGTAATAGAAGTCCAAGCGCTGGCGGATTGTGGGGGCTTCATGATGATATAAATGCCTTAAAGCATAATTCTTCCTTTTTGGAATTTTTGTAAATGCGCTTGTGTACCAATGTACTCCTAGTTCGCGCTCCAAAAAAGCATAGACACCATTCATGGTACCGCGATTACGACCACCATAAATAAATAAATCATTACCTTTGGTATAATAATAGTAACCTTCATCATCGTCATCTGGACAGTTTGCTTCCGATAATGCAGTAGCCCTACAAAATCCAATATAAACATGCTTGCCTTTAGAGGGTGATACATCACTAGTCACAGGGAGCTCTACACCACTAATCTCTTTGATTATCTGCTGAAACTCATTGGTTGCCGTTCTCTCTGTTATAGAAGGGGCTTTGGGCAGCACTATAGTATACTGAGACTTCCCGTCTATAAAAAGCCAATTTTCAGCATTTACTTCTAAAAGACATGCCGAAAAGACAAGCGCTATTGTCACTAATTGTTTCATATTCTTAGGATCAAAATATAAAGACACTTACATAACCTGTATTCTAGTTCGCTGTTATCATAGATTGGCGACGAGGATAACCTGTCCGTCATATTGAGCGCCCCTGAATTTCAGTCAGACAGACTCCAATAAACACTTTGCTGCTATTAACGTCTTTATTTTGGAACCACAAAATAAAAAGGCAGGTATTTCTCACCAGTCCCAATCCATATCCTCGCCATCAAAGACATGTTGGCACATATTTGCTTGGAACGGGATATTATGGATTAGTGTTCATTATTTACAACGAGCCGTAACCTCGCTGATAGCAAGATTACGGCTCGATGATATTGGCTTATAACAATTAGAGTTCGAACTTGTAACCCAGCGTAATCTGGAACAGGTCACTGTAGCCATTACTGCCAAAATCATCATTTTTTTTATCATTGTCATGTATTAATTAGTTAATAAAGGATTTCATTTTTAATTTTAGTATTCGGCGGACACTCTGGTTGATGCGGTCCTCGCTTATAGTGCCGTTGTCGACAGCAGCGACAACAGCATCGAAGGCCTCTGCCAAATTCTTCGGCCCAAGCACAATATCAACACCAGCCTGGATGCTGCCCACGGCAGCCTCGGCACTAGTGTACTGCTGGGTGATGGCTCCCATCTCCATACCGTCGGTGATGATGATGTTCTGGTAGCCCAGCTCACCACGCAGTTTGTCTTGCAGGATGATGGGCGACATGGTAGATGGCACATCGGAACCCGTCACATTGGGCGCACCGATATGAGCCGTCATGATCAGCTGGCAGCCCCATTGAATGCCAGCCTTGAAGGTCACCATTTCACAATCCAGCATCTCAGCCCACGTCTTTTGAGTCGATGCGTAGCCGAAATGTGTATCGGCTTTCGTGTCACCATGACCGGGGAAGTGCTTGATACACCCCGTCACACCTGCATCCTTCAGACCTTGCAGGTAGTGCGTCACCATAGGGGCTGCCACGGCAGGATCGTCGCTGAAAGCCCGAGGACCGATGATGACGTTCTCTGGATTGGTGTTCACGTCGGCCACAGGCGCAAAGTCGATGTCGAAGCCATAGCGGTGCAGGTAGGTGCCGATGGTGTTGCCGCACTCGTAGGCGTTGTTCGGATCACCCGTAGCACCGATGGCACTCATCGACTCATACTTCTTGACGTTGAAGTTCGGATTGTTGGCGATACGGGCCACACGACCGCCTTCCTCGTCGATACAGAGCAGCGGTTGGCCGTTGAGCGACCGTATCTGGGCAATCAGTGTCGAGAGCTGTGCCTCATTATCGATATTCCACGCATAAAGGATGAGTCCGCCCACGGGATAGCGTTTGTTCACATCGCGCATGGTTTGGTTCACCTCAAGGATAGGATTCTCCTGAAGGTCAGCATAGGTATTCCAGTGAATGGTGGTATCGAGCGTTTCCATGCGGACATAGAACATCTGCCCCACCTTCTCGCGCAGCGTCATCTTTGCCAGTTGCGCCTCCACCTCGTCAGTTGGCGTAATTGGTTCATCGTAGTTCGAACAGGATGTCAGCGTCAGGTCGCAGGCCATGATAACGGCCAGCATCATTGTCAGTAATGACAACCTGTTTAATGCTTTGTGTGTAGTCATTTTTCTTCGTTTAATAGTTATTTGCTTGCAAAGATAAGCATTTTTTCATAACAACGCAAAAAAACGTTATTATATTTTAAGACATCACCAGTCCCAGTCCACATCCTCACCGTCATAGACGATAGGACCCTGCCAGCCGTGATGGCGACAGGCGTCCGTAATGTCTTCCTGCATATCAGCAGTTATGAGACAATCGCCCTTACGAACCTCGTAGTACTTCTTGCGACCCCACATGGCAATCAGTTGCCAACGGACACCTTTCTCTATGCGGGCAGGCATATCATGATAGAGATTTCGCAAACCACGCTTCATCACCACGCGCTGGTTCTTGCGGAACATCTCGCACTGTTCCGTACCAACCTTGGGATAACGGGGATTGACTGAGGTACACATGGGCAGGCGCGACTCCACATACTGACCTACCAACCAACGCAGACACTGCTCGTGAAGCGGACAGTTGTCTATCATACATACATTATAATGGTTCACCTTCTGGCGGAAAGCCTCTCGCTGCACAACGGCATCGACATTTTTCATATTCTTTTCTTCCATACTGCAAAGTTACGAAAAAACGAGCGAAATGCAAAAGGAAAGTTCACTTTTCTTTTCATTTTTGAGTGCAGAGTAAGTTCGGCGAAGCCAAAATTACGAAAAGTCGAGCACAAAACAAAGAAACTCGTTTCTTTTTCATCGAGGGCATGAGTATGGGGTTGTTATTGGATTTGTGGGGGTTAGATTGTTTGAGAGGTAAAGAGGTGGGCGGTAAAAATTACTTGTCGTTGTAATGTTCCTCGGCTTGAACTACAAGTACCGTGACGCGGTCGTCGTAAATGTCGTATATGATGCGGTCGTGGGCTGTGATGTGGCGTGAATAGGTCACGTCGTTTCCTCCGATAAGCGCTTCGGGGTGGCCCAGACCTGTGCGGGGATGCTGCATGATGTCCATCAGAATCTTCGTCGCCTTCTTGAAGAGCTGAGGATTGGACTTCTTCCACTTGCGCAACGTCCGGTCAGCCTCTTTGGAGTACTCAATCGTGTAGGTCATAGGCTGTCGAAATATCGCTGCATCTCCTCTGGGGTGCTGCATTTGATAGTCTCACCCTTGGCATATTCGCGACGAGCCTTGTTGATGGAGCGGCGCATGGCGGGTGTGATTGTACGGTCGTCGCTGATGGTGACCGTGCGCACCGATGCTATGCCACGTATCATTTTCAGTGCCCGCTTGATGTCGGCCACGAGCGCATTGTCTTCCAGCGTCACTATTATTTGGGATGTCTGTGGTAATGTCATTGTTGCCATAATAAATACGTATTTAAGTGAAATTTCGCACGCTTTCGCGTGCAAAGGTACAAAAAATATTTCAAAAAACCGCATTTGGGGAAGATATTAATACGATTCCCACACAAATATTTTGCTTTTTGTCAAGAGAGGCGTTATATTGAGGATGGGAATAGTCCCGGAAAACAATTTAATTCTATTCTACCAACCAACGCAGACACTGCTCGTGAAGCGGACAGTTGTCTATCATAGTATCAAAAAATATCAAAAGTAAAAAAAGATGATTTTTACATTCAAACGTCATATTAGTAGTTATAAGCCTGTTAATCAATAAGTTAAGCTATGACGTTTAGTGTTTTGAAACGTCATACTAATGTCATAGATATTAAGGATGAAAATGGGATAAAGGCTTCAAAAAGCATTCAAGAAATATGTAAGTCACTTGTTTACTACGAGTTATCGAGTCGTTACCACGTAGGGAACGGACTGTTCCAACGTAGAGAACGAACTGTTCCCACGGAGGGAACGGACTGTTTCCACGAAGGGAACGGACTGTTTCCATGAAGGGAACGATGTGTAACCATCAAGGGAACGACGGTCAAACTACTACCAAAAAGCGACTTATAAGGATAATATGACATTAGTATGACGTTTCAAAACAGCAAACGTCATAAGATAAACAACTGATTATAAAAAGATTAAGTATCATTATGACGTTTGAAAGTAGTTTTTAAGAAATTTTTCGCAATGAAATTTGCATGCACAAAAATTATTTTGTAACTTTGCAGTCAAAACGAAAAAAAACGCTATGGAAACAAAGATTACGATTATCAAGAGCTACAGGAACAAAGAGACATTGCGAGTGGTGGACTTGCAGGCACTGGCAGACATCATCTGCAACGGTGAGTATCAAGAACAGGTCAGCGAATTCCGTCGCGTCTATCCGCTGATGACCTATGCTGACAAGCGGAACGACGGCACATTGGACGGCTATGCCAACTGGCCCAAAGACCTGCCACGCATCTGCTTCGCACTAGAACAGGAGAACCGCAACGGCGAACGCCAAACGAAAGGCTATAATGGATTGGTGCTGCTGGAGGTGAACAACCTGACGGGTCAGGACGAGGCCGAGGCCGTACGTCGCGGAGCTGCCGAGATGCCCCAGACACTGATGGCCTTCGTGGGTGCCGAGGGACAGTCGGTCAAGATCATCTGTCAAGGAGAGCTGTTCCCACAGGACAACGCGCTGACCGCCCATGCCCTACCCCTTGCATCGGACGACATCACCCTTTTCCACGAGAACCTATACGAGCGTGCCCGTCTGATTTATAATGGTCAGCTGGGCGTTACGGTCGAGAAGTTGGAGCCTACCACCCAACGCGTCTGCTATATGAGCTACGACCCGCAGCTGGTGTACAACCCGATGGCGACACCCATCTACGCCAAAGTCGAGAAGCCTACGGAGAAGATGAACCATCAGGCCTCAACAATAGAGCCGACCAAAGGGCTGGCAGGCGAAGACCGCTACCATAGCATCCACACCGTTTTCGAGTTTAACCTCTCGAAAGCCTACGACGATGCCGAGGGCATTCAGAACGACGAGGAACGACGACATGCCACCATCTCGCGCCTGGCCGCCTACTGTCTGGAAACGGGTCTGCCCCAGGCTGTTGCCACACGCCAGGCCTTGATGCACCATGCTTTCTGGAACTACCCTGACCTGGTGAAGAAGGTTTTTGAGAACACCTATCGCGAAACACTGGTCAGGAAATATATGGAGCGTAAGGGTATGCAGCGCACCAAGAATATTCCACCAGAGACACTGCTGACGATGAAGGTGAACCTCTTCCTGACCAGCAATTACGAACTGCGCAAGAACGTCATGCGTGGTGTGGCGGAATACCGCATGCGGACGGGTGTCGGCTTCTCGTTCCAAGACCTGACGGAAGAGGCTCGCAACTCGATAACGATGCGCGCTATGGAACAGGGCATCCGCTGCTGGGACAAAGACATACGCCGTTTTGTGAACTCAGACGACATTGAACGCTACGACCCCATGAACGACTATCTGGAGAACCTGCCTCGCTGGGACGGCAAAGACCGTGTGACAGCACTCGCAGAACGAGTGCCGACAGAGTGGGACGAGTGGACACACCTCTTCCATATATGGATGCGGTCGATGGTGGCCATGTGGCTGGGTAAGGGTCAGTTGACGGGTAACGCGCTCGTTCCGCTGCTCATAGGACGTCAGGGCTGTGGCAAGTCCAGCTTCTGTCGCATTCTGTTGCCTCGCGACCTGCAGGAGTATTACAACGACCGCATCAACTTCAAGAACGAACAGGACCTGAACCTCGGCCTGACGTCGTTCGCGCTGATCAATCTCGACGAGTTCGACAAGATTACCCAGCGCCAGCAAATCGTACTGAAATACCTCGTGTCGACTGCCGACCTGAAATATCGCCCACCCTACGGTAAGGCCTATACGTCGAATCGCCGCTATGCCTCGTTCATAGGCACCACCAACGAGCAGACGCCACTGACCGACCCCAGCGGATCGCGCCGTTTCGTCTGCGTCAGCATCAATGGCGACATCGATTTCGAGACACCCGTCCAGCACGACCAGCTCTTTGCACAGCTGAAACAGGAGATACGCAACGGTGAGCGCTACTGGTTGGCAAAGGACGAGGAGCGCCGACTGATGGAGCACAACCTGCAATATCAGCGACTGAACGGACTGGGCGAAATGCTGATGAGCATTGTCCAGAAGCCTCGTACGGACGAAGAAGGCCTGTGGATGAGTTTGAAAGAGCTCTCAGCACTCATCAAGCAGCATTTCAAGGGCTACAAGGAAGATACAGGCAGCTTCCGCAAGATAGGCAACTACCTGAATCGGCCAGAATATAAATTCCAGAGCAAACATACCACCAACGGTACACTATATTGGGTAAAAAAACGGGTAGAATAAGCCGTATCAGTCCGGCCAGCGTCAATCCCTCTCTGCCAGTCTGTCTGTCCTCAGTATAGCCACCAAGATTTCTGAGGAAAGTCTTGTCATCAACTCTGTTCCAAACGTGGGTACTATTCTCCTGCCTAAACTCTGTTCGATACTGACGTAAGGAATCTGGATCAATGTCATCCATACCGTAGTATTCTATCAGGATGCTATCGTTGCCATCCACATTTGAATCACGTATCATCGCTTTCACCTGAGCCGCTCCATCCATATTCACCACCTCCACATCGCTGTCAACGAGAATGTTCTCATTCACCTTGTCGCTGTTGAGAGTATTCCAGAAGTCAGTAATAATCTTACTTGGTTCGTCCACACCAATTATCTGGTAACGCTTCAAGATGTTTCTCTCCTGCAGGTCTTCATTCACGCCAAGCAGAATCAGTCCGCCAATCGTATTGGCGAAAGCCGAATAGGTCGCCCAAACAGATTTTGGCACCTCTGCCTTAGCCCGTTTACACTCCAGTGTAACCCGTTCACCTTTCCGTAGAGCTTCTTTTATCGTTTTCTCGTCCATGTTCGTTTGCAAAGTTACAAATTATACTCCAATCATCACATACATCTGGCAAATCTTATTGCTGATGAACACATACTGAGTCCCTTTCGGATCTCCGTCTATCAAATATGTTGTTACCGTTTTTCCCATATTATATGTTTAGTTTTATAATCCATGCCTATCCCTTGCCAACACTCTTTGAAACAACTCATTCCATTTTTGCTGTTCATTTCCGTCACCTTTGTATATTTTACTTGAATGGATGAATGTGAAAGTCCATAGATTACTATACAAATCTGAAACGGATATACCTTGATTTCGGATATTATCTTTTATGCTACGTTCAGATTCATCATCGTAAGTAATAAATGTCAGATGCCTAATAGGATTGGGCGAAGCACTTGCA
>CACWOS010000019.1 GCA_902762565.1 uncultured Prevotellaceae bacterium
GAAGAACGTGCAGGTGGTGCAGAGCCTGGCCGACTTCCGCACGGCCAATGCGCCCAGCAACAGTGGTGGTGGTCCGCTGCCCGTAGGTGGAGACACGGAAATTGATCCGGACGATGGCGATTAAAGAGTGTGCGCCTACGGGCGCAACTCTTTGAGTTTGAAAATTGAAATTTAAAGTTTGAAGTTTATGATTTGAAAATTTAGACTATGAAAAAGGAGACTTGGAAGACGGTGATACAGGTGATTGTATCGATTCTGACAGCGATGCTGACAGCAATGGGCACGACGAGCTGCATGCGCGTGCTGTGAGCACGCTAGTGAACAGTGAATAGTGAAGAGTGATGAGTGAGATCACACCACGGGTTGCAGGAGCCTGCTGAACTTCGTAAAAAGCAATTTTTTCGACAATCACGCAAAAAAGTGACAAATTGTTTGGTGATTTCGTGGGAAATGTGTACTTTTGCAAGCGAAAATAAAAAAAAGAGATGAAAAGTCTGAACCTGATTAGCAACATTATTATTATTCGACTGCGTAAAAGTAGCCGGAAGTGATAAGGTATGCAGGTGATTGACAATAGAACATTAAAAATTCAAAACGATACAGAGCCTTTCTCACTTCCGGGTGCAGAGAGGCTTTTTTCGTAGTGATAAGTGAGAAGTGATGAGTGATAAGTGAACAGTGATAAGTTATAAAAGATATGAGTGACAGATTGTTTATTTTCGACACGACGCTGAGAGACGGCGAACAGGTGCCTGGGTGCCAGTTGAACACGGTAGAGAAGATTCAGGTGGCTAAGGCGCTGGAGCAGTTGGGCGTGGACGTGATTGAAGCAGGATTTCCTGTGTCTAGTCCGGGTGACTACCAGAGTGTGATTGAGATTTCGAAGGCCGTTACGTGGCCTACGATTTGTGCGCTGACACGTGCCGTTGAGCACGACATCGACGTGGCTGTCGAGGCGCTGCAGTATGCCAAGCACAAGCGCATCCACACGGGCATTGGCACTAGCGACGAGCACATCAAGTACAAGTTCAATTCGACGCGTGAACGCATTCTGGAGCATGCTGTCGAGGCAACGCGATATGCCAAGCGCTTCGTGGACGATGTGGAATTCTACTGCGAGGATGCAGGCCGTACGGACAATGAATATTTGGCACAGGTGGTCGAGGCGGTCATCAAAGCTGGTGCTACGGTTGTGAATATTCCTGACACGACGGGCTATTGTCTGCCACAGGAGTACTACGACAAAATCAAGTACTTGAAGGAACACGTGGACGGCATCGATGCCTGCATCATATCGACCCATTGCCACAACGACTTGGGTATGGCTACGGCCAATACGCTGAACGGAGTGCTGGCTGGTGCACGACAGGTGGAGGTGACCATCAACGGCATCGGAGAGCGCGCAGGTAATACCAGTCTGGAGGAAATAGCGATGATTCTGAAATGTCACAAGTCGATAGACATCGAGACGAACATCAACACCACGAAGATTTATCCGACGAGTCGTATGGTATCGTCGTTGATGAACATGCCCGTGCAGCCCAACAAGGCCATCGTGGGTCGTAACGCGTTTGCGCACTCGAGTGGCATTCATCAGGACGGTGTATTGAAAAATGTACACACGTACGAGATTATAGACCCCAAGGATGTGGGCATCGACATCGACAGCATCGTGCTGACAGCCCGTTCAGGTCGTGCAGCCCTGAAGCATCGTCTGATGATCAATGGCGTGGACGTGAGCGACGAGCATAAGATAGACAAGATTTACGAACAGTTCTTGGTGTTGGCCGATAAGAAGAAGGAAATATCGGATGCCGACGTCATGATGCTGGCAGGTGCCGATACGGCCGAGGTGCATACGGTAAAGCTTGATTTCCTGCAAGTTACGAGCGGAAAGGGTGTGCGCAGTGTGGCTTCGATAGGACTGGACATCAGCGGTCAGAAGTTCGAAGCTGCTGCCAGCGGCAACGGTCCTGTGGACGCTGCCATCAAGGCGCTGAAGAAGATTATCATGAAGCAGATGACGCTGAAGGAGTTTACTATTCAGGCTATCTCGAAGGGCAGCGACGATGTGGGTAAAGTGCACATGCAGGTGGAGTACGACGGCAGTCTCTACTATGGCTTTGGTGCCAATACGGACATCGTGACGGCCTCCGTCGAAGCATACATCGATTGTATTAATAAATTTAAAGTAGAATGAACACACTATTTGATAAAATTTGGGATGCGCACGTGGTGCAGACGGTGGAGGACGGTCCCACGCAGCTGTACATCGACAGACTGTACTGCCACGAGGTGACGTCGCCACAGGCCTTTGAGGGTATGAGGGCTAGGGGACTGAAGTGTTTCCGTCCTGAGCAGATTGTCTGCATGCCCGACCACAATACGCCAACGCACGATCAGGACAAGCCCATCGAGGACCCTGTTTCTGCCAAGCAGGTGGAGATATTAGAAAAGAACGCGCGCGAGTTTGGCTTGAAGCATTTCGGCATGTATTCGAAGGACAACGGCATCATTCACGTCGTGGGTCCTGAGAAGGGTTTAAGTCTTCCAGGCATGACCATCGTTTGTGGCGACTCGCATACGTCGACGCACGGTGCGATGGGTGCTGTGGCCTTCGGCATCGGTACGTCGGAGGTGGAGATGGTGATGGCCTCGCAATGTATTCTGCAACAGAAACCTAAGTCGATGCGCATCACGATTAACGGCACGTTGGGAAAGGGCGTGACAGCGAAGGACGTGGCGCTGTATCTGATGGCGAAGTTGACGACTTCAGGTGCTACGGGCTACTTTGTGGAGTATGCTGGTGAGGTGGTCAGAAACCTCTCGATGGAGGGTCGCTTGACGCTTTGCAACCTATCGATAGAGATGGGTGCACGTGGTGGTTTCATTGCACCAGACGACGTTACGTTTGCGTATCTGAAGGGTAGGGAATATGCCCCTAAGGGTGCCGAATGGTATAAGGCTGTCGCATACTGGAAAACGTTGAAAAGCGGCGACGATGCCGTGTTCGACAAGGAGCTGGCGTTCGAGGCTAAAGACATAGAACCACGCATCACGTATGGTACCAATCCAGGTATGGGTATAGGCATCACAGAAAGCCTCCCAGCCTCTGGCGATGCTAACTTCGACAAGGCCCTCGAGTATATGGGCTTCAAGGCTGGCGAGTGTCTGTTGGGACACCCCATCGACTACGTATTCCTAGGTGCTTGCACGAATGGTCGCATCGAGGACTTCCGTGCCTTTGCCTCTATCGTGAAAGGTCGCAAGAAGGCCGATAACGTCGTGGCTTGGCTGGTGCCTGGCTCGTGGGCTGTGCGTCAGCAGATTGAGGACGAAGGGCTGGACAAAGTGCTCGAAGCTGCAGGCTTTGAAATCCGTCAACCCGGCTGCAGTGCCTGTCTGGCGATGAACGACGACAAGGTGCCTGCAGGCAAGTATGCCGTATCGACATCGAACCGTAACTTCGAAGGCCGTCAGGGCCCAGGCTCGCGCACTATCCTTGCATCGCCCTTAGTGGCCGCAGCCGCAGCTGTCACAGGCAAAATATCAGACCCTAGAGAATTATTATGAAACAGAAATTTGACATCATAACATCGACGTGCGTTCCTCTTCCTTTAGAGAACGTTGATACTGACCAGATAATCCCCGCCCGCTTCCTGAAGGCGACCACCAAGGAGGAAAAGTTCTTTGGCGACAACCTGTTTCGCGACTGGCGATACAACGCAGACGGTAGCGTGAACGAGGACTTTGTCCTCAACAACCCTAAGTACAAGGGCTGCATCCTCGTGGCTGGTAAGAACTTCGGCTCGGGCTCCAGTCGTGAGCATGCCGCATGGGCCATTGCAGGCTACGGCTTCCGCGTAGTCATCTCATCGTTCTTTGCCGATATCCATAAGAACAACGAGCTGAACAACTTCGTGCTGCCTGTGCAGGTATCAGAGGCGTTCCTGCAGGAATTGTTCCAGACCATTCAAAACGACCCTGATGCTCAGGTCGAGGTGGACCTGCCTAATCAGACAGTCACCAATCTCACGACGGGCCATTCTGAACACTTTGACATCAACGGCTACAAGAAGCATTGTCTGATGAAAGGACTGGACGATATCGACTTCCTTGTGGCGAATAAAAATAAGATAGAAGCATGGGAGAAAAGAAGGTAAATACATATCAGCGCATGGTGCCCTTCGTAGAGATTATGGACGCTACGTTGCGCGATGGCGAGCAGACCAATGGCGTGTCGTTCCTGCCGCACGAGAAGTTGGTGATGGCTCGCAAGCTGCTCAGTGACGTCAACGTCGACCGCATTGAGATTGCTTCAGCCCGTGTGTCGGAAGGTGAACGCGAGGCTGTCACCAAGATATGTGCCTATGCCCAGAAAAATGGTCTGTTGGAGCGTGTCGAGGTGTTGGGATTCGTGGATGGCGGCAAGTCGATAGACTGGATTGCTGAGTGTGGCGGAAAGGTGGTGAACCTGTTGGCGAAGGGCTCGCTGAAGCATTGCACCCACCAGTTGCAGAAGACACCTGAGGAGCACATCAGCGACATCCAGAAAGAGTTGGAATATGCGGCCAGCAAGGGCATTAGTGTCAACCTGTATCTGGAAGATTGGTCGAACGGTATGAAGGATTCGCCCGAGTACGTCTATCAGCTGATGGATGCACTTTTAGCAGCGGACTTACGCGGACAAAAACGGACTAATTCTGACGATGATAATGATGTCTGTGAAAGTCCGTGTCAGTCCGCTGCTATAAAAAGATTCATGCTACCCGATACGCTGGGTGTGATGAATCCCCTGCAGGTCATCGAGTACTTCCGCAAGATGAAAAAGCGCTACCCAGATGTGCACTTTGACTTCCATGCCCATAACGACTACGACCTTGCAGTGTCGAACTCGTTGGCTGCTGTACTGAGTGGTGCTCGTGGTCTGCACGTCACCGTGAATGGGCTGGGGGAGCGTTGCGGCAATGCGCCGATGGCCTCCGTGCAGGCTATCCTGAAAGACCAGTTCCACGCCAAGACGAACATCGTGGAAAGCCAGTTGAACGACCTTTCGCGGATGGTGGAAAGCTTCAGCGGCATCAGCGTGGCACCCAATCAGCCTATCGTGGGTGAGAATGTGTTTACGCAGGTGGCTGGCGTGCATGCCGATGGTGACACGAAGGACCAGTTGTACTATAACGAACTGATACCTGAGCGTTTTGGTCGTAAGCGTGAGTATGCGCTGGGCAAGCAGAGCGGTCGTGCCAACATCGCCAAGAACCTTGAAGAGCTGGGCTTGGAACTAACACCTGAACAGACGCGCCGTGTGACGGAACGTATCACGGAGTTGGGCGATAAGAAAGAGATTGTGACGCAGGACGACCTGCCGTATATCGTCAGCGACGTCTTGAAACACGACGGCTCTGAGGATAAGGTGAAGCTGATAAGCTACGTGGTGTCAACGGCTTACGGTTTGCGTCCAGGTGCGAACATCAAGGTAGAAATCAACGGTCAGCAGTACGAGGGTAGTGCAGTGGGCGATGGTCAGTACGACGCCTTTGTCAAGACCCTGCGATATATCTACAAGAAATATCTGAATAGGACGTTCCCCACGCTGGCCAACTATCAGGTCAGTATTCCGCCAGGTGGTCGTACGGATGCGTTGGTGCAGACGGTCATCTCGTGGCACTACAAGGACGGCCTGCTGCGTACACGCGGACTGGATGCCGACCAGACGGAAGCTGCCATCAAGGCGACGTTTAAGATGCTGAACATTATAGAAAGTGAAATATCGAAATAACGATATAACGGTATAACGACATAACGAAATAACAAAAAATATGAAGTTAAAGATTGCGATATTGGCTGGTGACGGCATCGGCCCAGAGATCATGAAACAAGGTGTGGCTGTGCTCGACGCCATTGCCAAGAAGTGTGGCCACGAGTTCGAATACGAGGAAGCGCTGGTGGGCGCGTGTGCCATTGAGGCCTGTGGCGATGCCTATCCTGATGCGACGCACGAGGTGTGTATGCGTGCTGATGCAGTACTCTTTGCGGCTGTTGGCGACCTGAAATACGACAACGACCCCACGCTGAAGATGCGTCCGGAAACGGGACTGCTGGCCATGCGCAAGAAGTTGGGACTCTTTGCCAATGTGCGTCCTGTGGCAACGTTCGACTGCTTGCTGCACAAGTCGCCGCTGAAGGAGGAGCTGCTGCGTGGTGCCGACTTTGTGGTCATTCGTGAATTAACGGGAGGCATGTATTTTGGTGAGAAGCATCAGGACAACGATATGGCCTTCGATACCAATATCTATACACGTCCAGAGATTGAGCGCATCCTGAAGGTAGCCTTCGAAATGGCTATGACACGTCATAAGCACCTGACAGTTGTCGATAAGGCTAACGTTTTGGCTTCTAGTCGTTTGTGGCGTCAGGTGGCTAAGGAAATGGAGTCGCAGTATCCTGAGGTGAAGACGGACTATATGTTCATTGATAATGCCTCGATGCGCGTACTGACGGAGCCTCGCTTCTTCGATGTCATCGTGACGGAGAATACGTTTGGTGACATTCTAACTGATGAAACGTCTTGTATTACGGGGTCTATGGGACTCCAGCCATCATCATCGCTGGGTGAGCATACACCGCTCTTCGAACCCGTTCACGGCTCATGGCCTCAGGCTGCTGGTCAGAACATCGCCAATCCGTTGGCACAGATTCTGTCTGCCGCTATGTTGCTGGAACACTTTGGCCTAGAGCGTGAGGGCGCACTGATTCGTCAGGCCGTCAACGCCTCGTTGGATGCTAACGTACGCACACCAGAAATCCAAGTTGATGGTGGCGCAAAATACGGAACAAAAGAAGTAGGACAATGGATTGTAGACTATATCGAAAAGGCTTGATGCTGGCGTTATTGTCTGTTGCTGTGACACAGCAACAGACGGTACAAGCGCAGGAAAACTGGCGCGACTCACTGACGGCTATCAACAAGCAGATAGCCCAGTCGTCGTGGTCAACAGACTTGCATCTGCGTAAGGCTAATGCTAACCTGCAACTGAAGCAATGGCAATATGCTGTCGATGAGTACGGGCTCGTGCTGCAGAAGGAACCGCACAATCCTGCAGCCTTGTTCTATCGTGCCTATGCCTATACCCATTTGCGTCGTTTCGACTTGGCGCGCAACGATCTCAGCGACTTGCTCATCGTATTGCCCCATCACTATGAGGCACGGCTGTCAATGGCTGTCGTACAACAACAGCTTGGGCGTAAGCAGGAGGCTTTAGACCATCTGAATCAGGCCATACAGCAGTGTCCTGACTCCGCTGTGGCCTATGCTGCACGTGCTAATTTGGAGCGTGACATGAAACAGGACGAGGCTGCGCTATACGACTGGCAGAAAGCTGAGGAACTGTCGCCGCGCGACCCAACGTATGTGGTATCGCACGTCGACCTGCTGTTGGTGTTGGAACGTCGTAAGGAAGCACGTCGTGTGCTCGATGCGGCTGTCAATCGTGGCATTCCTCGCGGTATGTTGCTAGAATGGTATGCAAAGTGTAAAAGGTAGAAGTTAAAGGAGTTAGAGAAGTTAAGTAGATATAAGAAGATAGATGAAGATAGAGGACGTTAGAAGAATCATTAAGAACACCAAACAACCTACGAAGCGACAGTTCGTGGTAGGCTTCTTTGTTATTGTCGCCATTTTAGGCGGCATCAGGCATTATTTGCAAAGTACTCATACGTCAGATGATGCACCTGTCGTCGAGAAGCCTCAGAAGTATCATCGAATTCGTGGTGTCACCAGCTACAAGGCAGAATTTCCTGACAGCCAAAGTGTGCAGATTGTGGCTGCCCAGAAATGGGGTGTACGTCCTGTGAAGAATCGTGAGGATGCCGAGAGTCGCAAGAAGGAACTGGTGTACGTTGGTGAGAGTCCTTACTGGCATGTTGATCGTCTATCGAGCAGCATCCCGTATCTCGTACCGCGTGCCGCTTTGATGTTGCAGGACATTGGTGAGGCGTTCTACGATAGTCTCTACGCAAAGGGTCTGCCTTTCCACCAGCTCATCGTCACCAGCGTATTGCGTTCGATGGAGGATGTTGCCAAGCTGCAGAGCCACAATCCGAATGCTACCGAACAGAGTTGTCATCTTTATGGTACTACGATAGACATTTGCTACAATCGTTATCAGCCCCTGACGCGCGAGGTTCGTAACGACACCTTGAAGTGGGTGCTATCCGAAGTGTTGCGAGACAAGCGTAATGAAGGCCGTTGCTACATCAAGTACGAGGTGAAGCAAGGGTGTTTCCACATGACGGTAAGATAAACAAAAACTCCTATGCCAATTGACATAGGAGTTTTTTTATTCAGTAGTTTTTTCTTCTTTCTCTTCTTCTGTTATATCGACATCTGCGGAGAAGTATGCTTGCAGTTCGGTATTCGCAGAGCCTTCGCTGTTGGGTAGGTCACGGATAATCTGGCCGTGCTCCAAGAGTGCAATACGTGTAGAGATGTCTATCGTATGCTGCAGGTTATGACTCGAGATGAGAATTGTGGCACCTGTATTGGCTGCATAGTCGCGCAACAGGTGTTTCAACACCAACTGACTCGTGGGGTCAAGGAAGTTGAAGGGCTCGTCCAGAATCACCGTCTTGGGCTGGCGCAGGAGGGCAGAGATGATGCCCACCTTCATGGTGTTACCTGCCGAGAGATTGCGGATAAGCTTCTTCTGTCCGAAAATCTCTCCGTTGGCAAAGCGCTCAAACTGTTGCAGGCGCTCGTCAACCTCAGCCTGTTTCATGCCCGATATCTTACCCAAAAAGGCGAAATACTCTTCGGGGGTTAGGAAATCGATGAGGAAACCTTGGTCAATGTAGGCACCCACGTGCTGTTTCCATGCTTCGCTTTCAGCGGGGTTGATACCCAACACGGATGCGTCAGGAGTAGTGACGGGAGAACCTGCCACAGTGCCAGACGGTTCTCCGTCGGGTGTGAACACGTACTCCACGCTGCCTTCGTCGGCCTTCAGCAGGTCGAGCAACAAGCGGAAGAGCGTCGTCTTACCTGCACCGTTGTTACCCACGAGTCCTAGGATATCCCCGTCGTTAATGGTAAACGAGGGGATATCGCAGGCGCATGTCTCGCCAAACTGTTTCTTGAGATTGTCTATCTTAATCATAATTCTAGTATTTCTAGAGTTTCTAGTTGAACTAGATTATACTAAGCCGCGTCCGTGACAGTTCTTGAACTTCTTGCCTGATCCGCATGGACAAGGATCGTTACGTCCAGGCAATTTATCCCTGACGATAGGTGTGCGAGGCTGCTGTGCACGGGTATCCTGAGCAGCTGCTGCAGCCTGATTAGGATCAGTCATCTGCTCCTGCGTCAGGCTCTGCTTCGACTCAGTGTATTGCTGACGCTGGGTGTGCTCCTCAGGTGCTGCCTCCTGCAACTCTTGAACGACAGGAATCTGGGCACGCATCAGAATCGACACAGAGCGATTGTTCATGGTGTTTACCATGTTGTCGAACAACTTCACGCTCTCCAGTTTAAAGATGAGCAATGGGTCTTTCTGCTCGTATGAGGCGTTCTGTACGGAGTGCTTCAGTTCGTCGAGCTCGCGCAGGTTCTCCTTCCACGCATCGTCAATGATGTGCAGCAGAATCTGTTTCTGGAACTCTTTGACGACAGTCTTACTCTCGCTCTCGTAGGCCTCTTTCAGGTTACACGAGATATTATACATGTGGCGACCGTCTGTCAAGGGCACTGCGATACGCTCGTACATGGCACCCTGATTCTCGTAAACCTGTTTGATGACGGGCTGAGCTACCTCGCAGATGTGCTCCATCTTGCGCTTGAAGTTACCCATAGCCACCTGGAATACCTCTTCTTCAAGTTCCTCGTGGTTCTTATTGATAAACTCATCGCTTGAGAAAGGACACTCCATGGCAAACACCTTGATGAACTGCTCCTTGCAGCCCTCGTAGTCGTTCGTTTCTATGATGTTCACTACACGGTCCCAGATAGTGTTCGAGATGTCCATGCCGATACGTTCACCCATGAGGGCGTGACGACGCTTTGAATAGACAACAGTACGCTGCTTGTTCATAACGTCATCGTACTCCAACAAGCGCTTACGAATGCCGAAGTTGTTCTCCTCGACCTTCTTCTGTGCACGCTCTACCTGCTTCGAAATCATCGGACTTTCCAGCATCTCGCCCTCCTTGAAACCAAGACGGTCCATGACTGAGGCAATACGCTCAGAGCCGAACAAACGCATCAGTTTGTCCTCCAGAGAAATGAAGAACAGCGAAGATCCTGGGTCACCCTGACGTCCTGCACGACCACGCAACTGACGGTCTACACGACGTGACTCGTGACGCTCAGTACCGATGATGGCCAGACCACCAGCAGCTTTTACCTCAGGCGACAGCTTAATATCGGTACCACGACCAGCCATGTTGGTAGCGATGGTCACAGCACCCTTACCGTTCGAGTCCTGCTGACCAGCCAGAGCCACGATGTCGGCCTCCTTCTGGTGCAACTTAGCATTCAGCACCTGATGAGGAATACCCTCGCGCTTACCAGTCTCAGGATCCTGATACATGTCGAGCATACGGCTCAAGAGCTCAGAGATTTCTACGGATGTCGTACCAATTAGTGTAGGACGTCCGGCATTGCGCATCTTCACGACTTCCTCAATGACAGCACGGTACTTTTCACGAGCGGTCTTGTAGATACGGTCGTCCATGTCGTTACGAATGACGGGCTTGTTGGTTGGAATCTCCACCACGTCGAGTTTGTAGATGTCCCACAACTCGCCAGCCTCTGTAATAGCTGTACCCGTCATACCGGCCAGCTTGTGATACATGCGGAAGTAGTTCTGCAGGGTGATGGTGGCAAAGGTCTGTGTAGCAGCCTCGACCTTCACATGTTCCTTAGCCTCGACAGCCTGATGCAGACCATCACTCCAGCGACGTCCTTCCATGATACGACCAGTCTGCTCGTCAACGATCTTCACTTCACCATCGATGACCACATACTCGTCGTCCTTGTTGAACATACAGTAGGCCTTCAGCAACTGCTGCAGGGTATGAACGCGCTCCGACTGGACGGCATAGTGCTGTAGCATCTCGTCCTTCTTGTTGATGCGCTCCTCGTCCGTGAGGTTAGTCTCACCCTCAAGGGCAGACAACTGTGACGTGATGTCAGGCAACACAAACAGGTCCTTATCGTTCACCTGTCCAGCCAACCAAGCCGTACCCTTATCCGTCAGGTCGCAAGAGTTCAGCTTCTCGTCGACTACAAAGTAGAGGGGTTCTACAACCTCAGGCATACGGCGGTTGTTGTTCTCCATATATGTCTCCTCAGTCTTCAGCATACCGCTCTTGATACCTTCCTCAGAGAGGTACTTGATGAGGGGCTTGTTCTTAGGCATACACTTGTGCGAACGGTACAGAGCCAGGAAACCTTCGTCCAGCATCTGCTGACCATCCTTCTTCTGACCTGACTCTATCAGACGGTTACCTTCTGTAATCTTCTGCTTGGCATCGGCCAGATACTGTGTAGCTAACTGCTTCTGCACGCCTACCAGTTTCTCTACCAAGGGCTGATACTCCTCGAACATCTGGTCGTCGCCCTTGGGCACAGGACCAGAGATAATCAGAGGCGTACGGGCATCATCAATCAACACGGAGTCCACCTCGTCGACAATGGCGTAGTTGTGAGCGCGCTGCACGAGGTCAGAGGGCGAAATAGCCATGTTGTCGCGCAGGTAGTCGAAACCAAACTCATTGTTGGTACCAAACGTAATATCAGCCTGATAGGCCTTGCGACGAGCCTCAGAGTTTGGCTGGTGCTTGTCGATACAGTCGACGCTCAGTCCGTGGAACATATAAAGCGGTCCCATCCACTCAGAGTCACGCTTAGCCAGATAGTCGTTGACCGTTACCACGTGAACACCATTGCCTGTCAGTGCGTTCAGGAAGACGGGTAGGGTAGCGACCAGTGTCTTACCTTCACCCGTAGCCATCTCGGCAATCTTACCTTGATGCAGAACGACACCACCAAACAGCTGTACGTCGTAGTGAACCATTTCCCACTTCAGGTCGTTACCGCCTGCTGTCCAGTGGTTATGGTAGATGGCCTTGTCGCCATCGATGGTGATGAAGTCCTTGCGTGGATCGCCAGCCAGTTCACGGTCGAAGTCTGTAGCCGTCACAATGGTCTCCTCGTTCTCGGCAAAGCGGCGTGCAGTCTCTTTGACGATAGAGAATACCTCTGGCATCACCTCATCCAGTGCCTTCTCGTAGATGTCGAGAACTTCCTTCTCCAGCTTGTCTATCTGGGCAAAAATGTCGGCACGCTCGTCGATAGGTGTATCCTCAATGGTGGCCTTCAGTTTGTTAATCTCTTCTTTCTGCTTCTGGGCAGAGTCTTGCACTAGGCGCTGAATCTCTTTAGTGCGCTGGCGCAGCTGGTCGTTGTCTAGCTTCTGAATCTCAGGATATACAGCCTTCACTTTCTCTACAAGTGGCTGAATGAGCTTCATGTCGCGTGACGACTTATCGCCAAACAACGAACGTAAAAACTTGTTGAAATTCATATATTTATTTATTTTTATTTTTATACATTATACAAAACGCGTGCAAAGGTACGCAAAATAAATGAGAAATGAGAAATGGAAAATGAGAAATTTGTGAAGCTGAAGCAAATTTTTCACTATTCACTTTCCACTATTCGCTAGAAAAGCGGTTCTGCTTGGCAGGCATTGGGTGCTCTGATGCGGATGCAGCGTGCCACTGTTGGAGCAATATGTTCTGTCGTAACAGGGCGTTCTACTTGCTGTGCAGGTAGCTCGTTTCCAAAGAAAATGATAGGAAACTGAGCCAAAGCAGAGCGCGAAGTGTAAGATGTTTTGGTATCTTCGTTGATAATCTTCCAACCTGGTGCCACCTCTATGATGAGATCGCCTGAGCGGTCTACACAATGGCCGTTCCGAATACGCTCCAGCTTGGGACTGTCGCTGGTCATCAGTTGGTGAGAGGTGTAGACATTGCGTACGCCAGCCATTTGTAACAAGAACTCCTGAGACTGTCGCAGTATGTCGCCCATGTTGATATTTTTGCTTTCTATCAACTTGTGGTTCAGGAACAGTTGATTCTTGTAGTTAGCCTCAATATACTGAGCCGAACCATAGACAGCCCCCAGATACATGTTGAGCAGGCCTGCAGTCCTACCAGTGTAGAATTTTCCAGAAGGAATACGGAAGCGCTCGTTGTTGCTGTTGTCGTTTTCTTCTTCTTCGCGAATACCAGTGCAGGTGACCACAAACAATATGCGCTCTAAAGGAATTCTGCTGGTAATGCCGTTAATAATGAAGGCCAGCGACTGATCGAGTGAAAGATAGCTGTCTATCGTGGGCTTGACGGTCAACGAAATACTAAGCAGGTCAACGTTGTCGTCCTGTCCGACAGTGGTCTTATCAATGCAGAATACGGCTGCTTTGGCCACACTCATGTTGGTGTCAGCATCAGGTACATAGTCGCGGCAGAATCCCCGCAGCCAGTAGTCTACTGGCGCATAGTAGCTGCTCATCTTCCAGTGGCCTTGCTGTATCCATGCGGCACCGTCGGCAGCATGTCCGGCTGACAAAATGGCACATTCGGCTGTGGGTGCAAAAGCGTAGACGCGTGATGCACCGTCTGTGGCTACCTTCATTTCGTCGCCTAGTGTTGATACCATCAGCTGTGCAGGCGATTGCTTGTGCTCGCGGTCGTAGAGGATGTCCAGCTGGCGCATGGCTTCGCGCGAGAACCACTCTGAAGCCGTAATACCGTGATAGTAGGGCGTAGAACCTGTTGCTATCGTGGCCGATGCAGAAGCCGCATCGACTGGCTCGAAAGTGTAGGAGGCATGCTTGAACACCAGACCCTGATTGAGCAGACGGCGCAATCCGTCGTCTCCGTAGGCAGGAGCATAGTTCTCCAGCGCATCGGAGGTCAGTTGGTCTATCTGGATGCTGACCACCAAACGAGGTGTCTGGCGTATGGCCAGTCCTTGGCTTTCTGCACTGAATCCTAGGATGGCTAGCAGCGTGATGTACAGATACCTGTTTCTCATTAATGCTTCCTTATTATGTGTAAGTAACCTTGTAACAGCAAACAGAGTGCCAAAGTCCAGATGCCCTCAGCATACGACTGGAATGCCCCGCCTATTAGGAATAGTGACGCAAGGACAACAGTAATACTCCAATAGATGGTTTTCTTCCCTTTGATAACGGGCCAAAGGAAGAAGAAGGGCAGGGGATTGAGCAGGATGATCTGCAGATTAAGGCTTACTGTCGGATGTTGTGAGAACAACATCAATGTCAGAACAATGCCGATGATGCCCGTTGCTAGCATTAGCAGGACTTCCCAGACGACGAAGATGCGGTGCATTCGCCACTGAATGATAAACAGGACGAGTCCGACAGCCAACAGGGCAATGAAGCATTGCAGGGGCGATAAGGGGAATCCAGGCTCATGCATCTGTACGCCTGCCGGCACACTGACGCGACGCTCTTTCACCAGCGGACGGTAATTGCCATTCTCGTATATTTGGGCACGATCGAAGTCATACATCAGGTTATGCGGCAGGAACTCTTGCTGGCGCTGTGTGGTAGGTTGGTCGGCCTTGATGCCCAGCAGCAAATCGTTGCCCCATCGCGACCAGATATTACGCTCTGTCATATCATGAATCATGTCACGGTATGTTGGTGTATAATCTTTACGCTCAGTGTATTCCACTTTTCCGTTGATGCATTGCTCAATGATGTCGCGAGCCTTCGTCGTACAGTTGTTATAGAAATAGTTGTAACGGTATATACGGTTTTCTGGGCGCAGATTCTCTCCCAAAGCATCACGCAGTCTTAGCTTCTCTTCGTTAGTTAGGTTTAACACCTGCTCGGTCACCATGCTGCCAAAACGTCGATACTCGCCTTTGAACAAACGGTAAGGGAAGGCCCCCAGTTCATAGTCGGTCAGTCCGAACACAAAGCGTGCCACAAAGTGGGGCGCTTGAAAGTTGAACACACCATAGTTGAAAGCAGCATCTACGCTACCCTTCTGGTGAAAATCATGATAACGGATGGCTGTATGACCGTAGAGGCTGTATACTTCGTCGTGGGGTTGACAGGTCAGCAGACTCACTTCCACTGAGTCCATCGTTGCCAAAAGAGAGTCGTTCTGTGCTTGTGCTGGTACAGAAAAACCTGCTAATAATGTTAAAAAGCTCCCTAAAAGAGCATTAAAAACGGTTTTTAAATGTTTCACGATGCAAAATTACGCTATATTTTCCATTTATCGTGCGTTTATTTCGATTTTTTTCAATAATTTTGCAAGCCGAAATCGATATGATTATAAAAACAAAGATGAATAAACGACTTTTTGCAATGATTCTGACGGGTGCGGTCACTTTATCTGGCATGGCTCAGATTAGTAAAACACTGTCACCCTATAGTCAATATGGACTGGGTGTGCTGGCCGACCAGTCGCAGGGTTTCAACCGCGGTATGAGTGGTTTAGCATTAGGTTTGCGTGGCGGAACTATCGTGAACATGCTTAATCCGGCTTCTTATTCGGCTGTCGACTCGCTGACAATGATATTTGATTTGGGCATAAGTGGCGAGATTACGAACTTCAAGGAGGGCGGCAAGAAGATGAACCGCAAAACGGCCGACTTCGAATATGCGGCAGCCCTATTCCGTGTGATGCCTAAGATGGGCGTCTGCGTGGGTGTGGCGCCATATACTAATGTTGGATACGATTTTTCCTCAAAGGAGACCACCCCAAATTCTAGTCTTACCTCAATTATGACCTATTTAGGCAGCGGCGGTTTCAGTCAAGCCTATTTGGGTGTCGGTTATGAGGTGGTTAAGGGTTTTTCCGTAGGTGCCAACTTATCCTATTTTTGGGGCAATTACGAAAAGTCGCTTGGTATTGCTGCGGGTAATGAAAGCCATCTGAATGTCATGCTGAAGGCATATGAAACAAAAATCAGTTCGTATAAGCTTGATTTTGGTGCCCAAGGTCAGTTTGCTCTTAACAAGGACAATGTCCTAACCGTTGGTGCTACTTTTGGTGTTGGCCACAAGTTGGGTGCTGATGCCGACATGGCTATTTTGACTACTGATTCAGAGACGTCCAAAACCGATACTGCAACGGTGACACTCAGCAATGCTTTTGAACTGCCGATGAGCTTTGGTATTGGTGCAGCGTTGGTTCATAAGAAGAGCTTGACAGTCGGCCTTGACTACGCCTACGAACGTTGGGGTAATCTGGCTTTCCCGTATTCTGACGAGACAAACTATCGTTATGTGATGTCGAATTCGGCACTGCGTGACCGTCATAAGGTGACGATTGGAGCCGACTGGATACCAGAGCCCAATGCGATGGTACGTCGCTCGTTCTTCAAGAGCATTCATTATAAGGTGGGTGCCTCGTATGCTACACCTTATTATAATATAAGGGGCGGTGAGAAAGGTCCTCATGAGTTCGTGCTGAGTGCTGGTTTCGCTATTCCCATAATCAATTCGTGGAACAATCGTTCCTTGCTAAACATCTCGGCTCAGTGGGTCAATAGTTCTACGAAGGACTTTATCAAGGAGAACACTTTCCGTATTAATATCGGATTAACCTTCAACGAGCGTTGGTTTGCCAAGTGGAAAGTGGATTAACGCACATATTCCGGTACGTGTTGGGAGCGGTGGCACTGAGTGCGTGTATCGCTGCCTGTGACGAGCAGAAGACCCATACGGCTCCTGCCATCTACGAACGCGACTCTGTGTCTGTAATGACTAGCTACGGGGTCAACACGCTTATCTCCGACTCAGGCGTTATCAAATATAAGATTGTGGCCGAACGGTGGGATGTCAACACCGTGCGCCAGCCACCCCGCTGGACGTTCGAAAAAGGCATCTTCATGGAGCAGTTCGACGAGCAGTTCCATGTTGAGGGCTATATTCAGGCCGACAGTGCATGGTATTACGAACAGCAGAAACTTTGGGAGCTGCGTGGCCGCGTGCTGATACGCAATGTCAACGGTCTCATATTCACCAGCGAGGAGTTCTTCTGGGACGGCATTAGGCACGAGTTCTACTCCAATAAGTTCTCGCGTGTGGTGACGCCTGAACGCACCTTAGAGGGCACACGTTTCCGCAGCGACGAACACATGACTCATTACGATGTTAGCAACTCTGAGGGCTCGTTCCAGTCAGAGGATATGGAGGGTAATCAGGAACAGCAGGCCTCCAATACTTCATCAGCAGCACCAGCCGATACTACTGCGCCGGCCATACCCGTGCGTCAGGCTGCTTCGCGCCACAAGGCTGCACAGAAATCAGTTTATCAGCCATGACGAATCTCATCATAGGACTACTCATAACAATGGTCTTCTCCGCCTTCTTTTCAGGTATGGAGATAGCCTTTGTGTCGAGCAACCGTTTGCGTTTTGAGATGGATAAGGAGAAGAACAGTCTTGCACAGCGTGCGCTAGACATGTTCTACAGTCATCCTAATAACTTCATTAGCACCATGCTCGTGGGTAACAACATTGCGTTGGTGGTCTACGGCATCCTGTTTGCCAAGATCTTTGATACCACGTTGTTCTCTACGTTCAGTGATGGCGTTCGTATGACGTGCGACACGCTACTGTCGACGCTCATCGTGCTGTTTACGGGTGAATTCCTGCCCAAGACCATTTTTAAGTCGAATCCTAACGGTCTGCTGACGTTCTTTGCCGTACCGGCCTATCTGTGTTACATTCTGCTGTGGCCCGTGTCGCGCTTTGCCACGATGCTGTCGCGCGGACTGTTGCGCCTGGTAGGTGTAAGGATGCCGAAAGAGGTTGAGGGTAAGGAGTTTACGAAGGTCGACTTGGACTACCTAGTGCAGTCGAGCATCGACAATGCCTCCAACGACGATGAGATAGAAGACGAAGTGGAACTGTTTCATAACGCTCTCGATTTTGCAGATACCAAGGTGCGCGACTGCATGGTGCCACGTACGGAGATTGATGCCGTCGATCTGGAGGAGTGTAGCGTCGAACAGTTGAAAAACAAGTTCATTGAGAGCGGCCACTCTAAGATAGTGGTTTACCGTGAGGACATCGACCATATTGTGGGCTACATACACTCCAGTGACCTCTTCCGACCGTTGCCTGAGAAGCTCGACTCGCTGGTACGTGACATGCCTTACGTGCCCGAAACGATGGCGGCTCGCAAACTTATGTCCATCTTTCTGCAACAGAAGAAGTCGCTGGGCGTGGTCATTGACGAATTTGGTGGTACCAGTGGGCTGGTGTCTCTGGAGGACATCGTCGAGGAGATTACTGGTGACATTGAGGACGAACATGACTCGCAGAAGTATGTGGCCAAGCAGTTGCCGGACGGTGACTACATGCTCTCTGGTCGTCTGGAGATTGAGAAGGTCAATGAACTCTTCGATCTCGACTTGCCAGAGAGTGACGATTACATGACCGTCGGCGGACTTATCCTGCACGAATACCAGTCGTTCCCCAAACTCAATGAGGTGGTACGCATCGGGCGTTTCGAGTTCAAAATCGTGAAAAATACAATGACTAAAATAGAGCTCGTACGACTGAAAATTATGGATAAAGATGGGCGATAAATGATGAAATCATTATTTTTTCGCAAAAACTTGCAGAATTTCGCGCGAAATTTAGTAATTTTGCAGGCTGAATTGACAAAACTTAAAGAAATAACAATAAAAACATAAAAATTAAAAGCTAAAAAATGGCAGCAATTGGTAAAATTAGAAGCTGGGGACCAGTACTCGCTACTGTAATCGGTCTGGCCCTGTTTGCATTCATTGCCGAGGAGATGTTCCGTTCTTGTGAAGCCACAAGCAACGAGAAGCGTCAGCAGGTCGGCGAAGTGTTAGGTAAGAAAATTTCCGTGCAGGACTTCCAGAGTCTTGTCGACGAGTACCAGGAGGTCATCAAGATGACTCAGGGTCGCGACAATCTCTCTGAGGAGGAGCTCAACCAGGTAAAGGATCAGGTTTGGCAACAGTTTGTCACCAACACCGTTATCGAGACTGAGGCCGCTAAGGTGGGTCTCACCGTGACTGACGAGGAGTTGCAGAACGTGCTGAAGACTGGTACTAACCCTATGCTGATGCAGACTCCGTTCGTCAATCAGCAGACTGGTCGCTTCGATGCTACTCAGCTCACCAAGTTCCTGGCCGACTACAAGAAGATGCAGTCGCAGGGTGGTCAGCAACTCGAGCAGTACGACCGCATCTATAAGTATTGGAAATTCATGGAGAAGATGTTGCGTCAGAACCTCCTGACTAGCAAGTATCAGAGCCTGCTCAGCCAGTGCCTCATATCGAACCCCGTATCTGCCAAGATGGCTTTCGATGCTCGCAATGAGGAGAGTGACATCCAGTTGGCCGTACTGCCTTACAGCAGCATTAAGGACAGCGAGGTAGAGCCTACCGATGCCGACTTGAAGGCAAAGTATGGCGAGCTGAAGGAGATGTTCCACCAGTACACCGAGAGCCGCGATATCAAGTACGTTGACTTCCAGGTAGTAGCTTCTAAGGCCGACCGTGATGGTCTGATGAAGACAATGAAGGACGCTCAGCAGCAACTGGAGGCTGGTCAGGTGCCCGCCGAGGTTGTGCGCAAGGCTCAGTCGCAGGTTCCCTACACAGGTTTGGCTGTGACGCGTTCTGCTCTGCCCAGCGACATCGCCGCTAAGGTTGACTCTATGCAGGTTGGGCAGATTACAGCTCCGTTCGAGACTGTCTACGACAATACCTACAACGTGGTGAAGCTCGTTGCCAAGGCTCAGTTGCCCGACTCTATCGAGTTCCGTGCCATTCAGGTTGGCGGTGCTACTCCTGATGAGGCTCACAAGCGTGCCGACAGCATCTATACCGCTCTGAAAGATGGTG
The DNA here is from genome assembly GCA_902762565.1 of uncultured Prevotellaceae bacterium. Lineage (GTDB taxonomy): Bacteria > Bacteroidota > Bacteroidia > Bacteroidales > Bacteroidaceae > Prevotella. The sequence continues at coordinate 19,939 of CACWOS010000019.1, forward strand.
CTGACTTCGAGGCTCTGGCCAAGAAGTACGGTCAGACCGCAGAGAAGCAGTGGATGACCTCACAAATGTATGAGCGTTCACAGACCATCGATGCCGACTCTAAGAACTATATTGAGACCCTCAATACGCTGCAGCCCAACGAACTGAAGAACGTTGAGTTCACCAACGGCAACATTGTTGTCCAGGTGACTGACCGTAAAGCCATCGTGACTAAGTACGACGTAGCTATCATCAAGCACACCATCGACTTCTCGAAGGGTACATATAGCGATGCTTACAACAAGTTCAGCCAGTACGTCAGCGAGAACAAGACCCTCGACGCTCTGGAGAAGAACGCCCAGAAGTTCGGCTTCCGTGTTCAGGAGCGCAAGGACCTCTACAACTCTGAGCACACCGTGGCTGGTCTGCGTGCCACCCGTGAGGCTATGAAGTGGATCTTCGACTCGAAGGCAGGCGATGTATCACCCCTCTACGAGTGTGGTAACAACGACCACCTGATGGTTGTAGCCCTGACCGCCGTTCATCCCGAGGGTTATCGTGATGCTAATGACGAGCAGGTGAAGAATGTGCTGAAGACTGAGGTTATGAACGACAAAAAGTTCCAGAAGCTCTCTGAGAAGTTAACTGGTGTCAAGTCTATTGCCGACGCTAAGGCCAAGGGCGCTACTATCGACAGCGTCAAGCAAATTACTTTCGCCGCTCCTGTCTTTGTACAGGCTGCAGGTTCTTCAGAGGCTGCCTTGAGCGGTGCTGTATCGGCTGTCAAGGCTGGTCAGTTCTCGCCCGCAGTGGTTAAGGGTAAGGGTGGCGCATACCTCTTCCAGGTGCTCAACAAGAAGCAGCGCGAGGGTGCTAAGTATGATGAGAAGCAGCAGATGCAGCAGATGCAGCAGCAGGCTGTACAGGCCGCTGGCCGCTTCATGTACGAGCTTGTCCAAAAGGCTGACGTCAAGGACAACCGCTACCTTTTCTTCTAAAGCGAATACAAGACAGGAAACTACTATATTAGAATCCCCAGGGGCACTGATTGCTTCTGGGGATTTGTTTTGTACTAGGTCCTCATCGCCCCAAAGTACCAGCCGCTTCGTCCGAAGCTATCGGAGCCCTTGTGCGGTACGTATCGGAGCCTGCGCGCAAAGGGATGGGACGAGGGTTGCGGTGCTTTCGGACGGCATAGATGAAACCTCTTTGGGTTAGTTTTGCGACGTTTGCGACTATTGATTTCATAGACTATAAATAAAATAGGAAAAAGGAAAATAATGCCTTTTCCCTATTTTTTATGTACTTATATATATTGATAGTCGCAAACGTCGCAATAGTCGCATTAGAGGATGCTGTAGGTAACAATCCCGTAGAAAGCTGCCTGAAGAGTTTTGGAAATCTCGATATAACAAATATCGGCAGGCCCCCATGCGAAGACTTGCCGATATTTGTTGTGAGAACTCTTGTGATTAGTTCAGTCCGAATAGAACCTTCAGACCACCGTCGACACCCGAGAAACCCATGAAAGCCAAAGAGAGCAGACCGGCAGAGAGCATGACGATGGCCATGCCACGCATACCCTTGGGGACGGTGACGAGCTCTAGCTGTTCGCGCATACCGGCAAAGACGGTCAAGGCTAGTCCGAAACCGATAGCTGTAGAGAAGGCGTAGACCACGCTCTGTAGCAGGTCGTAGTCCTTCTGTATGCAGAGGATGGCAACACCAAGCACAGCACAGTTGGTGGTAATCAGGGGCAGGAAGATGCCCAGCGCTTGATAGAGTGCGGGCGATACCTTCTTGAGAATAATCTCGACCATCTGTACAAGTGAGGCGATGACGAGGATGAAGGCGATGGTCTGCAGATATTGCAAGCCAAAGGCGTCGAGCACGAACTTCTGTACCAGCCAAGTCACGATAGTGGCCAGAGTTAATACGAATGCTACGGCTGCCGACATGCCCAGAGATGTTTCGACCTTCTTGGAAACGCCCAGGAAAGGACAGATGCCAAGGAACTGCGACAGGATGATATTGTTGACAAATATCGCGCTGATGAAAATCAAAATATATTCCATAGTTGTCGTTATTACGTTATTACGAATTGCGTAGCTTGTTAACAATCGCGATGAGGAATCCCAGCATGATGAATGCACCCGGAGGGAGCACGAAAAGCAGGATGTTGTAAGTCTCAGGCAGCAGAGTCAGTCCGAAGATGGAACCAGAACCCAGCAGTTCACGACAGATGCCCAGCAAGGTGAGACCCAGCGTGAAGCCAAGTCCGATGCCGATGCCGTCGAAGAGTGATGCTACAGGCGAGTTCTTAGAGGCGAAGCCCTCAGCACGTCCGAGGATGATACAGTTTACAACAATCAGGGGTATGAACAGTCCGAGGGCAGCGTCGATGTCGGGCAGGAAGGCCTTGATGACGAGCTGCAGGATAGTGACGAAGGCGGCAATGACGACGATGAATACAGGGATGCGTACCTTATCGGGCGTGACCGACTTCAAACATGAAATCACAACGTTGGTGCAGATGAGCACAGCCATCGTGGCCAGTCCCATCGACATACCGTTCATGGCACTGGTGGTAGTGGCCAGCGTGGGACACATACCGAGCATCAGGACGAACGTGGGGTTCTCCTTGACGATGCCATTCTTAATAATATCTATGTAACTCATACTTAGTCCTCCTTCTCTTCTTTTTCTTGTTTCGTTGCTCCGCTTTCACCGTCTACAGGTGTGACCTTATAGGCGTTGTAAGCTTGGTTGACAGCCTTCAGGAAGGCGCGAGAGGTGATAGTCGAGGCGGTGATGGCATCGACCTGTCCACCGTCCTTCGATACGGTCAGAGGCTCCTTGGGGTCCTTGCCGATAATGTCGCCCTTCTGGCCCTTCTGGAACCACTGGTCGGCCTTGGCACCCAATCCTGGCGTCTCAGCATGCTCCAACAGCGTGTAGCCGAGGATGTTGCCTTCGGGATTGAAACCAACGAGTACCTTCAGGTCACCGCCAAAGCCCATGGTGGCAGACTGTACGGCTGCACCAAGGTCCTTGCCCTGAGCGTCCTTCACATTATATATAATAAAGGTGTACTCCTTGCCGTCAATGTTCTGCTTCACCTCCACAGGCTCTGCAACGACTAAATCGTTGCAAACCATGACGGTCTTGATACCGTCGGCCAGCGCTTTCTCTTTCTGTTCTTGGATAGGACCTTCGGTGAGATGGTTCACAAAGGCGAGGATACCACCCATGACGACTGCCACCAACGTGAGCACCAGCGTCATATTCAATAATGATGATTCAAGCTTTTTCATTTTGCAACCTCCCCGAAACGTTTTGGTTTGACATAAGTGTTGATGAGCGGTGTGAAGGCATTCATGATGAGAATAGCGAACGACATACCCTCAGGATAAGCACCCCAGTTGCGGATGACGACGGTCAGGAAACCGATGCAGACACCATAGATAAGCTGTCCCTTGGCGGTCATCGGCGAGGTGACGTAGTCGGTAGCCATGAAGATGGCACCGAGCATCAAACCACCCGAGAAGATGACGCTGATGGGGTCGGCGTAGGCGGGACTGGCCAGATGGCAGAGTCCGCTGAACACGAACACTGTAGCGATGATGGAAACGGGGATATGCCAGGTGATGATCTTCTTCCATAGCATATAGACCAGACCCAGCAGCAGGGCCAGTGCACAGATTTCGCCCATAGCACCAGCACCGTCGGGATGGTTACCGAGGAAGAGATCAAGTGACGAGGGCAGCTGGTCGAGAATCGAGGCATCGCCATGCTTGATAGCATCCTGCATGATGGTCAGCGGCGTAGCACCTGTTTCTGCATCCAGATAAGACCAGTGTTGGCCAATCTTAGGCCATGTGGTCATCTGAGCGGGGAAGGCCACCAGTAGTGCACAACGACCTACGAGTGCAGGATTGAAGAGGTTATTACCCAGACCACCAAAGGACATCTTGCCCACACCAATGGCGAACAAAGCACCGATGATAATAATCCAGATGGGCAGGTTGCTGGGGAGGTTCATGCCGAGCAGCAGACCTGTTAGGACAGCCGAACCGTCCAGCACCGTATTGCGCTCGTTCTTGAGCATAAACTTATTGATGGCCCACTCGAAGAAGACACAGGCCACGATGCTCGTTGCACAGACAATGGCCGAGCCAATGCCGAAAAACCAGAACGACACGAGCAGAGCAGGTACCAGGGCAATGATGACCCCGTACATGTTCTTCTCGACGGTATCCGTTCCGTGTGCGTGAGGCGAAAGTGATACAATTAATTTTCCCATTGTATTTTTACTTTTACTTTTTTTACCTTTTTACTTTTTCTGAGCCGCAGCTGCACGAGCGCGGATAATACCCATAACGGTTGACTTGGCCTGACGGATGTTGTCGAGCAACGGACGGTGGGCCGGACACGTAAATTGGCACGAGCCACACTCGATACAGCTGACAACCTCTTCCTTCTCGGCACGTTCCCAGTTCTTGACGGCAGCGAGCTTTGCCAACAGGTAGGGCTCCAAGCCCATCGGACAGGCAGAGACACACTTGGCACAGCGGATACAGGGGTTAGGCTCCTTGCGGAAAGCCTCTTCCCCAGAGATGATGGTCACGGAGTTGGTACCCTTGCAGATGGGCACTTCTGTCGACGTCAGCGCTTTACCCATCATTGGACCACCAGCCAGCAACTTGTTGTCGCCTTCAGGCATACCGCCACAAGCATCGATGAGGTCCTTCATCGGCGTACCCATGCGGACTAGGAAGTTGCCAGGATTTGCCAACTTCTTACCCGTTACGGTGGTATAACGCTCAAACAGAGGCTTGCGCTTCATGACAGCCTCGTAAACGGCAAAGGCCGTTCCTACGTTCTGCACGATGGCACCCACGTTGACAGGAATAGCGGGAGGTGCTGGCACCTGACGATTGATGACAGCATCTACGAGCTGCTTCTCACCGCCCTGCGGATAGCGCTGCTTCAAGGGCACAACCTCGACGGTGTATTCGGTTTTCCCGAATACTTCCTCACACTTCTTAGTCAGCAGTTCGATAGCAGGCATCTTGTTAGTCTCGATACCAATGTAGCCCTTAGTCACCTTGGCACCCTTCATCAACAGCTCCAGACCAACGAGAATCTCGTCGGCATGCTCCATCATCAGACGGAAGTCGGCAGTAATGTAGGGCTCGCATTCTACGGCGTTGATAATGACGCACTCAGCCTTAGCCGTTGGGGGAGGGCAGAGCTTGATGAATGTGGGGAAACAGGCACCGCCCATACCCACGACGCCTGCCGTCTTGATGCGCTCAACGATTTCCTCGGGTGTCAGTTCGGGATGGTCCTTTACCAGTTCCAGCTTATCAGAGCGGTCGATGGTCTCTTCCCACTCGTCGCCCTCTACATTAATAATAATCACGGGCTTACGATAGCCGGTAGCGTCGATAGCGGTATCAATCTTGAAGACGGTACCACTGACTGACGAATAAATAGGAGCCGACACAAAACCACCAGCCTCGGCAATCATTGTACCAACCTTGACCTTGTCGCCCTTGGCAACTACAGGTTTAGCAGGTGCACCAATATGCTGACCAAGTGGAAAAATGGCCTGCTTAGGCAGTGCAGCGACCTGTGTCACGGCATCATGGGTCAGCTTATTCTCTTCGGGGTGTACACCACCAATACGGAATGTCTTTACGTTCATGCTTGTTCCTCCTTTCTTTCTTCGTTGCTAGTTGTACTAGTCTGACTAGTAGTACTAGGTTCAGTAGTTTCTGGCGCAGGTTTAGGGGCGGGGAAATTGACAGCGTGGATGGCACCTGTGGGACATACGGCCACGCACTTACGACAGATGCGGCACTTCTCGTGGTCAATGTAGCAGACATTGTTCTCAATCTTAATAGCTTCGAACTTACACTCCTTCTCGCACTTGCCACAACCGATACAGGCGGCCTTACAAGCCTTCATGGCTACAGGCCCTTTGTCCTTGTTGACACACGAAACGAACACGCGACGCCCCTTCGGACCCTTTTTGCGAAGCTCGATGATGTTACGCGGACATGCCTTGACGCAAGCGCCACAAGCCACACACTTTTCTTCATCGACCTCAGGCAGACCCGTCTCAGGATTCATGTGGATGGCATCGAACTGGCAGGCAGCGACACAGTCGCCACAGCCCAGACAACCAAATCCACAAGCTGTCTCACCAGCACCACAGGAGTTCATGGCTGCACAGGTGCGCAGACCACTGTACTCAGCGATTTTCGGGCGCAAAGCACATGTTCCGTTACAACGTACAACGGCTACCTTCGGTTCACCGTTGGCAATAGCCATACCCAGAAGGTCGGCTACTTTGCCCATCACTTCTTGTCCGCCGACAGGACACATTAGTCCGTCGAGGCTACCAGCATCAGCACCCTTGACCAGTGCATCAGCCAGACCACCACATCCAGCGAAGCCACATCCGCCACAGTTGGCACCAGGCAACTGCTCAGTAACCTGAGCAATGCGAGGGTCCTCGTAGACATAGAACTTCTTGGAGCAGACATACAGTACGAGGGCGGCAATCAGTCCGATAGCACCCAGTACTAATACTGCAATCAAAATGAAATTCATACTTGTTTTGTTATTTGTTTTAGTTTTATAATGATTATTCTATTTCAAAAGCAAACCTGTCGCGCAACTTATTGCGGAAAAAATATAGCACACTATAGTAGGGCAGAAGGGATGCCAACGCACTTAAGCCTGCCCTGGCCTCATTGCCAGTTAGTTTTAATACAACGACCAGTACCAATACCAGCAGAACAAAGGGAATGCCAAAGCCATACAACAAGGCTTGGGCTGCAATCTGCGTAGATGCTGTAACCGTTACAGCATCGCCTACTTTCAGACCACCGGCAGAACGGTACACGTCGACAATCTTCGTTTTCGCCTCAGATGCATGGCAGTAACCTGCAACCTTACAGGCAACACATGCTGACGTTTGGACAATTCTGACGTGTACACACCCCTCGTCAATGCTCTCTATAATCCCCGAATGACTTATTCTAGTACTCATTAGCTTGTAAAGTCTACCTTACATTTTGCAAAGGTACAAAAGATTTATGAATTAATAATCATAAATTATAGGTTTTTTCAAAAAAATATCGCAATCGTTTGCAGAATTCCGTTCTTTTTCTTACTTTTGTATCGTCAAATGAATAAAAAGAACGATGAAAGCAACAGATCAAACCTTACAGCAGTTGGAACGTGCGCTTCGAAAAGTAACGGAAAAATTTCCTGAAACGGAAGAAGCATCTTTACTCACTGATATCCATATCCGTGTAACTCAGGATACGGGTGAGGTAATGGTGTTTGACGACGATGATCAGGAATTGACACGTTGTGTTGTGGAACAATGGATTGACAACAAGGACGACGATTTCTATGATGCCGCAACGTCAGCATTCCGTACAGTCATCAATAAGCACAAGAACAGTATTGACAAAATGTCGATACTGAAGCCTTTCTCGCTGGTCCTGGAGGATGACGACAAGGAAACTGTTGCCGAACTCTATGTGGCTGACGACGATACGGTCATCATAGACGAAGAACTGATGGCCGGGCTCGATAAGGATCTTGACGACTTCTTTGCCAAGCTGTTTAGTGAATAATCTTTATGCTTGACCTATCTGACTCTGAGCGGTTCGCCCACGCGTATCCTGTAGTCGGGTGTCAGATGGTTCATCTTGTATAGGTTCTTTAGGCGAATTCCATACTTTTGGGCAATACTGTACATCGATTCGCCATCCTTGACATAATGAATAAAGCCCTTATATTCCTTTGGTGCCTTACGGCGCTTCTTCTGTAGCCAGACGTATTCTCCCTCTTCCAAGACATCATTCTTGTCGCGCTCATTAAACTTTGCGAGCTTGCGGTACGATACTTCCGTGTCGTCAGCAATGCTGCGAAATGTATCACCTTTCTTGGCCACAACATAATAGTTGTTATTGAACTCGTGTACTTGTCGTATGATGCCACCCTGATGACGTACCTGCTCCAACTGATACTTGTCAACGTGGTGCTCAGAGTCATAGCGATACAACTTGTAGAGTTCGATAATTTCTATCAGGCGAGTGGCGTAGGTGGGGCTGGTGGCATAACCGCAGGCCTTCAGTCCGCGTGCCCATCCTTTATAGTCTGTTCTCTTCAGACGGAACAGACTGCTGTATCGCTGGCTGCTGGTAAGGAAAATAGAGTGGTCCTGATAGCTCTCGTATGCACTGTCATATGCACGGAAACATTCACCCAATTCGTCATCGTCGTGGTATGACTTCCGTCCAGTCCAGCCGTGACACTTGATGCCAAAGTGATTGTTGGACCTGCGAGTCAGTTCGCTACGTCCGGCACCAGACTCCAGTACACCCTGTGCCAGCGTGATGCTGGCCGGAATATGATACCTGAGCATCTGATCGATAGCGACATCCTTGTAAGTGTCAAAATAATCTTGAAAACGCTGGTTCCAAACAGCCTGCTGTGCAAAAACCCCCAAAAAGGCAGAAAACAGACCAAAAAGAAGAAATATGTACCGTTTCATGAATTTTTATTGCTAATTATTTTGCAAAAGTAAGGAAAAATAATTATATTTGCAACAAAAATCTAAAATTATGGAAGAATTGGTACTTAAATCCACTGTAAAAGTGGCTCAAATGTCAGAACTTAGTGATGCTGAGCGATTACTTGTCGAACAAGCTATTGCAGCAACTGATCGTTCCTACGCACCTCATTCCCATTTCCATGTTGGTGCGGCTATCCAATTGAAAGATGGTACGACCATCATGGGTTGCAATCAAGAAAATGCGGCATTCCCTGCCGGTATCTGTGCGGAACGCAGTGCCATATTTGCAGCAGGTGCGCAGTATCCCGATCAGCCAGTGACGATGCTTGCTATTGCAGCGAGAAATGAGAAAGGTGAACTTCTTGAAGAACCTGTCACTCCGTGTGGTACGTGCCGACAGGTCATTATAGAGACGGAGACGCGCTTCCATCAACCATTACGCATCTTGCTTTATGGTCAGCGTCATATATTTATCCTAGAAGGTATCAAACAATTGATGCCCCTGTCTTTTACTGAGTTTTAAAGTTGTTTTCTATTACCTTAAGTCCCTTTTCGGTACAGATTCCGCGCAAAGGTACTAATAGCATGCTTGAAAACACTTGCTGTATAGTGTAACGACTCAGCATGTGTTGTGTCATCACAAAACTATTAATGGCATTGAACATTTGTGAAACAAGTTCGAAGTCTATATCGTTACGGAAATAACCTTCGTCAGCGCCACGTTTCAGTAGCTCAATAAAAAATTTATACGTGCGCTCGCGTTCATTATTTAAATATTCGACGACTTTGGGATATTTCTGTATATCCTCATAAAAAAGCGGATTGACAGAACCTGTCCTAACCACCCTGCGCTGATATGTTTCAATAATGATATCCATAACAGAATCAGCCTTTTGTATAAAAGCACTCATGGATTTCTTCTGCTTTTGGTCGAACAGCATGACGCCCTGATACAGCAGTTCTTCCTTGTCACTGTAGATTTCGTAGAGCGTGCGCTTCGAAATACTCAAAGATTGTGAGATGTCGTCCATTCTCACAGCTTTGATACCTCGCTCTGCAAAAGCCTTCATAGCAGCTTCTAGGATGCGTCCTTTCAGTGCTTTTTTGTACGCGGTAGTTTCTCTTATTTTATGCATATGTATTAATTTTCGCTGCAAAGTTAGTAAAAATATACAAAAAACGATACGTTTTTCAATAGTTTTTTGTAATTTTGCGCGTCAAATAGCATAAAATAACATTAAACCACCTTATATTATGGTAAAAATATCCAAAGAAGCCGCCCTTGAATATCATGAATCAGGGCGTCCTGGCAAAATTGAAGTGAAGCCCACCAAGGCTTATCGTACTCAAACAGATCTTTCGCTGGCTTATTCGCCAGGTGTAGCTTATCCGTGTCTTGAGATTCAGCAGAATCCTGACGATGCTTATAAATATACGGATAAGGGTAATCTTGTGGCTGTCATTTCTAACGGAACAGCTGTGCTGGGACTCGGTGATATCGGAGCCATGAGTGGTAAGCCAGTAATGGAAGGAAAGGGCTTGCTTTTCAAGATTTACGGTGGTATAGACGTATTTGACATCGAAGTTGATGAGAAAGACCCTGAGAAGTTCTGTGAGGCTGTAGAGCGTATCGCTCCTACATTTGGAGGTATTAACCTTGAGGACATTAAGGCCCCTGAGTGCTTCTATATCGAGGAACGCTTGAAGCGTACCCTCAACATCCCCGTGATGCACGATGATCAGCATGGCACGGCCATTATCTCCGCTGCAGGCTTGAAGAATGCAATGGAGGTTATTGGTAAGGACATATCGCAGGTTAAAATTGTGGTGAACGGTGCCGGTGCTGCCGCCATATCGTGCACCAAATTGTATATGGCCATCGGTGCCCGTAAGGAGAACATCGTCATGCTAGACTCCAAGGGTGTCATTTCTGTGGAACGTCAGGACCTGAATGAACAGAAGCGTTTCTTTGCCACCTCGCGTACTGACATCCACACTTTGGCCGAGGCTGTCAATGGTGCCGACGTCTTTGTGGGACTGTCAAAGGGCAACGTGCTCTCCAAGGACATGGTACGCTCGATGGCTGCCAACCCCGTCATCTTCGCACTGGCCAATCCTGTGCCAGAAATCAGTTATGAGGATGCGATGGAGGCCCGTCCTGATGTGTTGATGTCAACAGGTCGAACTGACTATCCCAATCAGATTAACAACGTTATAGGTTTCCCCTACATTTTCCGTGGAGCTCTTGACGTTCATGCCAGTGCCATTAACGAAGAGATGAAGCTGGCTGCCGTTCATGCCATTGCTGATTTGGCTAAGCAGCCTGTGCCCGATGTGGTGAACGACGTCTATAAGGTGAACAATCTGACCTTTGGTCGCAACTACTTCATACCCAAACCTGTCGATCCGCGTCTTATTACTGAGGTGTCGTCGGCTGTGGCGCGTGCCGCCATCGAGAGTGGGGTAGCCCATAAGAATATTGAAAACTGGGACGAGTACAAGAAGTCGCTCAGCGTACTGTTGGGTCAGGAGACCAAACTCACCCAGAAACTCTATGCTACGGCAGCAGCCCATCCACAGCGCGTTGTCTTTGCCGAGGCCGTTCATCCCACCATGCTGAAAGCTGCCGTACAGGCCAAGGCTGAGGGCATCTGTCAACCCGTACTACTTGGCAACGATGAGGTTATCACGAAGCTGGCTGCCAAGCTCGACTTGAGTCTTGAGGGCATTGAGATCGTCAACCTACGCCATCCTAGCGAGCAGGAGCGCCGTGAGCGCTATGCCCGTATCTTGGCCGAGAAGCGCCAGCGTGAAGGTTACACTTTCCAGGAGGCCAATGACAAGATGTTCGAGCGTAACTACTTTGGTATGATGATGGTCGAGACAGGTGAGGCCGATGCTTTCATTACTGGCTTGTATACGAAGTATTCGAATACTGTAAAGGTTGTCAAAGAAGTCATCGGCATTCGTCCTGAGTTCAAGCACTTCGGTGCTATGCACATCATCAATTCGCCTAAGGGTACGCTGTACATCGCTGATACGTTGGTCAACGAGAATCCCGATACAGATACGCTGATTGACATTGCCCGTCTGGCAGCCACCAGCGTACGCTTCTTCAACGAGAAGCCCGTTGTCTCGATGGTCAGCCACTCGAACTTCGGCTCTAGCCAGAGCGATGGTGCCCTGAAGGTACGCCGTGCCGTCGAGTACATGCAACAACAGTATCCCGACCTGCCTATCGATGGTGAAATGCAGTTGGGCTTTGCCCTCGACCGCGAACTACGCGACGAGCAGTATTCTTTCACCCGACTAAAGGACAAGGACGTCAACACATTGGTATTTCCTAACTTGACTTCAGCACGTTCCAGCTATAAGATGCTGCAGATGCTGGGTGCCGATGCTGAGATTATCGGTCCTATCCAGATGGGTCTTAACAAACCCATCCACTTCGTCGATTTCGGTGCTAGTGTACGCGATGTTGTCAACATTGTTGCCGTTGCCACTATTGATGCTTACGTCGACAAGATCAAGAACCGCATCTCGCAGAGATGAGCTCATTCAGGTAATTTTTGTCTTTGACATATTACATATTTTGGGGAAATGAGAGAAAAATCATTTTTTTCTTTCATTTCTCTTTTTTATTTTGTTCTTTTTTTGTAATTTTGCAGGCGCAACAGGAAAAGGGAATGAGGTGAGAGTCCTCAACTGTCCCGCAGCTGTGAACAGACGTTTTTGATGGGGTGAACAATGTAAGTCACTGAGATTATTGGGAAGACGTTCCCCTCTGTCTGTAAGTCAGAAGACCTGCCTGCTGCTTCTAAGTCCGTGCTTCGAGGCCTCTGGGGTTAGGCCGGAGTCGGCAATACGTGTATTATTATATAAGTCGGGAGACTTATGTCGTGAGACATCTGGTCTCCCATTTTTTGAAGTTAGAAGTGAGAAATGAAAAACGACATCAAAGATTTGTACATCCTCTGCGAAAGTGGGGGCTGTTGTTCGTCGTTTATCAATTATCGCTCATCACCTCTTTTTCTCAGAGCCGTTTCGACAGCATTCAGTACGTGGATGAGATCATTGTGACGGCGCGCTATAACCACAAGGAGGTGATACCGTCACAGACGCTGGGCGGTGCACAGCTCGAGAAGCTCAGTGCCCATTCCGTAGCCGATGCCTTGCGCTACTTCTCAGGGCTACAACTGAAGGACTATGGTGGCGTAGGTGGCATCAAGACGGTGAACATCCGTTCGATGGGAACAAACCATCTGGGCATCTCGTACGACGGTGTGGAGCTGGGTAATGCACAGAACGGACAGATAGACCTGGCTCAGTTCTCGCTGGACAATGTCGAAGAGATTACACTGTTCAACGGTCAGAAGAGTGCCTTGCTCCAGCCTGCCAGCGACTTCGGGCATGCCGGAGCCGTGTATATTCGTACGCGTGCCCCACGTTTCAGCGAAGGCCGCAACTATAACGTGAGAATCAAGGGTAAGTACGGTTCCTCAGACCTCTTTAAACTCTCTGCCCTCTGGGAACAAAAGCTGTCGTCAAAGGTCAGTTCCTCGCTGTCCGCTGAGGGCTTGTCGTCATCGGGCAAATACGAGTTCCGCTACCTTCGCAAACGTCAGGACGGTACGGTGGCTTACGACACGACGGCCACTCGTCAGAATGGCGACATCTGGGCGTTTCGTGCAGAGGGCAACTTGCACGGCATGTTGGACGAAGGCTTCTGGAAGTTCAAGGTCTATACTTACCACTCTGAGCGCGGCATTCCTGGTGCCATTGTCAATAACGTATGGCGACGCGGTGAACGCCAGTGGGACCATAACACCTTTGTACAAGGTCGCTGGCAACGGCAGTTCGGCTCTAAGTTCACCACACAGGCAGTGGCCAAGTACGCCTATTATAACACTCGCTACGTGAACCGCGATACCACGCAGCTGATGGTCGACAACACTTATCGCCAGCAGGAATTACTGTTCTCCACGTCGAACGTCTATGAACTGCTGCCGTGGTGGAGTGCCTCGCTGAGCTACGACCTGCGTTGGAACCGTCTTGATGCGGACATGCGCCAGTTTGCTAATCCACAGCGTTGGAGCCACTATCTGGCCTTGGCCACCGCCGTGAACTTCGAACGCTTCAAGCTACAGGCCTCCTTGCTGATGACATCCGTGAAAGACCGCACGTATGGTCAGAAATCGAAGACCATGACCGAGTATACGCCTGCCGTCTTTTTCAACGTCTATCCGTTCGCCGACCGCAGTCTCTCCATTCGGGCTTACGCTAAGAAGAGCTTCCGCATGCCAACGTTCAATGACCTTTACTATACCGAGATTGGCAACGCGCTTCTGAAACCTGAGAGTGCCCTGCAGTACAACGTCGGCCTGAGCTACGACAAGCAGTTCTCGCGCGGCCTGCTGCGCTATTTCCACCTGCAGACGGATGCCTACTACAATACCGTACACGACAAGATTGTGGCCTATCCAAAGGGTCAGCAGTTCCGTTGGACGATGCTGAATTTGGGACGCGTTCATATCAAGGGCGTCGACGTGGAGGCCGAGGCTACCATCGTGCCAGTCCGCCGTCTGTTGGTGACCGCACGCTTGCAGTATACGTGGCAGCAGGCTCGTGACGTGACCGACCCCGCAGACAGCTATTATCGCCACCAGATTCCCTATATCCCCTGGCATTCCGGCTCGGCCATTCTCAACGTCCAGTATGGCGACTGGGACCTGAACTACAGCTTTATCTATGCCGGCGAACGTTACAACCAGCAGGAAAATATCAAGTACAACTACATGCAGCCCTGGTATACGAGCGACTTGTCGCTGTCGCGACGGTTTCAGGTGTCAGGTTTCAAGTTCAGAGTGATGCTGGAGGTGAACAACGTCTTCTCGCAGGACTACGACGTGATACTGAACTACCCGATGCCTAAGCGCAACTACGGACTAACCCTCGATGTGAAGATATGAAGTTATACCTATTTATTATATTAACCATCGTGACGCTCATGTCGGGCTGTCGGACGGACGACATCATTATCTATGCCGAAGAGGAGGATATCGGCAAAAAGACCGTTGCCAGCGAGGTGATAGGTATGTACGTGCTGAACGAGGGAAATATGGGCTCGAACAAGTGCACGCTGGACTTCCTCGACCTCTCGGACACGATTATCCACTACCGGCGTAATATTTATTCTGAGCGCAATCCTAACGAGGTCAAGGAGTTGGGCGATGTCGGCAACGACATTCAAATTTACGGCTCTCGCCTGTGGATGGTTATTAACTGCTCGAACAAGGTGGAGGTGTGTCGCGCCAAGGATGCTGTCAAAATAGGCAAGGTGGACATTCCCAACTGCCGTTACGTGACGTTCGACGGCGGCTATGCCTACGTCAGTTCGTATGTCGGTCCCGTGGCTGTCGGCAGCAATGCCCCTCGTGGCCGCGTGTACAAGGTCGACACGCTGACCCTCCAGAAGGTCGACTCCGTCGTCGTAGGCTATCAGCCCGAGGAGATGGTCGTTGTCGATGGCAAACTCTATGTGGCTAATAGCGGAGGCTATATAGCACCACAATACGACCGTACGATTAGCGTCATCGACTTGGCAACGATGAGTGAGGAACGTCAAATAGACGTTGCCGTCAACCTCCACCGCTTGCGCCTTGACCGCTATGGACAGTTGTGGGTTTCGTCGCGAGGTAATAGCAGAGATGTCCCCTCGAAGCTTTACTGGTTGAAGACAGACACTCAGGGGCAGATGCAAGTGGCAGGCCATATCGATATACCCGTTTCGGACATGTGTATCGTGGGGGATTCGCTCTACTTCTACGGTGCTGATTATAATGCCGTGACGTACGATGTGACGTCGGCACAGGGCATCATTGACGTGCAGAGACACGCGCTGGTAAATGATGTTCTAAGCAACGCACCAGAATACCAGAAGATACGCCAATTGTATGGCATCATCGTGCATCCCCGGCATCGCGACTTTTACCTAATGGATGCCAAGAACTACGTGTCGAGTGGCGAACTGCTGCACTTTAATGCCGACGGCACGTTCGACTACAAGGTGCGAACGGGCGATATCCCCGGGCACGCAGCGTTCTTGCTAAAGGTAAAAAAGTAAAAAGGTAAATTATTAAAGAGATGAAATATATGACAAACAATTGTTTATGGAAAAAGGGACGGGTAATGAGTGCTTTACTTTTTTACCTTTTTACCTTTTTACCTTTATCAGCGCAGCGAATGGACAATCCCGACAATCCGTCGAAGTACATTGTGGCTGTCGACGAGTACCGTCCGGCACCGGGCCAGTTCGTGAATGAATTACCTTTGGCAACAGCTGAGGATACGCCGGCCTCGATGGCCCAGAAGTGTACCGATGTGCTGTTGCGTAATGCAGCTCGCATGGCTGAGGGTAAGAGCCTTGAGCCCGATACCAGTGATGATGACGACTACGATGCCAGCTATTTGTTGACGCTGGGAGCGTGGGGAGGTTATATCATGTTCCACTTCGACCATTCTATTGCCAATGTCAAGGGACAGCGCGACCTGCTGATCTTGGGCAATTCCAACAAGAGTGCAATGACGACACTCGACGGTGGTGCCAGTGAACCAGGCATTGTAATGGTGTCGAAGGACGTCAATCAGAACGGACTGCCCGATGATCCTTGGTATGAACTCTCAGGCAGTGCCGATGTCGACAGCGTCGGAAAGGTGGTGTATGACTATGCTATCACCTATCAGAAGGCGCCTATGCAGAATATTCCATGGACGGATAACCACGGTGGCTCTGGCTATGTGCAGCGCGTAGGTTTCCACAAACAAGAGTACTATCCCTTGTGGGTCAATGACGAGACCCTCCATTTCACGGGCACGCTGTTGCCTCCCAATGGCATTGACACGAATGGGGTAGGCACCAATTGGGTTCGCATGTTCCTGCGCTATGGTTATGCCGACAACAAGCCTAACGACGATGCTGGGGCCAACAGTTTCGATTTCGATTGGGCGGTCGATGCTCAGCGCCAGCCCGTCAGTCTTGATTTCGTCGACTTTGTACGCGTCTATACAGGTGTCAACCAGTTCTGTGGCTGGATGGCTGAGACGTCTACGGAGATAGCGCATGCCGAAGACCTCCACTTGGATGCCTCGTTGCAGGCTATCCGCGAGGCTACTGGCATCCGTGGCATTTACGATTTGCCGAACGACGATGCACCGGTTTACAAGCTGAACAGTCGAATCTACATTAAGAATGGAAAGAAGTATTTCTTTAAATAAACATGTTTCACTTATTAAAAACTAAAACATTATGAAGAAAAGTATGTTTTATGCCAGTATGGCAATTGTGATGGGATTAACTATGACGTCATGTTCGGTAGATGACAATCCTAAAACAGAACCAGTATTGCCTGCCGCTGTTGTTGCAACCTTTGAG
The DNA here is from genome assembly GCA_902762565.1 of uncultured Prevotellaceae bacterium. Lineage (GTDB taxonomy): Bacteria > Bacteroidota > Bacteroidia > Bacteroidales > Bacteroidaceae > Prevotella. The sequence goes on from CACWOS010000019.1 coordinate 36,951, forward strand.
GATGCCAATGTGCAGCTGAACGATAAGGGCTACTGGAATGGCGGTCAGATTGGCGAGGGTGTTGAAGGCGACTGGGGCGAGACAACTTGGGCCTGCAAGGCTACCTCAGGTCTGGTGACCATTGAGTGCGATTACTCGTACATGGATATGGGTGGCTACGGCTACGACTGGTGGGGTGGCATTGCCCTCTCTAACCGTACAGGCAAGGAGCTGAAGGACATGGACGACCAGTACAACAACATTGTAGGTTGCGGTGCCAACAACTCTGCCAACTATGCTGTCGTTTATGGTCAGGGCGTTGCCTACATCAATGTTGAGGGCGGTGCCGAGGTCAGCTACCTCTACGTGGCCAACAGTGCCTACGCTATGCAAAACATCCTCGTGGGCGACGGCTATTCTAAGAAGTTTGAAGACGACGGCGACCACCTCTATCTGATCGTTGAGGCTACCAAGGCTGACGGCACCACACAGGAGGAGCAAATCAAGCTGGCCGAATTTACCACCTCGCTGCGCTATATCACTGGCTGGGCGAAGGTAGACCTGAGCAAACTGGGCAAGAACGTCACCAAGCTGACTTTCAAGATGACTGCTCACAACAGCGGTGTACCCCTCTATTGCTGTGTTGACGACATTGCCGTCCAGCCCAACAAGTAAGGCATGAGACTTGGTCTTATTTCAGCACTATTCTTAGCAGTATTGCTATCGTCGTGCGGAGGCCGTCAGACGGCTTCTGCCGACGGTGGCGATACTGTTCCTTTCCGTTATGCCCAGCTGCTCCAGCTGGTGCGCTACGACGGCTATACCGTAGCCACTATCCGTCATCCCTGGCGACAGGATGCCGTGCTCCATCGTTACGTGCTGGTGCCTGCCGCCGCTCCCGTCCCCGATGGCTCTCCCGCCGCCCCCGTCCCCGATGGCTCTTCCGCCGCCCCCGTCCCCGAGGGTTTTCCCGAGGGTACCGTTATCCGTACGCCCCTGCGTCGCAGCGTCGTCTTTACCACGGTCCACTGCTCGTTGCTCTCGATGCTGCATCGTGAAGCGAGTGTGGCGGGTGTGGCCGACCTGAAGTACATCAAGGCACCGTACGTGCAAGAGGGTGTCTCGGCGGGTCGCATCGTGGACTGTGGCGATGGTATGAGTCCCGTCATCGAAAAGATTATCGACCTGCACCCCGATGCCCTGCTGTTGTCGCCTTTCGAGAACAGTGGCGGCTATGGTCAACTGGAGGAGATAGACATTCCCATCGTCGAGTGTGCCGAGTACATGGAACCGTCGCCGCTGGGCCGTGCCGAGTGGGTGCGCTTCTATGGCTTGCTGTACGGTTGCGAACACGAGGCCGACAGCCTTTTTGCTCTCGTGGACAGCAGCTATCAGGCCCTTCGTCATACCGTTATGTCGGAATCCCGCAATCCCGTTATGTCGGAATCTCGTCATCCCGACACTGCGCCCAAGACCTCCGTCCTCGTCGACAAGGTGACCGGTTCCGTCTGGTACGTGCCGGGCGGACGCAGCACCATCGGGCAGATGCTTTCCGATGCCGGCGCGCGCTATCCGTGGGCCGCGGACGACCGTAGCGGCTCTATAGCGTTGCCCTTCGAGACCGTCCTCGAGCGTGCTGGCGATTGCGACGTCTGGCTGCTGCGCTATAGTGGCCAGCAACCGCTGACCCGCCAACAGCTGTTGAGCGAGCACCGCGGCTACAACCAGTTCCGTTCGTTCCGCGAGGGTAGGGTGTACGGCTGCAATGTCGAGCAGTCCATGTTCTACGAAGATTCGCCCTTCCGTCCCGACCTCTTGCTGTCCGACTTCATCAAAATCTTGCATCCCGACATACCAGATTTGCCCGCTTTGCGTTATTATCATAAAGTCGAATAATGAAAAAGTGTCTGTCATTGGCCTTCTTGGTCCTCGTGCTGATGGTTGTCAACATTCTGGTGGGAAGCATCCATATTCCCGCTTCCGACGTGCTGAGCATCCTCATGGGCCATACCGACGGCGTACGTCCGTCGTGGGTTTACATCGTGCTGCAGTCGCGACTGCCACAGGCCATGACTGCTGCGTTGGCCGGTGGCGCTCTGGCTGCCAGTGGCCTGATGTTGCAGACCGCCTTCCGCAATCCGTTGGCCGACCCGGGCATCTTCGGCATCAGCAGCGGTGCCGGACTGGGCGTGGCCTTGGTCATGCTCTTCTTGGGCGGCAGCATTACGGCCGGAACGGTCGCCGTGTCGGGTTTCGTGGCCATCATGGCAGCAGCCTTCTTGGGCGCCATGGCTGTGATGGTGGTCATCTTTTTCTTCTCAGGCCTCGTGCGGTCGTCCGTCATGCTGCTCATTGTCGGCATCATGATTGGCTACGTCAGCTCGTCGGCCGTCACGCTGCTCAATTTCTTTGCCACCGACGAAGGCGTCAAGTCCTATATGGTGTGGGGCATGGGCTCGTTTGGCGGCGTTTCCATGCGCATGATGCCCGCCTATGCCGTGGTCACGTTGCTGGCACTGTTCTGCGCGCTCCTGCTCATCAAGCCGCTCAATGCGCTGATGCTGGGCGAGCGCTATGCCGAGAATCTGGGCGTCAATGTGGTGCGCGTGCGCAACTGGCTGCTCATCGTCACGGGCCTCCTGACAGCTGTCGTCACCGCCTTCTGCGGTCCCATCTCGTTCATCGGACTGGCCGTGCCCCATGTGGCCCGCCTGCTGCTCACCACCGATAACCACCGCACCCTGCTTCCTGCCACCATCCTGATGGGGTCTGTGACGGCCCTCGTCTGCAATCTCCTGTGCGTCATACCAGGAGAGGGTGGCGTCATCCCCCTGAATGCCGTCACCCCCTTGCTCGGAGCCCCTGTCATCATCTATGTCATCATGAAGCACAAGGGCTAAACTCACTTTTCACTATTCACTGTTCACTATTCACTAGAGTGCGATTGGCCCGTAGCCCATGCAACTCGTTGTCGTAACGGTCGTCAGATAGGCTGTGAGACCGGCTACTAACATCTTCGCCAGAATCTCGATGAGTCTGTTACCCTTCATAACTATTCACTCTTCACTCTTCACTATTCACTTCTCACTTATCACTTCTCACTTCTCACTTCATAGAGTTGCGCCCGTAGGCGCACACTCTTTAATCTCCGTCGTCCGGGTCGATCTCCGTGTCACCACCTACGGGCAGCGGACCGCCACCACCACTGCTGGGCGCATTGGCCGTGCGGAAGTCGGCCAGGCTCTGCACCACCTGCACGCGCTTCGACTTGCCGTCGACCGTGCGCACCTCGGACTTCACGATGTTCATGGATGCTGCACTGACGCCGCGGGTCAGGAACTGGCGCGAGGTGATGTTGTCCAACTCGCTCGACTCGGGCAGGAAGCGCACGTGCACGCCCTTGATGATGCTGGTCGGGTCGAACTCGCTGTCCAGCATCTGCGTCTCGCTGGCGCCGCCCTTCTTGTTCTCGATGGTTGGGTAGAAGATGCCCAGCCCGTCCAGCTTCACGCCCACGCCCTGTGCCACCAGTTCGGGCACGCATTCCGACAGCTTCACCAGTACGGCCACGATGGCGTCGCGACCCACCATGCAGTTGTGCTCCTTCAGGTGGGCGGCCAAGCCGCGGGTGGTCAGTGTCTTCTGACGGTCTACCTCGGCGTAGTAATTGCCCAGTGCCGTTGTACGAGTGTTAGTGTTCTTGCGGAAATTGACCGCCAACTGAACCTTGTTTGTTGCCATAATTCTTTTAAATCATTCGTTCGTTCTGAAATTTTTTTTGTTCTCTTTGCTTGTCCACTCGTGTCCGTTGCGCTCGGCGCTCGTTCGGCGGCTGCTACGTGCGGAGGGCCCTTCCGCTACGCGCTCCTGCCTTGCTTGCGCCGTCTGCGTTCCGTCCCACGGGTTTTCAAATGCAAAGGTACAACAATGAAATTTCGCCACCACCCATTTCCATCCCATTTCCCACCCATTCCCATCCCATTGCTTAACATCTTTTAACCTACGGCGTGTCCAGTTCGGCTATGATCTGCTTCACTTGCAGTTTCGACAGCTCGTGGATGCTGCGGTCAACCATGTACCTCAGTTTGGGGTTCAGCTTCAGTTCGCGGCGGAACTTCTTGACGGCCCAACCCTTGGTTAGGGAGGGATAGTAGAGGCAAGCCAGCTCCTTCTTCGTATAGCGTCTAATCTGGAATTCCTCATGGTCACTCATTGTGTTTTTGCGTTTCTTTCATCCTGAGCCATTCCTCGCGCGACACGGCCGTCTTCTTGTTCTCCTCAATCTGGCGGAACAGCCGTTCGTTGGCGTCCTCGCGCTCGGCAGTACACAAAGGGGACGGTTCTTTTTGTGTACTTTTGGCCTTCGTGCGCTCCAGTCGAATGTCGGCGGCGGTGATAGCCGATGAATACTGGTTGCTTGTCCATAGATCCAGACGGTTTTTGGTGTTCCAAAAGCGCTCGTTCTGAAAACGCATCCTGCCCTTTCCGTCCTCTTCACTCCAATACAGGTAAAAGTGCTTAAGTTTCTTGGTGTCATACTGGCCGACGTACTTTAAACACTCCTTATGAAAAGCCTCTTTCGCGTCGGCAGCGCATACACACAATTTCTGAGCTTTTTCTTCAACTCCGCTCTCTTTCTTATAAGAGGGGTGCAGGGGGGATTTTTCTTTCTCTCTCCTTCTTTTTCGCTCTTTTAAGAAGCCTGTCAGTGTGAACGACGACTTGTTGATTCTGTACCAATAGCCTGCCGCGTCCTTCTCGGCCTGCGTCATGTAGCGGTACGTGTCGATGGCGGTGTAGAGGTGGAAGAGCAGTTGGCGCACCGCCTGCTCTTCACCGTCCTTCGTCAGCCCTTTGTCGGCCAACAGAATGTCAACTTTATTCCGAATTTCTTCTGTATTCGTCATACAATTCCTGTTGATATAAAAACTACAATTCTTGTTCACTTAAAAACTCCAACCTCGGCGATTCCTCGAAGTATCGGTCGGCCTCCCATCGGCGGCGCCTGACCAGTCCCGCCAGCTTCTTGCCGTCGGCATATACCCACCGCATAAATTCCGCTCGGATGTTAGCCTCCGAACCGCCCACGCTGATGACCTTCAGCAGCGTCGACGCCTTCAGTCGGCCGATGCCCATGTTGAACGCAAAGCTGACCAGCGCGTCCAGCTGTCCCTGCGTCTCGGCCACGCCCAAGGCCAGCACCTGCCGCTCCGTCTGCGCCAGGTCGCAGCGCAGATAGTCGTCGGCCAAGTACCGCGAAATCCTGTCGCCGCGCAACACCCTCCGCGTGTGACCGTACCCGATAGTCCATACACCTGCTGCGTCCTGATAAGCCTCCAGTCGGCAGCCTTCAAACTCCTTCACCTTGTTAAATAAAATCTTCGTTGTCTTCATTGTCTGATGTCTTCTTTCTTTTTCACTCTTCGTTTTCTTCTCTCTCCTGTATTTCTGTACCTAATGCCGTCAGCACTTCGCCCAGTCCGCGACGTACGTCCGCCCGAAACCGTCCGGGCTCGCGACCCAGCTGTCCGTTGCTGCGCAGGTAGTCGTAGATGACGAACGCGCAGGCGAAAAACTTCAGTCTGAGTGCCGTCGGAATCTGCTGCACCAGATCCATCGTATTCGCGTAATTGAACAGGTGGCCCACCACAAAGTGCCGTTCGTCCGCGTCCGTCACGTCACTCAGCACGCGGCGCAACGCCGCCTCCAACTCTTCCCTTGTCATAATTTTTGTCTTCATAATTCTCACTTATCACTTATCACTTAT
>CACWOS010000020.1 GCA_902762565.1 uncultured Prevotellaceae bacterium
CACCATTAAGCAAGTACCGTGAACTGTTGCCTGACAGATGGGCAACAATGTAAACAATCGTCATTGATTTTGCAAGGCGTAACATCAGAGACGCTTACGATTCCAATGGCAACAATCAGGCGCGCCCCCTCAAACTAGAAGTTACAGCTGGAGACATCTTCTACACCTTCAGATTCGAACAGTCTGCAAAGCAATAGAAATCAAAGAGGCACGGCACTTGTTGCTGATTCCCAGCTAGGGAATGTTCTGTTCCCAGGCTGGGAATAGTTTGTTCCCAAGGTGGGAATAAATAGTTCCCAGTAAGGGAACGTCTAGCGCAAATAATGCAGCGTTATTGAAAATTAAGCGTGCGTTATTGAAAAATAACTACGGAGTATTTGACGGAAATGTTTTTATCTCTCCCGTCGGATGGCACCAAGCCCCTTAAATAAAGGGATTCTGCGTTTTTCATCTCTCCCTTTATCCCTCCCAGATCTCTCCCATAACACTCCCTTCATCTCTCCCACTCCTGATACGAGTATAGATTATTTGAAGGCTACATGAGGGGTGACGGGTGAGATGAAGGAGAGATATGGGAGGGATAAAAATGATCTCTCCCGTGCCCAATCCCCTTTCTACAAAGGCGATTTCAGCGATGACGGGAGAGATGGAGGAAACGTCATAGTGTTTAAAAAAAAGAAATAAGGTGTCGGACTGTTTGGATTATCAAAAAGATTGCTTAATTTTGCACCCATGAAACTGCAGACAAACTACTATACTACCCATAATATTATAAAAGGAATAATGGTGCTGATGCTGTGTTTTCTTTGCACGCTATCATGTTACGGCGACGACCAGTTGCCACAGCTTGAAGTGCAGCAACGCAAAGGGAATATGCTGGTAAAGCTGCACAACTACAACGACACCACTTCACTTGTATGTGTCATTCAGGGCAGCGGCAACAATCTGGAGGCTGATTATGACCCAGAAAAGGTGCTCAAGGTTAGTGGTACTCTGCTTAACAGGGGAGCCGCAACAATATCTATCCGTACGAAAGAAACCGATGAAGTCGTTGCACGATGCGACACCACCATCAGGCTGGAAAATGCCACATTAAGTCTGCCAGAGGTCACGGTGTCAGGAATGAAGCGTCCTATCAAATCCCACATTTCACATAGTATGGGATTACCTTCGTTCATGTTTACAGAGAATCATCCGAAACTAAAAGTATTTCAAGACCTGAATATGTTGTTGAACAATATCGGTGTGAAGCGCCACACAGACGGGTATGGACAGTTCCATTTCTATGCACAGATAGTAGTGGTTGACGGCAAAGGGGAGATCGACCCCATTCCGCCAATTTCCATATCACCCAATGACATCAAGCAACTTGATTTCTATAGAACGAAACGCACAGATCCTGATATTGTCGTCATACAACTAAAACAGAATAGTGCTCCATACCTATTCGACAAAAATAGCCGTTAGTGTAAAATGATGTAATAATCACAATTTTCTCATAGAGATATTTGTTGTGTCGGAGGAAAAACTGTATCTTTGCAACATCATCTAACGCATATTGACTATGAACATTGGAGACAAGGCGCCCGAGATTCTGGGCAAGGACGAACAGGGACGGGACATCCGTCTGAGTGATTACAAGGGAAGAAAGTTGGTACTGTACTTCTATCCGAAGGATAATACCAGTGGCTGTACGGCTGAGGCTTGCAGCCTGCGCGACCACTATGGCGAACTGCAAGGTGCAGGCTATGAGGTAGTAGGCGTGAGCAAGGACTCTGCCGCTTCGCATGTGAAATTCAAGGAGAAGCACGAACTGCCCTTCCCGCTGATAGCTGACGTCGACAAGACGCTGTTGCAGGCTATGGGAGCCTGGGGCGAGAAAGTGATGTATGGCAAGAAGACTGAGGGCACCATCCGCACCACCTTTATTATTAATGAGGAAGGCATCATCGAGCAGATATTCGCTGGCAAGCAGGTAAAGACCAAGGAGCATGCCGAGCAGATACTGCAGAAGTAGTTTCTTTCCTACTTTCAACACTAAAACTAAAAAATGACAACACCATCTACACCGTGTGCTACATGTTCTCGCAGGATGCGGACGAAGTGAACGACCTGTTCCAGGAGGTACTAGTCAATCTTATTTGCCGAGCCTGCTGACGTATTTCACGGGCTCGGCTTCTTGTTTCAGAACATCAGCAAAGCGTTGAGGCTTGATGGTGACAGGTCCTCGCATGAACTCAGGGATGTTGTAGCTCTTCAGCAACTGACGATGATTGTCAGGATTGTCACAAGGCAATTCGAAGGGCTTGCTGCCGTGTCCATTGGCATCGATATGGGCAATGAACGGACGGGTGTAGTTGCTGTCGTAGCGACGACTGCTGAATACCACCCACTTGCCGTTGCTTGACCAAGAGTGGTAGCTCTCCGTATCAGCAGAGTTAATCTCCTCCATGTTACGAACCTTGCCACTCTGCAGGTCGAGCATCCAGAGGTCAGCATCGTGGTGCCAGATATGGAACACGCCGTATTTCGCAACGGTAAACATCAGGTAACGTCCATCAGGCGAGATACGCGGCAGCGTGGCACTCTTGTCAAGGCTGTCAGCAGCAAACACCAACTCACGTGGTCCAAACTGCATGGTTTCAGGGTTGAAACTCTTCTTATAGAGGTTGTATTTTGCCTCTTGAGTGCGTGTGATGAAATCCTTGCTCTTGTTGGTCACCGTGTCACTATATTCGAAATGAGCACTACAGTAGTAGAGTGTCTTGCCATCATGTGCCCAGAAGGGGAAGCACTCCATCTCGGCAGGGTCGTTTTCGATATTCGTCACCTCGTTTTTCTCTACGTCGTAGGCAATGAGGTCACTCTCTGAGTCGAATACCTCAATCTTGTTGGGATTGACGCTGTGGAATATCTGGCTCGTCATGTTCGTGCTATAGACGATGAGGGGTAGCCAGGGATGCCATGTGGGATAGACACCAGCAGACAGGATGGAGTCGTTCCGCATGTTTATCTTCTTGATGCTGCCATCGTAGGCAATGACCGTTCCTCCCATGTTCTGACGGGCGTGGAACTGCATGCGCTCAGGGTTGTACTGCTGATAGTTGTGGCAATTGATGCATTGACTTTGTGTGCTTTCCGTACAGAGCAGGTTATCGTAGATGATGCTCTCGTCATAGTTCTCCAGACAGCGCTGGTTGATGGTCAACTCTTCATAAGCGATATAGGATGGCGGAATGAGTCGATAGCTGATATAAGCATCGATGCTGTCTGGCGAGACGTAGATGCTGAAAGGCTTGAAGCGTGTCCAGTTGCCGTTTTCCTCTACATAGACCTCCACCTTGATGTCTTTGCCTTTGGCAGCTTCGGCCAGTTGTCGCCAGTCATCGGCATCGGGCTGTATCTTGTTGCCGCCACAGATGACTTCTTGGTCGCCAACAGTCAGTCTGGCTACCACCTCATCTACCTTGCCGTCTATCTGGAAGGTCAGCGGTGCCATGTTGATGGGTACCGTCACATTGGTATAGTCAGGATAGATATTCGGCAGTTTGTCCGACTCCAAATACTTTTCAGGAATCTTGTGGCCACAGGCTGCCAACATCGTTGCTATGGTAGTCAATAAAAGTAGTCTTTTCATATTAATAATAGGTAATGTTTTTCAAGAAGAAATATTCAAAATAGTATGTATTGCCGAAATACTGATACAGACTCTGCCTGATGCTGGGATTCTGCGTTTTGCTAAATTGTTGCAATTGTTGCATAAAGCCGTTGAAGTTCTCCTTGACGCCAGGTTGAAGCACCCACTCGTCCAGTCCTTGCATACCTTCCATATTGGCAAAGAGCCAGGCAGCCTCTTGGAAGATGCGTGGTGGAATGTTTTCTTCGCCATTCAACTTCATATAGTGTTCAAATCGGGGCCAGAAGAGAGCGGGGTCTCTGGTCCACATCGCTCCCAGCACGGCCTGCTCCTGGAAGTAGATATCGTCGGCATCCTGCTCGGCCAAAGCAGTCATCAGCGCTTTCTCCACATAGCCATCTACGGCATCCAATTTGTCGGCATAGTGCATCATGTGGGTGATTGGGCCTGTCTCTTGGTCTTGAGCCAACAGTTTCGGATCGTTGAGTAGCGTCTCCATATGGTCAGCCCAATCGCCGTAGTAACACGTCTGACGCAGGATGTCGAGGAATTTCCTTGCAGCCTGTGGCTCCTTGTTAAAGATGGCACAACGAGCCAAGGCCTTCAGCTGTTCTACATTCCAACCGTACTCCACACCTTCTTCCATGCACATACGATGGCACTCGTTCATGGCACCATATTGGTAGAGCATCATGCGACCAGCCACCATAAACATATAGACAGGCAGCGATGTATTGCTCTTCTTCGACCCCTTGCGGAAGTTATACATTTCGTCACATTGGTGACCCAGTCGGCTTAGCGCCAGATTGTGCATCATGACGATGGCTCTAGTGGGCTCCTCGTCTTGCTTTGTGCCTTCCTGGACGACGCCTTCCCAGTCAGCCAGCTCTATGCAGCGCTGCATCTTCAGTTCGTGATGGAAGTTGGCGTCCTTGTACCAGAAATGATAAACGCCACCTGCTATGATGATATAGGATGTCAGAGGCAAGATGTAAGAAGTGATGGTTGACTTCCGCTCTTGATGCTCTGCCTGATAGGTAGCAGCCATTAACAGGAAGCAGACGGCCAGTGCATAATAGGGATAATAGTATGCAGGGTAGCTGTCAATAACGGTAAAGACAGGAATGCCCACCCGATAGATGTCAATGATGTTTGTATTGACGAAGACAAGGCGATAGTAGAGCAGTGGTACAGCAACGATGCCCAGTAGCGCTGCAATGCTCTGTATGATGCGTGAGGTTTGCGGATTGGGCAGGCGCCACGTCATCACAGCCATCAACATGACAGTAGCCAACGCATAGACGCCCATCAGCGGATAGCCCACGAGTGCCACAGCTACGATAAATGCTGTCCGCATCCACATCTTCTCTGGCAGACTGCGGAATGCCCATAGCAGGGCTGTTGCCATTGTTGTTCCGATAGTAGCCACATAGAAGAAGCCAGGCAGCTTCATAAAGTACACCCAGTAGCCTAAGTCCATGTTGGCCAATAAGAGGATAGCCACTGGGATTACCGTCAGTACCGTCCATCGGTCTGGAATGTTGAACGCTCGTTTTGTCAACCACATCAGTAGCAACCACCAAATACAAAGCATGATGACGCCCACCCACGGATGATAGAAATGCTGGGTGAACCATGCTCCCAGATAGGAGAGCATACCACCTGGTACGGCCATCATCTGCTGGAAGAATGATGACGTGGAAAGGAAAACGTTGTGCTGCTGAACCTTCCAGAGTAGGTCGGCTTCATAGAAAAGCATAACTGAGGCAATCGCTATCAGGGTTGCCAGCCAAAGGGCTATAGGTTGTAGTTTTTTTATCATCCGTCTATCATAAGATGGTTTTCAAGTGGCAAAGGTACAAAATAATTCATAATTCATCATGTATAATTCATAATAATTTCATAATTTTGCACCCAATAGCAAAATGACTGTCGATAATTTTTTTCGTTATGATTGCAATGTTTCAGTTGTTTCCTGCGTATATACCAATAGAAGACTGAATAAAAGATGACCGAAACAGACACAAATCTGATAGAGGGACTGAGGCAACAAAGTCCCCAAGCCCAACAGCAGATGCTCGACCGTTATGGTCGTGATGTCTTTGCCCAGGTGATACGACTCGTGTCAGTCACAGAGAATGCTGAAGAGGTATATCAGGATGTCTTTATCAAGGTCTTTAAACATATCAACAGGTATGACGCAGAGAAGTCATCACTCAAGACCTGGGTGTCGCGCATAGCTTATAACGAGGCTATCAGTTTCTTGAGGAAAAAGAGCGCACCAATGGTCTATTTCGAGGATTATGGCGATAGGGCCGAGGCGCTGTCAGACACGGAGGTGGACGAAACCTTCGGACACGCTAACCAAGAGACAGTACAACTGATCAGGGCCGCACTGAAGTATCTGCCACCCGAGGAGCGAGCAGTCATCACGATGTTCTATTACGAAGAAATGAGTCTTAAGGACATTGCTTATGTCACAGAGTCGCTACCCACGACAGTGGCCTCGAAGCTGAGCAGAACGAGAAAGAAACTATGTAGAATCATAAAAATGTTACAGTCATGAACGAGGACAAACTGAAAGCTTTACTACAGCAGGACATGAACCTGCGTGATGCCATCCGACAGGAAGAGGCAGAGCGTCCTCAGATGCCTGCCGACCTGAATGCCCGACTGATGCAGCGTGTGGCACAGGAGAAAAAGCAGAAGCGCACCCGCATGGTATGGCCGTGGATTGCTGCAGCATGTGTGGCAGGCATCATGGTAGTGTTCTTAACACCGCCAAAACAAACAATAGAGGAAAAGGAGATTGTCGCAAAAGTGGAGAAAAAGGTAGAGAAGAAGCAGGAGTCAAAGCCAGAAGCACCACTAAAAGTGGAACCTAAGGTAACGCCTGCAGCTCCTGCTAAGCGTCCGCAACAACAGCGCAAGCCTGTTGCTCCGACCACTGCTCCTAAACAACTGATAGCTCAGGAAATAGCGCCTATTGAGGCTGGTAATAAGCAAGTGACAGTTAGCGATGAGCCAACAGCCAAGAGCCATGAGCTAACAGCCAGCACCAAGACGAAAATGCTGACCGAGCGCGACATTCCCATTACGCGTCCAGAGAATTATAAGTACACCCCCGAGGAGATCGCTCTTATGAAGCGCCAGGCCAACGAGGCCTACCTGAAGTGGGTGGAACTGGAACTCGAGATAGCTAAACACTGTCAGGAACAAACAGCCCAGCAATAATAAAAGGTAAAAAAGTAAAAAGGTAAAAAAGTAAAAAGGTAAAAAAGTTAAAAATATAAATCGCTATGAAACGTATCATCATTATGCTGCTCATCGTCAGCAGCGCCATTACAACCATTAGTGCCGACCCATCGGCAGCCCCCCAAAAGAAGCCTGAGAGCGTCATTAACACGTTGAACGCTATTATCCAGAAGTTTGGCCAAAACGAAGGACAGGTATACTCTGTCAATCGCAATCCCAATACAGGTATCATTGAGTCGAGTACAAAAATCGTGCCTTTCCACTGTAAAGCAAACCATATGCAAAACGACAATGTATTGAACGCCGTGGCCATCAACTTTCCAAAGGACGAACCTATGGCGTATCAGTTCTTGCATGTTCAGCCAGGCAGCAACGAGATGTTCTCGTTGAAGGTGATTACCAACAACGGCTCGAATCAAAGCACGCAGCGTATTCGTACCAATAGAAACCAGGAAATGTGGTTTATGTGTTGCAAGAACCCTGAGAACCCTCAGTTGCGCGATGTTTATGCCATCGTATGGGAGCGTACTGACGAAATAGACGGTACCATTTATATGATTACTTCGCTGCGTCCTGATATGTACGAGAAGGCAGCCGAGAGCAAGATGTTTAAGATTGTAGGTCGCGTGGATGAGAATATCAAGGACTCGCTCTACAATATCTATATTGCTGACTCGCGTGAAGCCCTCTACAACCTTGAAGATCATGAGTATGTAGCTTGTATTCCTGTGGTCAACAAGCGTTTCGAATGGCAGACAGAGCTCACCAAGCCCTGTGTAGGACGTCTGCGTTGCATCTTCCCTGACGGCGAGCTCTGCTCTGCATGGATAGATTTGGATTTCGTGCCTGGCGAGACTTATAACATTACCGTCCATAACGGCTACTACGACGAAGATAAGGACTACGAGCGTCGTGTAGGTCGCCAGTCTGGTCACAGCCTGATAAAACCCAACGCGGTCAAGGTGATAGATCCGATACGTCCTAAAGACCTTCCCGATAATGCGACATACATTGGACCTGTCGAAGTGGAAGAAGACGCGGAAGAAGCAGAATACATCAAAGCATCCCCATCTAATAACTTGTGGGAGCCGTCACCTGCACAGAGGATGCAGTTTGTGGCAAAGGGGACTGCTATAGAGGCAAAAATGAAGTCTGTAAAAGCCATGTACCAGTCGCTTGACCCTAAAAACAATGCTTCGTGGATGAGAAAAGACCTCATCTTCGACCAGATTACCAAACAGAATAAAGAGGTGGATGCGGCTTTTCATGACTTATTAAAGTTTATAAAAAGTTTTGAGATTCCTGCCGACCAGAAAGCAGAATTCTATGGTGGTGGGTATAAGCCGATGATGGATTTTTATACCGAGCAGAACAAGGCTTTGACAGAAATGATAAGTTCCGGCATCCAGCTACCCAAGTCGGCCCAGAAGACTCAGAAAGCCCTCAACAAGTACATCGAGAAATACATGACGGAAATGACCAAGTTGATGAGCGAGATGAAATAAAAAGTTTACGTAGTAAAACCCCGAGTCTTCGAAAAAAAACGCGATTTGTTTTAAACCTTTCTCTACTGTCATCGTCAAAGAATCAGAAATCAGGATAACGAAAACGTTTGACAGGATAACAAAACAGGATAACAATTAAAAAAAGAAAGGAATTGATTATGAAAAAGATGGTTTTGACACTGGTTGCCATGATGGCAGTGACATTTAGCTTTGCAGAGACAAAGAGTAATGATGTTGACACACGATTTGACATGAGTTGTGACATGCACCGCCTTTCGGCTTTACTCGACTTGAACGAGTGGCAGATGGAAGCCGTAGAAGCTATTCAGAACAGTTTCACCAACGAAATGCTGTCGTTAGCCTCAGTAAAAGGTCCCCAGGTAAGACACATGGTGCATCAGGCAGTAAGAAAGGATGCTCATCAGATGAAACGCGTACTCAACGACAAGCAGTTTGACACATACATGCTTTTGTTGGTAACAACTCTTAAGAACAAACATCTCTAAACAAGAAGGTAAAAAGACAACAGCGGGAGGACGATGGTTCTCCCGTTGTTGTTATATGGTTGTCAAAGTACAAAATAATACACCATACATTATTCATTATTTGTAATTATTTGCTATCTTTGCACCGTCAATAACGATAAGAGCAATGGATTTTAATGAATTGATAACATCTGTCAATGATGCGGTATGGGGTTATGTACTCATCTTCGCATTGGTGGGATGTGGCGTGTGGTTTACGATAAAGACGCGTTTCGTACAGTTCCGCATGGTGGGCGAAATGATACGACTGCTCACGGATTCGGCAGTCGATACCGTTGAAGAACAAGTCAAGGAACAGAAAGCAGGCGTTAGTAGCAAGCATATTTCATCGTTCCAGGCCTTTGCCGTCTCAGTAGCCACTCGTGTGGGCACGGGCAATTTGGCTGGTGTCGCCTCAGCTATCGCCATTGGTGGTCCTGGTGCTGTGTTCTGGATGTGGATTATCGCCCTCATGGGCTCGGCAACAGCCTTTGTGGAGTCTACGTTGGCGCAGTTGTTTAAAAAGAAACATAAGGATTCGTTCATTGGTGGTCCGGCCTACTATATCCAACAAGGATTGCACAAGCGGTGGTTGGCTATAACGTTTGCCGTACTCATCACTTGTCAGTTTGGACTTTCTAACAACTCCATTCAAGCTAATACCATTTGTGGTGCCATGCAGGAAGCCTTTGGCTGGTCGCCCATATGGGTTGGTGGCGTGTTGGCGGCACTTGGCTTGTATATTGTTTTTGGCGGAATCCAGCGTATTGCCCAAGTCAGCGCCGTGTTGGTACCAGTAATGGCTATAGGCTACATTATTTTGGCCATTGTGATTATCGTGATGAATATTGGCTTGATACCTCACGTCTTCAAACTGATAGTTCTCGACGCGTTTGGCATTGAACAGATAGCAGGCGGTGGTATTGGTGCAACCATCATGAACGGTGTGAAACGTGGTCTTTTCTCTAACGAGGCAGGCGAGGGTAGTGCACCTAACGTAGCAGCTACGGCCTCCGTCACTCACCCCGTAAAACAAGGATTGATTCAGGCGCTGGGTGTGTTCACAGATACGCTGCTGGTGTGCTCATGTACTGCCTTCATCATCCTGATTAGTGGCCTTTTTAACGTACCTGAACTGAATGGTATCGCCTTGACACAGTCGGCTTTGCAGTCGGAAGTCGGTTCTATTGGCCCTATTTTTATTGCCATCGCCATCTTCCTGTTTGCTTTCTCTAGTATCATCGGTAATTATTATTATGGTGAGGCCAATATCCGCTTCATCACACCCAATACAAAGGTCATGACTGTTTATCGCATCTGTTCGGCAGGTGTGATGGTAGTCTTCGGAGCGATGGCCAGTTTCGAACTCGTCTGGAACATCGTTGACTTCTTCATGGCTTTCCTGACGGCTACTAACCTCATTGCCATCGTGCTGTTGGGTCGCTTTGCCTTCCGTCTGCTTGACGATTATCGGAAACAGAAAAAGCAGGGCATCAAAGAACCGACGTTCCACCGCAGTCAGTTGCCTGAGTTGGAGAACGAGTTAGAGTGTTGGGAATAAAAACGGTTTATTCTTCTACCCTTATACACATCATGGTGAGGTCATCGTTGGGTTCAGCACCATTACGATGTTTTTCCACTTCTTCGGCCAGGTGTTCCACGACCTGCTGTGACGATTCAAAATGCGTGTTTCGCAGGATACTGAGCAGACGCTCGTCCCCAAACTGCTGTTGCTGTGTGTCCTCAGCTTCGTTGAGGCCGTCAGTATAGATAAATAGAGGCCGTCCTTTGATGCAATCGATTTCTTCACCAACAAACTCGAATCCTGCCCATAGTCCAAGTGGAACATTGGCTGCCATTTTGAGAAAATCGCCATGCGTTGGTGAGCCTCCGATGATAGGCGGATTATGTCCGGCATTACAGAATGACAGGTGCCCTGTATTGAGGTCAATGAGTCCAAGGAAGAACGTGACGAACATCATGTTTCCATTGTCTTCACCAGAGAGCGCATCATTCATGCGTGTGCATATCTCAGCAGGTGGTAAACCTTGTTTTGCCAGTGTTTGGAACAGTCGGGTAGCTTGTGCCATAAATAGTGAGGCAGGCACTCCCTTGCCACTGACGTCACCCAAACAGAAGTAAAGACTATCGCCATTTATCACGTAGCCGTAGAGGTCGCCACCCACCTCACGGGCAGGTGTCATGGAGGCATACATATCTAGTCCTTCACGATTGGGGAACGTGCTGGGTACCATGGACATCTGTATGTTACGTGCAATACGCAACTCGCTTTCTATGCGCTCTTGTTCTGTTTTCAATATTGCTAGTCGACGGGCAGCCTGCAGTCGTAAAAGGATAAAGACAACAATAGCGATGAATATGATGGCTACGATAGCCATCAAAAGATACATCTGCTGACGTTCGCTTTCCATTTTCTCCCGTTCTTGTTGGGCGCGTAGCTCGTCCAACTCGAAGCGTTTGTTCAGTTCATTCAGTTGTCGCGTTGATTCTTCCTCTTTTAGCGAATCAACAAGCTCATAGTGCTGATCCAAATAGCTATATGCCTCTTTCCAGCGTTCTAACTTTGACAGAATAGTGGCACGCTTAGCCAAGATATCGGCATATGCATTGATGTCGAGCTCTTTAGCAAGTGGCAACTGTATGTCGTTCAGTTTCAGGGCTTCTGCATAGTTTTTTCGTTCTATGGCCAACAGGGTACGGTAGCCGATGACCTCATTACGTGTCACCATTGACCATCCTGTCTTGTCTAAATGCATGACAACGGAATCTACATGCATAGCAGCCTTGTCAAGGTCTTTCAGATGCATATAATACGTATAGCAAGAATGATGGTAGTAGTATAGCCAATTGTTGAATTGTACATCAGCAATGGTTGTGTCCTGTCGGCAATCATCGATGTACGCTTTCCACTCGTCAAGCGTCTGGCGCATCTTCTTGGTGTCATCCAAGTCTTTCAGTTGTGCGAGATAATAGACGTAAATGTTGTTTTTCTGAAAGGGTGGTGCATCAGCAGGATAGTTGTCCAGTGCTATCTCAAAGCTACGTGCTGCTTCTTTATGATTCGCCTGACCGTCGTACATCAGTCCTTTGATGAATTCCGCAGCAGTCAGTCCATACTTGTTGCCTCGCTGGGTAGCATCATCGTGAATCTCCTGTGCCACTTTGATGGCTTTATGGTATTCGCCATTGAAGCTGTAATCTTGGCCTAACAGCATCCATGCGTCGTAATATTCTGCCCACAGTTCATGTTCGCGACAGAAGTCCAGCACTTCGGGCACTTTCATAACCAGCGTGTCGTGGATGTTATTGTTGTAATAGTACCCCAGATGATTATATTGCTTTCGTGCTTCTTTGACCCAGTCTGTGCCATTCTTTTGAGAGGAACTTACAAACGTTTTACTGTCAGCTGTGTTGCCGGCATGATTCGCTTTTTGTTGACTACATCCTAAGATAAAGGTCAATAGCAGGACTATGAAAATATAGTATGGCTTATTCATCTTTTATTCTTTGAGACAGGATAACTTTATCTTTTTCCGTGCAAAGATACGAAAAAGAAGTGATAAGTGATAAGTGATAAGTGAAAAATTTGCTTCCGCCATGAAATAATATACAAAATATTTCGTACTTTTGCAGCAGAAACTACCAACACAATGAAAAAGATGAAGGTTTTATTACTCATGCTGCTTGCTGTTTGCTCGGTCAGCATCCCTGCCAGAGCAGGAAATTATCGTAATGTATTCGTTGAAATGGGCTATCAGCCTGCAGAGGTCGATGCTAAGGTAAAAGAGGTGTTCAACGATGTGTTCCGTGGTCCTAACAAAGTCTATTTTGAGGTGGGCGATACGTTGGGCTATGTTTCTGATATTAAGAATCACGATGCTCGTACAGAAGGCATGTCGTATGGCATGATGATTGCCGTGCAGATGAACGAGAAGGATATCTTCGATCGTCTGTGGCGCTGGAGCAAGAAATATATGCAGCATCAAAATGGACAGCGTGAGGGCTATTTTGCCTGGAGTTGCAAGGTTGATGGAACCCGCAATGCCGAGGGTGCTGCCAGCGACGGCGAACTCTATTATATCACAGCTCTTTTGTTTGCCTCCAACCGTTGGGGCAACAATACAGGCATCAATTATAAAGCTGAGGCACAGCACATTCTGAACTGCATACAGCCAAGGGAATATACCCCAGCAACTCGACGTGGTGGCGGAGGCTTCCCAGGTCTCGATTCTCAGCAGCAGGGGCCGCAAAAGATGTATCTCATCGACCCTGAAACACGCCTTATCACTTTTACCCCCGATGGTTTTGGACAGCGCTTTACAGACCCCAGCTATCATATTCCAGTCTTTTATGAGGTGTGGGCAAAGTATGCTGACGACGGACGTTCAGACTACTGGCTCGACTGTGCTAGGAGGAGTCGTGCGTTCCTGCATAAGGCTACGAACGAGAAGACGGGACTGAATCCGGATATGTGTAATTACGATGGATCCGAATTGCAGATGCCCCGATTCCCAGGAAAGCCGCAGCAGCAACAGGCTGCACCTCGTCGCAATGGCAGTTCTAACTTCCGTTATGACTCTTGGCGTGTGCCGATGAACATTACGCTCGATTACGAGTGGAGTGGTGCCGATGCGGTTTGGCAGCGTCAATATGGTGAGCGGATTCAGAACTTTTTCTATAGTCAGGGTATCGATAAGTTCGTAGACCAGTATCGTGTTGACGGTTCACTGCCTGAGGGCGATGAGATCCTGCAGGCTGGCGGTTTCCGTAAGTTGCGGCACAGTATCGGCCTTGTCAGTACGTTGGCAGCAGCCTCCATTTTGTGCCAGCACGAGAAAAAGAAAGAGTTCGTAGACGCTCTGTGGAAGGCACGTCACGAACCCTTCGAGGATGGCTATTTCGATGCTTACTACGATGGACTTCTTCGCCTGTTTGCCTTTATGCACCTTAGCGGCAACTATCGCATCATCGAAAAAAAGTAAGCAGTCGACTGTTATTTCACTTTCCAGACATTAAGGACGATGCCCTTGAAGCCTTGTGACCATTCTGGTTCGCAGACGAAGAGGGCATTGTTCAGCCAACCGTACTTACTATCGGCAGGTGCTTCAAACTGAGGGGCTGCCTTGAAGTAGAAGGTGGGTTTGCCGTCAGCATCCTTACCGCTGGCGATGATGCCGCGATTGCGCACATGGATGTAGACACCATCATCAGTCTTGATGCAATAGATGGCTTCGAGTTCCGTACGTCCGTCAGCACCGTTTAGTTGATAGTCTGCGCCCCCGTTGATGATGGTTCCTTTGATACCAGGCCCCTCGAAGGTTCCGCCCGTAATAGGAATCACCGTACGGCGTCCGTGTTGGGTGTTGTTGATGCCGAATGTCTCGCCCAGTGTGACCCTTAGTTGCAAAGCAAAGTCCAGTTGGGGCGTATTCTTCGGAGGATAGGTTTGTGCATGAATACTCAGGACGAAGAGCGCCAAAAGCGCGGTGAATAGTGATTTTTTCATATGCGTATTTTGTTTGGTTACAGTTTCTTGCCTGCAAAAATACGAAATAATTTATATATTATTTCATAGTGGAAGCAAATTTTTCACTTTTCACTTTTCACTTTTCACTTTATTTCGTACCTTTGCAGCATGAAATTGGTAAAGATTACAGAACAGCCCTCACATTTCGACCATCTGGAAGATATGACGGTATCGGAATTGTTGCAGCACATCAACGAAGAAGATTATCGCGTTGCTGAGGCTGTCAAACGGGCTATTCCCCAGATAGAACCATTTGTTGAGGCGCTTGAAAAGCGCATGAAGAAAGGAGGTCGTCTGTTCTATATTGGAGCTGGTACCAGTGGCCGTCTAGGTGTGTTGGATGCCAGTGAGTTGCCTCCCACATTTGGCGTGTCAGACACAAAGGTCATAGGAATTATTGCTGGTGGCGACAAAGCGTTACGTCATGCTGTCGAGAAGGCCGAAGATATAACAGAACAAGGTTGGAAGGACCTGCAGGCTCATGAACCAACCGCTATCGATACTGTGCTGGGTATTGCAGCCTCAGGTTATACACCATACGTAGTGGGTGCCATTAAACTGGCCAAGCAGAACGGGTTGCTAACGGGGTGCATCACGAGCAATCCAAACACACCTCTGGCTGAAGCTTCCGATTATCCTATCGAAACCATCGTGGGTCCCGAATTCGTGACAGGTTCCAGTCGTATGAAGAGTGGCACAGCCCAGAAGATGGTGCTAAACATGATTTCCACAGCCCTTATGATTCGCATGGGCCGTGTAAAGGGCAATCGCATGATCAAGATGCAGCTTAAGAATGCCAAACTGGTGGATCGTGGCACACGCATGCTACAAGATATGTTGGGTTTGAGTTATGAAGAAGCTCAGCAACGACTGTTGGAAGCGGGTAGTGTGGCAGCGGCGTGCAGCGAAGAAGTGATAAGTGATAAACGATAAGTAAGATATGTTAGAAGTAAAGAACTTACATGCTCGTATAGGCGAGAAAGAAATATTGAAGGGTATTGACCTCGTTATTAATGATGGCGAGACTCATGCCATTATGGGACCAAACGGATCAGGCAAATCTACGCTGAGTGCTGTGTTGGTTGGCAATCCACTCTACGAAGTGACAGAGGGCGAAGCCTATTTCAATGGCAAGAACCTATTGGAGATGAAGCCAGAGGACAGAGCACATGAAGGCTTGTTCCTATCATTCCAGTATCCTGTGGAGATTCCTGGTGTCTCGATGACTAATTTCATGAAGGCGGCCATCAACGAAAAGCGCAAGTATCAAGGCTTGGAGCCCATGAATGCCGCCGAATTCCTGAAGTTGATGCGCGAGAAGCGCAAAGTCGTTGAACTGGATTCTAAGTTAGCCAACCGTTCCGTGAACGAAGGTTTCAGCGGCGGTGAGAAGAAGCGCAACGAGATATTCCAGATGGCTATGTTGGAACCGAAGCTGAGTATTTTGGACGAGACAGATTCTGGCCTTGACGTCGATGCCATGCGCATCGTGGCCGAGGGCGTCAACAAGCTCCAGACACCAGAGACGAGTTGTATTGTCATTACGCACTACGATCGCTTATTGGAGATGATAAAGCCCCAATTTGTACATGTGCTCTATAAAGGTCGTATTGTGAAGACTGGAGGACCTGAGTTGGCTGTGGAGATACAGGAGCATGGCTATGATTGGATTAAAGAAGAAATAGGAGAAGAGTAATGCGGGCTTCGCCCTAGTGATTAGTGAATAATGAATAGTGAACAGCAATATATTGACCTCTACAAGCAGGCACGAGGAATGATCCACGAGCATAGCAGCGACGTGATGAACAGCGTGCGCGATGAGGCTTTCGAGCGTTTCATGTCGAGTGGTTTCCCTACTCGGAAGGTTGAGCGCTACAAATATACAGACATCCAGCAGCTCTTCGCCCCTGACTATGGTCTGAACTTGAATCGTCTAACGATACCTGTTGACCCATACAACGCTTTCCGCTGCGACGTGCCGAATCTGTCGACCAGCCTCTATTTTGTGGTCAATGATGTGTTTTATCAGGACGAAAAGCCTAAAGGTCATTTACCCGCAGGCGTTATCATCGGCTCTTTGAAGGATTTCGCAACTTCGGCGTATTATAATCAGTTGGCAGGCAAGGCCAATGATGCCACTACCGACTTGAATACCATGTTGGCTCAGGACGGTCTTTACGTCTATGTGCCTAAGAATGTCAAGGTCGATCGTGCCATTCAGGTCATCAACATCCTGCGTAGCGATGTCGACCTCATGGTGAACCGTCGTGTGCTGATAGTCTTGGAGGAGGGTGCCGAACTAAAGATGCTGTTCTGCGACCATGCTGCCGATGATAGGAATTTCCTGGCGACTCAGGTGATTGAGGCCTATGTGGGTGCCAATGCCTCACTTGACCTTTATTGTCTGGAAGAGACGCATCATAAGAATGTACGTGTCAGCAATGTCTATATCGACCAACAGCGTGATAGTCGTGTCAATCACAATGTGATTACCCTTCATAATGGTGTCACCCGTAATAAGCTCGATTTGACTTTCTCTGGTGAGGGTGCAGAGTGCCAATGTTATGGGTGCGTGATAGCTGATAAACATCAGCATGTGGACAATAATACGCTGATTACCCATAAGGTACCGCATTGTACATCGAATGAGTTGTACAAGTATGTGCTCGACGATAAGGCCGTTGGTGCTTTTGCTGGTAGGGTGCTCGTGGAACATGGTGCGCAGAAGACGACTTCCCAGATGACCAATCAGAACTTGACAGCCAGCAAAGAGGCTCGTATGTACACCCAGCCTATGCTTGAGATTTATGCAGACGATGTGAAGTGTGCCCACGGCTCGACCGTTGGTCAACTCAACGATGCTGCCCTCTTTTATATGCGCCAGCGTGGTATCTCTTTGGAAGAAGCAAAAGTGCTGTTGCAGAACGCTTTTATCAATGAAGTGATCGATAAGATGCAGCTTGAACCTCTACGCGACCGCCTGCATTATCTGGTGGAGAAGCGCTTCAGGGGAGAGCTGAACAAGTGTAAGGGATGCCAACTTTGTAAATGAAACGTAAAGAGTGAATCATGAAGACGAGATTCTGTCATATTGCCCCGCTATTGATCATGGTATTTGCCATGATATCGTCTTGTAGTAAAGACCACAAGACAAGTCCTGTTTCATCGCATGTAGACAGCATCTTGTTCGAAACAGGGCGCTCGAAGCAATATACACGTTTGGTAGAATTGGCCGACAGTTTCGAAAAGTCTGGCAATCTGACCCAGCTGAATGCCAACCGTTGGCGTGGTACAGCCTATTATCATCAAGGTCAGAACCGTATAGCCGAGGTGTGCTATAAAAAGGCTCTTGAATGTGAGGTGAATACGGATCAGGACCAGTTGAGCTATAACAAGGTGGCCAGACGTCTGTCAGAGTTGTTATTGGTAAAAGGCGACTATGAAGGTGCATTGCGTGTGGCCATTCCTGCCATTGCCAAAATGGATCAGACGGGTATTGGGTCGGACATCGACTATGCCATCTTATTGAATAATATTGGCTGCTGTCAGTTGAATCTTGGTCAGGATGCTGAGGCTCAGAAGAGTTTCTATTCAGCACGTGACCACTATACCAACCGCTGGCAGACAGACGTCACTAGTCGTGGATACCAAGAGGCGGTCGTAGGTACTGTGTATACCAGTATGGCCTATATCAACAGTCATCATTACGCAGAATCCATCTATTGGATTGACCGTACAGAAATGCTGTTGGATAAATATCGTCAGCATCCTGATTCCCGCGCTGAAGATTTCAGAGAGTATCAGGGACGTATCTACATCATGCGTGCTGTGGCCTTGCAGGGCTTGAAGCAACCCAAGGAAGCAGCCAAGGCTTATCGAGAGTTCCTGAAAACCGATTATTCTAAGACGGAAGCAGGCCGTATTCTGGCCAACGACTATCTGATAGCTGCCCAGCGCTATAACGAGGCTGCTGACAACTATAGCTATCTGGACCGTTTGATGAAACAGACGGGTATGGAGCTGTCACTCGACAATATCCAGTTGTATGTATTGCCTAAGCTCCGTGCCAATTTGGAGGCTGGACGTCGTGACTCAGCCCGCATCTTAGCGTCAAATCTCATCATCTTGCTTGACTCGGCTATTATAGCTCAGAAAAACAGTGCTACAGCTGAATTGGCTACCATTTACGACACGCAAGGCAAGGAGGCAGAAATCGCACGCCATCAAGCCGACCTGACCCATCAGCGTTTGGTTAGTACAGGTGTTGCTTTGGTGCTGATTATCATCTTCTTCGTTATTTATACCTTGCACAAGCGCAATGCCACTCATCGTCTGGCAGCTGCCCACCAAAAGCTAGAAGAGGCACATGGTAAATTACAGATAGCCTATGACCAGTTGGAGGAGACGACAACCGCCAAGGAGCGTATTGAGAGTGAACTGCGTATTGCACGTGATATCCAGCGCTCCATAGTACCTAATGAGTTCCCACAACGTGTGAGACTCGACCTCTATGCTTATATGATGCCAGCCAAGGAGGTGGGAGGCGACCTTTATGACTATCTGCTGGAAGACGATCATCTCTATATCTGTTTAGGCGACGTGAGTGGCAAGGGTGTACCTGCTGCTCTCTTCATGGCCCAGGCCGCGCGCATGTTCCGTGTATTGGCACGTGAGCATTGTATGCCTCAGGAAATTGCGAAACGTCTGAATGCTGAACTGACGGAAGGCAACGAGAATGGCATGTTTGTCACGATGTTCCTAGCCTATATCGATTTGAAGACGGGCCGTATGGACTTTTGCAATGCAGGCCATAATCCACCCATCTTCAATGGCGAATTTATGGAGATGGAGACGAATGCGCCTATAGGTCTGTGGCCTGATTTAGATTTTGTTGGTGAACATGTAGACAATATCAAAGGTCATCCGTTGTTCATCTATAGCGATGGACTGAACGAGGCCGAGAACCGTGAGCAAGAACAGTTTGGCGACGAACGCTTGCTCCAGATACTTCGTGACAACCACTTTGACAGTGCACAACAAGTCATCGACTTCTTATGCAACGAGGTCGAGGCTCACCGCAATGGTGCTGCACCTAACGACGACTTGACCATGATGACACTGAAAGTCGATTAAAGATTAAAGACGAATGTTGAATATAGAAAAGATACGCCAGGATTTTCCCATACTTTCACGAGAGGTTTACGGTAAGCCACTCATTTACCTCGATAATGCAGCAACCACACAGAAACCGCTCTGTGTGTTGGATGCTATGCGTGACGAATACCTGAACGTGAATGCCAACGTACATCGTGGCGTTCACTATCTCTCACAACAGGCCACGGACTTGCATGAGGCTGCCCGTGAAAAGGTTCGCCAGTTTATCAATGCTAAGAAGATAGAGGAGATTGTGTTTACACGTGGTACGACGGAAGCCATCAACTTAGTGGCATCGTCGTTCTGCGAATCACAGATGCAGGCTGGCGACGAAGTGTTAGTCACGGAGATGGAACACCACTCAAACATTGTCTCCTGGCAGTTACAAGCCCAAAAACGTGGCATCGTCGTCAAGCATCTGCCCATCACGGATGACGGTCGTTTGGTAAGTCGCGATACCATCGCGACATACATAACGGACCGCACGAAGTTGGTCAGCGTAGCGCATGTCAGCAATGTGCTGGGCACGATAAACCCTGTAGAGGAAATTATTAAGATAGCCCACGAGCACGGCATCCCCGTTTTGGTGGATGGTGCCCAGAGTGCACCTCATTTCAAGGTGGATGTGCAGGCTATGGACTGCGACTTCTTTGCCTTCAGTGGTCATAAGATGTACGGACCAACGGGCATTGGCGTGCTCTACGGCAAAGAGGAATGGTTAGAGAAGTTGCCTCCCTATCAGGGTGGGGGCGAGATGATTGATAAAGTGACGTGGGAACGAACCACCTTCGAACGCCTGCCCTTTAAGTTCGAGGCCGGCACGCCCGACTATGTGGCTACCCACGGATTGGCCACAGCCATCGACTATATCAACAGCGTTGGCTTCGATGCCATCCAGCAGCATGAGCAGGAGCTGACCCGCTACTGCATGGAGCAACTGCAGACCATTGACGGCATGAAGATCTATGGCCCAGCAGAGGGGCGAGATGCTGTAGTCAGCTTCAATGTTGGCGATATCCACCACTTGGATATGGGTACCCTATTGGACCGTTTAGGCATTGCCGTCCGCACGGGTCACCACTGTGCCCAGCCCCTGATGGACCGTCTCGGCATCTCTGGAACTGTACGCGCCTCCTTCGCCCTCTATAACACCAAAGAGGAGATTGACGCCCTCGTAGCAGGCATCCGTCGCGTCAGCCAGATGTTCTAGTATACAACAAGTAACGATTGATATCAAAAAATTCGCCAGCCCATCGCGATTGATGAGCTGGCGAATACTATTCTGTCACTTAATGACGACCTTGCGTCCGTTCGTGATGTATAGTCCCTTCTTCGTGGGTTTGCCATCCACCTTGCGACCATCAAGATGATAGTAGTTATCATGACTCATGATGACGTTACTAATTGTTTCGATGCCTGTTGCGCTATTCATCAGGTCGTTGATAGGCAAGAAGCGCGGAGCAGGCGTGTCGCTGCGATGTATGGTATAAGCCTCGAAAGGACGCACCTCACGGTAGTCACGTTCAAAGGTACTACCTTCAAAGTACTGGCTACGCTCCATTCCCACATTCAGCGCCCACACCGTCGATGACTTGCCAACACTCTGCAATGCAGGCATCATCACAATGCTTGAGTCAGCCAACGCCAGCGCCGTTGGTTCTGTCTTCGGCACGACGGCATTCTCTGCTGAGAAGGTGACGAGTCCCTTTAGGATATACTCCTTCGCATAGTTCTTCTCATCATTTGGCATTGAGATCAGATAAGGCAGGTTTGCCTCTATCTTCGTAGCGCTGACCAGTCCGTTGGTCGACAACTGACGCAACCAGAAATGCTTGTTGCTGCTGTCAACACCAAATGGAGCTATCACACCATTATCCGCATGTGTGATGGTCTGCACCATGAACGGCAGGCTAATCGTCTCCCATCCTCTGCAAACGCCAACCTGTGTTGCCTGCTTGAACTCACGACTATAGGTAATCATCTCGGCAGTAAACGTCTGTGGTGCATAGAAGTCACAGTTGCCACTGCCTGTATCCGATAACACCACGTTCATAGCCAAGCCATTCACCACCACGTTGTTGCGGTCCTGTGGAGCCTGCGATCGTTCGTTGACGTATATCAGCAGGTTCGGATTGTCCAATCCCTGCAGATCGCTGTTGGTCAATGTTGCCGAACTGTTCCATACAATAGCTGTAATGGTCTTAGCCACCTCGTTGCGTCCACCAACAGACTCCAACGCATCCGTCATTGTCGTTGAGCCACCAACTGCCAGCACACGTCCGTCGAAGGTTGCTTCAATCACAGGCGCATTCTTATCCGTGAAGTAGCCTGGATTCGATGTTCCACCGTCGATGTGGGCATACGTTACATCGATATGACTTGCATCATATACTGTACCCTTGCCACCAACAAGTTTCTCACAACCGTAGAACAAGCGAGAGCCATATGATGTAGAGTCTGTAATGACTATGGATTCCGTACTCCAACCATCACCGACATAAATAGTCTGCAGATTAGAGCTGTTGGCAAACATCGAATACATATTCTTTACCTGTGATGTATTGAAACTACTCAAATCCAAAGAGGTGAACGCCGTATGAGAGAAGAGGCCTTCCATTGTCTCTACCTTTTCAGTATTCATCTTACTTAGGTCAATACTGGGCAGTTGCAAACCACCAAAGACATAATACATATCCGTAACATTCGAAGTCTCGAAGTTGGTAATGTCAAGAGCCTCCAACGAATGACAATTCAAGAACATCATACGCAGACTCGTGGCATTCTTCGTATCAAATCGACTGACATCAATCGACTTCAACGATGTACAGTTATTGAACATGCTGTTAAAGCCTAGGACATTTGATGTATTGAAGGAAGACACATTAAGCGTAGTCAACGATGTACAGCCATAGAACATACCACGCATATTTGTTACGTTATGCGTATCGAAAGTACTCAAATCCAGAGAGGTCAGCGACGTACAGCCATTAAACAAGGCAAGCATATTCGTTACATTGCTGGTATTCAAGTATTCCAGACCATTAATAGTCTGCAGCTTTGTGTTCTCAAAGAACCAACCTACCATATTAGTAATCGTGGTACAATTACCAAACGACGGGTCAAATTCAACAGTAGTGATATCTCCTGCATGATCCTCCCATTCTCTACCTTGCAAATAATAGGATCCCGTCTCAGTATTGTAACTCTGTATAAACGGACCGACACCCATACCACCTTTAGCATCCTTCAGCTTGTCATAATAGAATGTCAGTTTGGTATTGTTCTCACTCAGCAGAGCATACGGTTCACTACTTACAGACAACATTGCCATCTCTGAATCACTCATATCCTGTTTTGTTGCCTTTGCTCTTACAATGACATTATCAGAAACAGCTATCGGACTCTCATAAAGCGTGTTCATTTCTGGCGTCGTGTATGCATAGATATAGGCTGCACCTTGTACGGTCTCAGGTGTTACTCCTCTGTATTTAACGACCAGACCACGAATAATCACTTCATCGCCAAGCTTTACTGCATCCTCTGAACTAATGTTTTGATTGCCGACATCCTTGACACGATAAGCATATAAATAATTACCACCAGTCTTTCCTATATCGGTAATATAGAATGTGGCATTACCATACTGAGTTGATACATCCTTTATATCCGATACCACACCTTTTACGAATATAGAGTCCGACGATGGGCTGTCACCTTCCAGTGTATTGATATATTGCAGTGCAGCAGCCACATTATAGGGAGAAGCCAACGTACCATCACCAGTAGGTTCTGTCGTGAATTCCTTTACGGAATAATAGATAGTTGCATCCTCTGTTGCCGAACTGATGAGTAGCTTATCATTCTCCCAAGCAAACGTTGGAGTTTCCACCTTAGGACGATCAGTCTTCTTGAATACATAGCTGCTGATTGCCGAGCGAATGCCACTCGGGCGAGCTGCGTATGCCTTCACAGTACAGTCAGAGTCGAGTGCCAGCGGAGCAGTATACTGCTGCCAGTCGCCTTCACCATTGTCATAGTAAGCATTCACAACTTCGACTTTCCCATTATACTCCCCACGATGACCAATGATAGCGATGGTACTTCCATTCGTAATGCCTTTTTCAGCAACTAACTCTTGGAACTTCTTCTTTTCGCCACCCTTTTCTGAGAGCAAACCATAAACATAGACAGAATCTGTCTCGTCCTGCAGGTTGAAGTTGCCATATCGGTCATCGTCCTTCAGATTATGCACAGTACCTGTCAGCCTATACCATACATCATTAGAAACTTCAGCAGCATTAAATTCTGCGATAGTTACCGATTTCACATCTAAGGTGTCTGTCACGTTCTGATTAACAGCATACCATATTGTTGTGTTCGGCGTTTCGCACAGTAGCGTCAGCTCATTATTCTCACGAGCAAACGTAACTGGGGCAACTGCAGCCGTATCAGCAATTGATGTTAAGTATCCTGGATTATCGACACCTCCATCAATGTGGGCATAGGTGTAATCTACGTGGTCTGGGTCGAAATGAGTGCCAGCACCACCGACAAGGGCGGCGCAGTCTTTGAATACATCAACACTCTCCGTCAAGTTAGCTGTCGTCCAATTATCACCAACCCAAATCGTGGTTAAGGCAGAACAGCCTTCGAACATTGATTGTATTCCATAATTATAAATGTTTGCGTCATATTTTACATTTGAAGTGTTAAAACTGCTCAAGTCAAGGCTCGTTAGGCCAGTGCAGCCTAAGAACATCCAACTCATGTCCGTCACATTGTCCGTCTTGAAGTTGCTCACGTCAAGGTTTGTCAGACCAGAACAACCAGAGAACATACTCTTCATGTACCTCACGTTGTCCTTCTTGAAGTTGCTCACGTCAAGGCTTGTCAGACCAGAACAACCAGAGAACATAAAGCTCATGTCCGTCACATTGTCCGTCTTGAAGTTGCTCACGTCAAGGTTTGTCAGACCAGAACAGCCATAGAACATAGTATACATGTTCGTCACATTGTCCGTCTTGAGATTACCTATTCCAGAAATATCTGTCAATTTTTCGCATCCATAGAACCAAAAGGCAGTAGAGGTCAGAGTAGTGCAGATATGAGCTCCAACCTCGTGCAGTTTCATTTGTGAATGGTCCAACACTCATACCACCTCTTACCTCTTTCTGATCATCATAGTAGAACGTCAGCGTCTTGCCATAAGTCACGCCCGTGGAATCGTTCGAAAGCACAGAAGTGCTATCTGTGGTCAATACGGCGTAAGGACTTAACTCTAAATCATTCTGACTAATAAACAAAGCAGTTTCGTAGACAATGCTATCATTCGACGTCTTAAAGAGAACCTCTGCTCCTCTTTTGCCAGTAGTGATATTGTCGCTTATGCTGAAAATGGCTTCAGCATCACCATTGTTTGCTTCTATACTTTGCAATGTCAGCCACGACTGGGCATGGTCTGGAATCGTTACCTCGCAATTACTGCCAGCATAGTACAATTTTGCAGTAACAGTAGCTGCATTGGGGGCTAAACGAATGCTCTCTCTATTAATCATCGCTATCATAGCGGTATCGTTCGAACTGACGTTCAGCAACGTTATAGGCGAAAGCACTCTCACGTCTACTAGTTCTGGAACGCCTTTATATGTCGACTTTGGGCCTTGTACGGTAACGGTATCACCCACGTTGATTCCATATGACTCCCATGACATTCCATCGCGTGGATATCTGCCTACATAGTCTACCGTTCCATAAATATACAGACTATCAGTAGCATCCTCTATATACCAGTTGCCAAATGTGGTATTGGAAATGCTCTTCACACGTCCCTTGACACGATAGGTCTTTCCGTCTTCGCCAGCTCCCACTTCAGCGCAAGTAGAGAACTTGTTATCGGTTTCTTGATTCTTTGCTGTGAAGTATCCAGGATTCGACGTTCCACCATCAATATGGGCATAGGTGTGGTCTACATGGTTTGAATCATAGGCGGTGCTTGCTCCGCCAACGAGGTTGGTACAGCCTGTGAACATATTCCCACCGTTTGTTACTGCTTCAGTACTCCATCCATTTCCTATATAGATAGTAGTGAGGCTAGAACAACCATTGAACATATACCCCATGTTTGTAACATTGTCTGTATTGAAGTTGCTTACGTCAAGGGTGGTGAGGCTAGAACAACCACGGAACATAGACCCCATGTCCGTCACGTTAGCCGTGTTGAAGACGCTCACGTCAAGGCTAGTTAGACCAGAACAACCATAGAACATACCAATCATGTTTGTCACATTGTCCGTATTGAAGCTGCTCACGTCAAGGGCAGTGAGACCAGAACAGCCATCGAACATCCAGCTCATATTCGTCACATTGTCCGTCTTGAAATTGCTTACGTCAAGGTTTGTCAGACCAGAACAGTCAAGGAACATATAACTCATGTCCGTCACACTATCCGTCTTGAAGTTGCTCACATCAAGGGTTGTCAGACTGGAACAGTTACCGAACATAGACCCCATGTCCGTCACATTGGCCGTATTGAAGTGGCTCACATCAAGGGTGGTGAGGCCGAAACAAAGAGAGAACATAGACCCCATGTCCGTCACATTGGCCGTATTGAAGTGGCTCACATCAAGGGTGGTGAGGCCGAAACAAAGAGAGAACATATACCCCATGTCCGTCACATTGGCCGTATTGAAGTTGCTTACGTCAAGGTTTGTCAGACCAGAACAGCCAAAGAACATAGCACTCATGTTTGTAACATTGTCCGTCTTGAAGTTGCTCACGTCAAGACTTGTCAGGCCAGAACAGCCATAGAACATAGAATTCATGTCCGTCACGTTGTCCGTCTTGAAGCCGCTTACGTCAAGGTTTGTCAGACCAGAACAATCATAGAACATATCGGACATGTTCGTCACATTGTTCGTCTTGAAGTTGCTCACGTCAAGACTTGTCAGGCCAGAACAGCCATAGAACATAGAATTCATGTCCGTCACGTTGTCCGTCTTGAAGTTGCTCACGTCAAGGTTCGTTAGGCCAGTACAGCCAGAGAACAACCAGCTCATGTTCGTCACATTGTCCGTCTTGAAGTTGCTCACGTCAAGGTTCGTTAGGCCAGTACAGCCAGAGAACAACCAGCTCATGTCCGTCACATTGTCCGTCTTGAAGTTGCTCACGTCAAGGTTTGTCAGACCAGAACAGCCAAAGAACATATCGGACATGTTCGTCACATTGTCCGTCTTGAAGTTGCTCACGTCAAGGTTTGTCAGACCAGAACAGCCATCGAACATTCTCCTCATGTTCGTCACGTTGTCCGTCTTGAGATATTCAATACCTGAGATTGCTGTCAATTTATTGCATTTATAGAACCAATAGGCTGTAGAGGTCAAAGTTGTACAGTTAGCAAATGAATCATCAAATACGACAGTAGTAATATTCTCACGCTTTTCATCCCAACCGGAATCTATATTCCATCTTTCTTGCCCACTATCATAAGTTTCGGTAAATGGTCCAACACTCATACCATTCCTTTCCGTTTTCTTGTTGTCGTAGTAGAACGTCAGAGTCTGTCCATATGTCACTCCCGTAGAATCGCTTGAAAGTACAGAAGTCGTGTCTGTTGTCAGCACAGCGTATGGCTCTATAGTTAATGAAGCATTCTTGTCAGTGAAGTAACCAGGATTCGATGTTCCACCATCAATGTGGGCATAGGTGTAATCTACGTGGTTAGGGTCGAAATGAGTGCCTGCACCACCGACAAGGGCGGCGCAGTCTTTGAATACATCAACACTCTCCGTCAGGTTAGCAGTCGTCCAATTATCACCAACCCAAATCGTGGTTAAGGCAGAACAGCCCTCGAACATTGATTGTATTCCATAATTATAAATGTTTGCGTCATATTTTACATTTGAAGTGTTAAAACTGCTCAAGTCAAGGCTCGTTAGGCCAGTGCAGTCTAAGAACATCCAGCTCATGTTCGTCACATTGTACGTCTTGAAGTTGCTCACGTCAAGGCTCGTTAGGCCAGTGCAGCCTAAGAACATCGACTGCATGCTCGTCACATTGCCCGTATTGAAGCTGCTTAAGTCAAGACTCGTCAAATCAGAACAGCCAAAGAACATAGACCCCATGTCCGTCACGTTAGCCGTGTTGAAGCCGCTTATGTCAAGGCTTGTCAGACAGGAACAGTTACCGAACATCCAGCTCATATTCGTCACATTGTCCGTCTTGAGATTACCTATTCCAGAAATATCTGTCAATTTTTCGCATCCATAGAACCAAAAGGCAGTAGAGGTCAGAGTAGTGCAGCCAACACTCATACCACCTCTTGTCGCTTTCTGGTCATCATAGTAGAACGTCAGCGTCTTGCCATAGGTCACTCCCGTGGAATCTTGTGAAAGAATAGTTGCGCTATCCGTGGTCAACACAGCATATGGCTCTTGCGCCCACAACTTCATTGGCATCATGATGGCGAGCATCACAAACATAAGGGAAAATAGTTTTTTCATATCTTAACGTTTTTAGTTTTTTATCGTTATTACTTCTGTTTCGGCAAGTAGTGACATACTACGATTGCAAAGATACGGAATATTCCTGAAACGACAAAGGAAAAGAGTAAAAATCTGCGATATAAGCGATATCAGCGAGCGAAACGGCTTTTCGCTTACAGCAAAACGGCCTTTCTCTGATAGAGAGAAGCCGTTTCGCTCAGAGGCCGAAGGCTTCAAGCTAGCAGGGCGAAGGAAGCAAACGTATTGTCCGAAGGAAGCAGAAGGGTCACGCGAAGGAAGCGGACGCCTCTTCCGCTACGTGCGGACGGGGCGCGAGAAGGAAGCGGAAGGGCCGAGAGCCCGTAGCGGGCAATCCCTGATTTGGGTTGACTGCTGACAACAACACCTCCCCTCCTCCCTTCGCATGGTTTGAATGCCGATTCAGAAAGGGATTGGAGCACGGGAGGTGTCGTTCTAACTCCTCCCTTTCACCTCTGAAGTGTATGACGGGAGGTGTCAATGAGGTGTCTCAGTACCACCTCCCGTGCTCCAATCCCTTTGCCTATCGGCATTTGAGACTCTTATAGGGATATGGGAAGTCTTGTTAGTCAACCCAGATCAGGAAACGTCAGACTTGTATTATTCTGGTTATCTACTTGCAAAAGTATTTGGTGATATAGATTTTAATGCGTACTTTTGCAGGACGAAAAGCAAGAAAGACGATGTTAGAGAGTTGTTATTACAAGGGAAAGGTGGAGGCTGGCTGCGATGAGGCTGGTCGCGGATGTCTGGCAGGTAGCGTGTTTGCGGCTGCTGTCATCCTGCCTGAGGGTTATCAGAACGAGTTGCTGAACGATTCGAAGCAACTGACGGAGAAGAAGCGCTATCAGTTGCGAGAGATGATAGAACGCGATGCGGTGGCGTGGGCCGTGGGTATTGTGACGCCTGAAGAGATTGACCAGATCAACATCCTCAATGCTTCAATACTGGCTATGCATCGTGCCTTAGACCAGCTGAAGGTGCGTCCTGAGGCTGTCATCGTGGACGGCAACCGCTTCAAGCCGTACCGTGAACCATTAACCAATAACCATGAACCAATTATCATTCCCCATACCACGATAGTCAAAGGTGACGGCAAGTACCTTTCTATTGCTGCAGCCTCGATATTGGCCAAAACCTATCGTGACGACTATATGAACCAATTGGCAGAGGAATATCCACCATACGACTGGAAGTCGAACAAGGGCTATCCCACGAAGAAGCATCGCGACGCTATCAGGCAATTCGGCATCACGCCTTATCATCGCAAAACATTTAATATGTTGGGCGACGGACAGCTATCCCTTAACTTTGAGGAGTGAAAAGAGAAGTGAAAAGAGAAGTGATAAGTGATAAGTGAGGAGTGATAAGTGATAAGTGAGGAGTGATAAGTGATAAGTGAGGAGTGATAAATGATAAGTTAGTTGACGGTGACGCGCAATGAATTGAGGACACGACGTTTCAGACTTTCTGCCTGCTCAGGTGTCAGCAATTCGCAGTCATCCAAGTGCATGAGGATATCGTAAGCCTTCAGATATGCCGAACGAATCTGGGGAGCCGCAGACAGATAAGAAGCCCAGTAGGACTCTTTATCAGGAACACAATCCATGACGTAACGGATGAAGTCGTCGTCCGTCAGGAATTGCTCTACTGTTGTATAGATGGCTCGTTTCATTTGATTCGTCGTTAGTTAGCTTTATAGTAGCTATTATAAAGACGAAACAAAAGTCAGAATGTCATCATTTCGCTGACATCATTTATCATTTGTCATTTATCATTTAGGGCATAGCCCGTTACATCGCAGCCTCTCTGAGTTTCAACATGCCACGATGCATCAGATTGCGAACAGAGTGATAGTTCATCTTCATGATGTCGCATATCTCGTCGTACTTGCGCTCTTCCAGATAGTAGAGTGTGATGGCCTGACGCTGACGACGTGTCAGATGATTCATCAAGTGAGCCACTTGTGCCGACTGCATCAGTTCACGTTCTGTGGTCAAGTAGTCGTGTTCTACATCCTCGGCAGCACGACGATAGGCGTAACATTCTACCTCGCCATCGTCCGTGAAGGTGTTACGACGAAACTCGTCGAGCAAGCGATTCTTCAGCGAAATAATGAGGTAGGAATTGAGATTATTAATGGAATGATTTTCGTTGCGCTTGGTGTACACTTTGGTAAATACGTCGTGGATGCAGTCTTTTAGCAGCTCTTGGTCTTGCGTCAGCTTGATGCCGTAGTTGTACAGGATGTGTACATAAAGGTCATAAAGTTCTGAGAAAGCATGGTTGTCACCAGCAAAAAACTCTGCTGCCAACTGTTTGGCCTTTTCCTTAAAACTCCTTTTGTCAGGGGTTAAAGTGACTTGTTTGCGTGGATTAGTTTCCATCATCATAATTAAGTAGTAGTTTGTTTCGCTTGCAAAGATACGAAAAAAGAAATGATAAGTGATAAGTGATAAGTGATAAATTTACTTTCTCAAGTAATTTTTAATATTTTTTACATTTTCACTTCTCACTCATCACTCATCACTTCTCACTTCTGTTTGAGCCAGAAAAGTCCTTTGCCAGATAGGTTTCGTTCTTTCAATGGCGTCAACTTACCAGTCTTTAAGTCTATCTGGACAACCTTTAGTTTGGGGTCGTTGACAGGTACCGTCTTATCAGAATCCTTATAGACAAGGACATCTTTCGGACCATGAAGTTGGTAAGTACCATCTTTAGCCTGCGAACTGTCAACCTGCATGGTGGCGATAGCTTTTAGGAATGCTTCGTCCTTGACGGGGATGTTGGCACACGAACCACCTGCCATCAATGCTGCCCAACCCATCTCTGGAGCCTTCTGAGCAGAATAGACAACGGCCTTGTCTGGATACTGTGTGCGATATTCGCTGACGGCACGATAGACATCCTCGAAGCGGGCGCTGCCTGTGCGAATCTTGCGCATATACTGGCGCTGGGCCATATTCACACCACCAGGGGGTGTATATTCTCCTTTGTTATGATAGAACCACTGTTCAATGTCAATGATATCGACCACCTTTGAACGCTTGGGGTCTTTCAGGATGGCATCCTGTACGTCCTTGTTGACAGCCAAAGCAACGAGCACCTTGCCATTCTCCTGTTCCCATTCAGCAATGACGTCGAGCCAGAACTGAACGAAATGCAGAGGACCTGTGAACTCCTCGCCAATAGAGTGGATAACGTTGGGCTGCCCCTTGAAAGCATCCAGTGACTGACGGATATATTGACGATGCAGTTCGCGCAGGGTGGGGTTGGTGATGTCGTAGAACAAGGTAGCCGTGAAGATACGCTTGTCGCCTGTGAAGTTGACAGGCTCCAAGAAAGGCGTCTTGTTCACGTTGTTAGCCGTACGCCACGGACAGTCTACCCAGTGGGCGCCAGCTTCCAGTATGTTGTGTTGGAAGTAATGCTGATTCTTGAGGAGCATGCCGATGGGTTCAGCCTTCTTGGCGAATTGTTGCAAGCGCCAGAAATACCACTTGTTCAGCGTTGTGAGGTCGTATTTCGTCATGCCGTCCCAGGCTAAAGCGGCAAAACCGCTTTGCACACGACCTGTGCGTGCGAAGGGCTGTTCGTAGAAAGGTGCCCATGCGTCACCATTCTTACGACGGATGCGTTCGTGGTCGTCACGACGACGATCCGTCCAGAGGCCGTAGTTCTGACTAAAGAGCAGGGTGTTCGAGCGTTGCATAGTGGCTATCACAGAGTCAATGCGGTCTGTGCCGCCCGTTCCTTCATAGCCTGGCACAAAGCGTGTCAGGGCTGGTTTGGCCTTGGCCATCGCTGCGTCTGTCGTGCGACCATTCCACCAAGGTGTCTGGTGCTTACGACCAACGAGCACAGAGCCATCCTTGGTGAGCCAGCCGTTGGTGAGAGCGTAGATGCTGGGACTAGGTTCTCTAGAATCTCTAGAGCCTCTGGAATCTTTAGAGTCTCTAGAAAAACTAGATATTCTAGAATCTCTAGATATATCAAGACGGGCGGCCTCTATCCATTGCTGCAAGGTTTGGCGAGGCTTCAGAGCCTCTTCGGCCATCTTCATGGCTTCTTCGATGGTTGGCGAGCTGCTGGCATTAAGGTCGCGCTCTAGTACGCGGCACTGCTGAGAGACATCACGTCCTAAACGTTTCTCCAGTTGTGAGGCAAAGAGTGAGTAGGGCTTGACGTGCTCGTTCATCTCTGTATACTCGCCATTACCATGTATCTGTCCCCAGCAACCACGAGAGTAATTGCGGTTAAGGGAGTCAGGCGAATAACAGAAAAGGCCTGATGCTGTCGATTGCCACATGGTACTGTTGGCCGTACTCCAACCAGCTCCGAACTTCTCTAGTTCCCAATTCTTGAAGACGATATCATTGCCATCGATGTTGACGATATCGAACAGGATGCCTGGTGCCCACGACGAGATGGCACCACTAGGACCAAAGCTCTCGAAACTCTCGCACTGAACAAAGGCATTCGGACCAGGAGCCGTATGGCCAACAGCAAAGTCGTTGATGCCATGTTCGGAGTAGCAACGTTGGAACAGTACCATTTCACCGAAAGTCAGGAATGTGCGACGACGGAAACCACCAATCTCAGAGACGGGATTCGTCGACATGCAGTCTTCCACGCTAACCTGTTGGGCCGACTTTTGGATGACGACAGCCGAGCCGGCAAAATGCTGGAAGTTGACCATGCGCACCCAGCAGTTCTCTGCCTCAGCCACATAGATGCCATCCCAGCAATGGTCTTCGTCCAAAGGACGAGCATGGTCATAGTCTGACTCCAACGAGAGGTTTTCTATGCCGCATTCGTTGAGGCGTCCCTTTTCTTCATAGACAATAGCTTTGGCACCACCCCACTGCTGCTCGATACTGCATGTGAGGGGGGCGTTGAGTGTGACTTGGTTGCCATTGACTGCTGTTATTTGTCTGTTCCATCGCACGTCGATATCGCCAGCATGCCAAGCCCAATAGCCCATGCGCTTGCCACCACCAAACGACGAACAACCAAGATAGTTGATCCATTCTTGGGTGGAAGGGCGATGGATGGCGAGACGTGTACCAGGTTGAAGTGATGAGCGAGAAGTGATGAGTGATAAGTTGAGGGCGCCTGCTTGGATGTCAGAGACGTCAAAGGTCTCCTTGACGACGACATCATGTGTTCCTTCTATATATACAGCAGCGCCACGGTCGTAGCCCGTCTTGCGCAGGATGGTTTTTTCACGACCAGAACCACGTAGCACCACACCGCTGGTACGGATGCGTAGAGGTTCACTAATGATAAAGGTTCCCTCGCCCAACAATACGGCACCGCGAAAGCCGGACTGCTTATCGGGTTTCTGCTGGCTGACCCAGTCGATGGCAGCCTGAATCATAGCCGCATCATCCTGTCCTGATGGCGTGACATAGGTGACAGCCTTTACCAATGGAATGGGCTGTTCAGAACAATGGTAACCGCAATATGAGTAATCCATCGGCTGAGCAAGAGAAGTGAGAAGTGAGAAGTGATAAGTGATAAGTATCGTTAGCAGAAGCCGTTTATTCTTTTTCATTGTTTCTAGGTAATACTGTTTTTGTTGTGGATATTAACATATTTATTAATTCATTACAATCATCCAGCAAACTTTGTGCTTCCATATCTGATAGATATTCAGATGCAGCTAACAATCGAATCCAATATCTTGTCTCATTCGCTTCTTTTAAAGAAATTTGCATTTTAGTGCCAAAATCTGCTTTTGATTGGGCGAATTGTGCTTCAGCGATATTTGCACCTATAGAAGTACCTGAACGTAGGATTTGCTTAGAAATCACAAATTCACGTTGTTTATCTATTAAGTATTTGTTTAAGTTTACAATACGTATCGCAAAATTAAAACTCTTTTCTTCTAATATGCTTTTAATTTCACTCATCACTTCTCACTTATCACTTCTCACTCATCACTTCTTTCGTTTCATCCAGGCATCACGTTCCTTCTTCAAGTCGTAGCCACGGGCAGAGAGCCAATTGTTGGTGCGACCGCGATACTTGTCGAACCAGAAGTGCTTACCTTTTGAGTCAGCAGCATCCATCGCATACTCGCGAGCCTCTTTGAGCCAGATCAGTACCTGAGCCTTTTCCTCTTCCGTGAGGCTTGGAATCATTTCCAACTGCGCATTGTAGTCGCGCTTCAGTCGTCCGTATGTCATTCCATCTTTGACAGCATCAATCTGCTCGTCGTTCAGGTAGAGTGCTAAAGCAGAGGCCAGTTCGAAGTGATGCTTGTAGAGTTCTGCATAGAGGGCATCCTCTTGGGTCTTCTTGTCGTACTTCGAATGGATGTCGTTCAGCAGAAAATAACGGTTGGCAATAATGTTACGCACGTTCTCTGCCTTCTGAGCATCGTTGAGCTGGAGGCCGTCGACAATCTTCTGGGCGCGTCCTTTGATGGTCTCTACATACTGTGGGTCCTGGCCCTCAGTTTTAAGGGCAACTTGGGCAGAAGAAGTGATAAGTGATGAGTGATAAATGATAAGTATTAACAATACTTTCAACCACCACGTCACTTTCACTTCACATATTTTATTCCTTTTCATCATTTCTCACTCATCACTTATCACTCATCACTTATCACTCATCACTTCTCACTTCAAAGTTTCCCTTTGGCAGCCAGCGTGTCGTAGTTATTGTTCAGATTGCGCCAGTCTGTCTTGGTTTGAGGATTAATGCCGTTGATGTACTTCTCGATGTTGGTATAGCCATCACCGTTGCAGTCAGCATTAGCGTCACTGGCATCGTTGGGATTCAGGCCATATCGTATCTCCCACTCATCAGGCATACCGTCATTGTCACTGTCCTTGTAGGGCTCCCAAGCCTTGTATTCAGGATAGCCACCCATCTGACGAGGATCGGTGATGATGCCCTGTTTGTAAGAGTCCTGGGGCAGACGACGATACTTGAAGAAGCCCTGTTCGTTCTGTGACTTCTTGTGCAGGCCCCACATGTCGCCATAAGGATTCTGCTTGACACCCGTCTTCTTCTCAATCTTGGCCAGTTCCTTCTCGTAGTCCTTGACGAAGTAGGCCTGACCTGTGCGAACCTCCTCGCAGATGCGCTGGTCCACGATATCGCGACAAGGAATGGTAGCACCAGCATTCGCAAGTACCCATTCAAAAGCCTGCTCAGCACCCATGACTTTCAGGTAGGGCATCTCGAAGGGTTCATTTGAACGCATCAGTGCCTTCTCTGTCTCGTCCATATCACCATCCTTATCGGCGGTCTGAACGCCACCGTCCCAGTTGTCCTTTGTTACTTTATCATTACCCTCCATGATATTGCCTACAGCATAGACGCGACCAAACTGCTTGAAGGGGAACAAACCCTGTGAACGGCTCTCAGCCTTCACGATACGACGTCCGACAGGTGTATCTGTGGGTGTGAGAGGGCCTGGCTTGTAGTAGTTGTTGATGAAGTTCGACATCGTGGTAAACTCGCCACCATCAGCCGTGCGGTGTACCCAGTTATAGACAATGTTATTGACGAAGTTGAACACGCCACCCCATCCGATGGAGGGGTTACGGCCAGTATTATCTGCCCACAGATTGCGCATAAAGGTGGTGTTTTCGCCACCAATGGTCGAACCAAAGGCATGATTCCATGTGTCTAGGGCCTTAGCAGAGATGGTGTTCTGAATGGTCACGTTGACAGTCGGTTCCTTGCGGTTGGGCTTGCCATCCTTCATATCGAACATGTGACGATAAAATGAGATGTTTTCGTCCAATCCCCACTCACATGAACAGTGGTCAATCATGATGTTACCTACAGGGTTGCCACCAAACGAGTCTTCACGATTGGTGACCAATGTCTCGCCACGACGGAAACGCATATGGCGGACAATGACGTCGTGTGTATCAACCTGGAATGACTCGCCAGCAATGATGACACCATCGCCAGGTGCTGTTTGTCCGGCTATCGTGATATAAGGACCACGCACGTAGATGGGCGACTTCAGACGGATAATACCACTGACGTTG
The DNA here is from genome assembly GCA_902762565.1 of uncultured Prevotellaceae bacterium. Lineage (GTDB taxonomy): Bacteria > Bacteroidota > Bacteroidia > Bacteroidales > Bacteroidaceae > Prevotella. The sequence goes on from CACWOS010000020.1 coordinate 36,158, forward strand.
AACACCACGATACGCGCACCACCCTGCTCACAGGCCCAGCGGAACGAGCCAGGACCGTCATCGTTCAGGTTGGTGACGGTGAGCACTTTGCCACCTCGTCCACCAAAGGTGAACATACCACCACCCTCAGCACCAGGGAATGCAGGAATCTTGGCTTGGCGCAGATCGTAGGGACGAGCGGCCCAGGGCACGTAGGGACGGCCTTCTTTAGCCTCTTTGATGACGATGGGGAATGCTATCTCCCAAGCGGAGTCGGCATGTGCCTTCCACTGTGCTTTCTGTTCTGCAATAAGCTTCTTGGCCTCATCGGTGAGGTCTGGATACTGTGCACTGGCTGTCACACTCATGAGGCCAGCCACTGCCATTAAAATTACTTTCTTCATAACGATATGTCTTAGTTCTGCTTAGTTTTTCTTTATAGACGTACATATTATAATAATGTCATCATATCACAAAAAACTAAATAAATTTGGTATTTCTCTCACTTATTCGTACCTTTGCAGCCATGAATCGACTAAACATGCTATTGATGGCCTTGCTGACGACAACGATTGCTGTCGCCCAAACTGATACGGCAACAGTAAAAGGGGAGCAGTTAGAGGAGGTTATTGTCAATGCCAACAATGCGCAACGTCGTCTTGGTGCCGTCCAGATTGGTGCCGAGCAGATACAGGTCAAGGAACTGACCAGCAAACCTGTCTTGTTTGGTGAGGCAGACATTATGCGTTCTGTCCAGCTGTTGCCTGGCGTGAAGGCCGAGAGCGATGCTTCGAGCAGTTTCCAGGTACGAGGTGGCACGTCAGCACAGAACACTATCCTATATGATGAGGCTCCAGTCTATAACGTTGGACACCTGGCAGGACTTTTCTCTGCCTTCAACGATGATGCATTGGCAACGGCCACACTTTATAAAGGACTGATTCCTGCCCAGTTTGGTGGGGCCTCGTCTGCCGTTTTCGACATAGCCACACGTACAGGTAATCGCCAACAGTGGCACGGTTCTGCTACGATAGGACTGTTGGCCGCCAAAGCATCGGTAGAGGGACCCGTTGTGAAAGATAAGCTGGGTGTGCTGTTTAATATCCGTCGCTCGTATGCAGATATGTTTCTGAAGTTGAGCAACGATTTCCGTGGCAACACGCTTTATTTCTATGATACCAATCTGAAGCTTGACTATCAGTTGAACGACCGCAATCAGCTCTTCTTCTCCTTCTTTGCCAGTCATGACAGAACGGCTATCGAGGATATGGTGGACATTCGCTGGACCAATATTGCAGGCTCGTTGTCGTGGTTGAGCTATCTGGGACATCACTCAACCAGTCAGACCACGTTGTTGGCCTCATCGTATGACACGGATAACGGCATCTGGCTATTGGGTACAAATATCGCCTATCTTGGACATATCCGTCATGTGGGCCTGCGCCAGAACTTCCGTATTTTGACTGGTCGCCACGAGATTAATGCTGGTTTGCAGACAATGCTGACCGATGTTAAGTCTGCAGAGTGGCAACGAGTGACCAATCATGAGAAGGAACAGCGTAAGGCTTGGGATAACGCGTTGTGGGCCAACTGGCAATATGAGGTGTCTGAGCGTCTGGCCTTCTCTGCAGGATTGCGACTGACGGCATTCTCGGCCTTAGGCGGTCCGTTCTACTATGACATAGATGACTCAGGACAGATTACGTGGATGTATCGTCGCAAGAAGAATCGTCCAGTCAAGACCCATGTCACCTTAGAGCCTCGCCTCAGCATGGTGTGGAAAGCAACACCTTTGCTCAGCATCAAGGCAGGTTATAGCCGTACTAGTCAGAACATTCACGCACTGCGCAACCAGAGTACATCGACACCTTTCGACCGCTATACGATGAGTTCGAATCTAGTAAAACCAGAGATAGCCAATCAGGTGAGTTTAGGGTTCTTTGCTATGACACCTTCGCAGGACTATGACTTCTCGCTCGAAGGCTACTATCGTCATGTGGACAATGTGCTCGACTATCGTGACGGCATCAGCTTTTCGTCTGCTATCGAGATTGAGCGACTGGTGTTGGCAGGCAAGGGCAGGGGGTATGGCGCAGAGCTATGTGCCAGAAAGAATAAGGGACGTCTGACGGGTTGGCTCAGCTATACGCTGTCGTGGAGTCAGACGCAGATAGAAGGTATCAATCAAGGCCGTTGGTATGATGCCAATAACGACCGTCGTCATGACATTAACATTGTTGCCAGCTACCGGCTGTCGCCTCGTTGGCTGTTCAGTGCCGTATGGGTCTATAATTCTGGTCAGGCCTTTACAGCACCCAGTGCCAAGTATGAGATTATTGACAACTACATCTATTATTATGCTGAGCGTAACGGATACCGTGCCCCAGATTATCATCATCTGGACGTGAGTGCCACGTGGACTAAGAAAATCAAGGGCGGCCGTATGACACGAGAGTGGGTGTTTGGCATCTACAATCTCTACAACCGCTATAATCCCTACTTGATTAATTTCGAGGATTCGAAGAGCGGAAAGCGTACCAAGGCCAAGCAGTACAGCCTCTTTGGTATCGTACCTTCCGTATCGTTCAACATTAAATTTTAAGAAGTTAAAGAAGTTAAAGAAGATATATGAAGTTAAAGACAATAGTTTCGTTGTGGTCCTTTGTCCTTTTACTTTTATCCTGCGAGAAAGAGATAGACGTCGACTACCATCAGGTAGACCAACTCTATGTGGCAGAGGGCCTGGTGACGCAGGATGGTACGACGAATCGGACTAATAGGCCGACTTATGTGCGCCTGACTACCACACAGGATATGACAGATAATGTGTCGAATGGGCACAATCTGGCTGGGGCAACCGTCGTGCTTTCTGAAGAGGGCTGCGTCGTTGATACCCTGCGCTATTGGCGTAACGGCTATTATGTTTCAAACTGTCAGGGATTTGAAGGTTGTAAATATACGATTGATATCTATCTGGACGGTAACCATTTTCAGTCGTCATCCGTCATGCAGGCTGAGCCTCAGTTCTCTAGTTTCCGTTTTGTATGGAAGGACGTGCTGACAGAGCGCATGCTCTTTGCCGACTTGAAGATTAATGATGTCAGTGGTCAGAACAACTACTACTTTATGCACATCTATCGCAATGGGATAGGCTATCGTTGGGCTGTGATGGACGACTCGCACAATCCTGGCGGCGAACTGCAACAGCTATTCAGTTGTACCACTGAGCGCAATCTTGATAAGAATGATGATGACGGGCTGAAGGATGGCGACAAGATACATGTGGAGATACGTTCCATAGACCGCCGCACGTACGACTACTTCTATTCTTTGCAGGTGATGCAGAACTCTGGCACTAATCCTGTTCAGAACTTCACTGGCGGCTGTTTGGGCTATTTCTCTGCCTGCTACATTGTCAACTACGACACCACCTTCCGTCGCGCTGACGTCGAAACGGAATAATTCTCACTTATCGTTTATCACTTATCCTTTATCACTTATCACCTCTCGCTTATCACTCCTCGCTCCTCACTTCCATGTCGTCCGTCCTGTCGAGTGTGACAAGGGCTATAACGGTTTGTTCGTTGAATTCGAACTTATATTCTGCTTTGATTTGTTTGTTGGAGAACGACTGGATGACCCAGTGCATTAATCGGTCCTGACCGTCAGCCAGTTTGCCTTCGATACGAATTTCAGCACTACCAGCACGATATTTTCCATCCATTTGTCCGTCAGGATAGGTGATGGTTACAGTGCTGTCCTTGCGGAATATCACGTGGTCGTAGCTAAAGCTAAGCCCTGTTTCCTCTTCGCTCTGCAATTCATAGCTGAAAGCCCACGTGCCAGGCAGCAACTCTGCCACAGCATAATCATCGTCGCTCAGCTTATCGCACCCTATCAACGAACCAGCCATCAGCACCACAGACAGTAGCAGAAAAGTGTATCTTATCTTTTTTATCATGTTGCAAAGGTAGGCTTTATTTTTGAAAAGCCCAAAAAATAAAGGCTTTTTCGCTTATTTTTTATCGAAATATTTGGTGGTTTTAAGAAAAAGTAATATATTTGCACCGTAAAAATGAAAACTATTTAGTAACATTATTAACTATAAAACGTAATTTTTATGAAGAAAACTAATTTTTTGTATGCATCACTCATGATGGCGGCATGCACATTCGGTGTGCAGTCTTGTACAGTAGATGACAACCCTGCTCCCGATCCTACGATTCTCACGGAAGTATTTACCTACGACTTTGAAGCAGCTTTCAATGCTAGTGAGAATCCTGCTAACAAGAATGGTAGTGCAGCCAATGGTCAGGCGTTCTATGGATGGGAAGGCGCTGAGAAAACTGACAGCAAGCGTCAGGACTACAAGGGTTACGAATGGGCAGAGGGTAGTGTACTGCCTGAGGTTTGCCATGTATGGCGTCGTAGCGACCGTATAAATGGTAACATCAAAGATGGTGGTCTTTACTGCCCCAGTGACAGAGAAATGGCTATTGATGGTCTGTCGGAAGGTTCTATTGTCCAGATTACATATGATGCTCCTGAAAAGGCCGATCAGACTTCTCTGAAGGATATTCCATTCGGAAATTGGAGCGCATGGGTTGGCGGTGAATTGACTAATCCTTGGGATCCCGAATGGCATGAAGGTGAAGCTTCAGGCCAGCCCTATGGTGACGGTAGTGTTAATGCTTATGCAGATCTCTCAGAATATGCTAAGCTTATAGTTGTTGCGACAGACGGAACTCCACGTATGCTTTTCAATCGTGATGCAGATGGTGGTCAGTGCAGCGAGAATGAGGCTGAGTCTCACCTGATTGACAATACTAATGCAGGATGTATGACTTGGGCTGCCAAGTATTTCTCTTCTAAACCTGGCGAAAATGAGGGTGAGACGATTTGGACTGTTGACTTGGCTCAGATGGTAAAGGATAAGGGCTACGCCCACTTGCACGCTATCAAAGGTGGTAACTGGGCAAACTGCACAGTTACTAGCATGAAGGTTGAGGGCTATCCTTATAAGGAGAAGCTGCTTTGGGCTATTGGTTCTTCAGAGGAACTTGGTGCTCGTGCAGAAGCTCAAATCGAAGGTGTTGACGAGGTGGTCATTTCTGGTCAGACAGAGATCGCTTCTGGTGCTAATATCTTGATTAAGTCTGTAACACCTGCTGAGAACGGTACTGGCTACATCGTAGTGAAGGTTAAGAAGGGTATGACCATCAAGAAGGTTGTGATTACCAACTTCACTGAGCAGATGCCTTACTAATAATGATTTAATCAATCAATAACAAAAGTGACTCCGCAATTCGCGGGGTCACTTTTGTGTATATAGACAGAAAAAAAAGAGGGAAATGATGACATGATGAGTGCTAAATCGTCTTAAATGATGTAAAACTATGTAGTCTACAAAACAAAAATGAACTGGATGAGATGCAGAAGAGGCCTCGCAATGGGGCTAATAATGATGCTTGCCACATGGCCAATAGGCTTGATGGCACAGCGCTATCGTGTGGCTGCATGCGACTGGATGATGCTGAAACGACAAAAACTTGGCGAATTCAAGTTGGCTAGCGAGATAGGTGCCGATGGCGTAGAGATGGATATGGGGCCGCTGGGCCAACGTGTGTTATTCGACAACAAGCTGCGCGACCCACACTTTCAGCAACTATTCCGCCATACAGCCGACAGCATAGGTGTTAAGGTGCCCTCAATAGCAATGTCAGGCTTCTTTGCACAAAGTTTTCTGAAGCGCGAGAACTATCGTGACTTGATTAACGACTGCCTGCAAACAATGGCAGTGATGGATTCGGAAGTAGCCTTTTTGCCCTTAGGTGGCAGCGGACACGAATGGAAGGAAAAGGGCGAGGCTCGCACGGAGCTGGTGCGACGCCTGCATGAAGTGGGCGAGATGGCTCGGCTGGCTGGCAAGGTCATCGCCATCCGTACGCAGCTAGACGCGCGCGCGAACATTAAATTATTAAAGGAGGTCAAGAGCGATGGCATCAAGATCTACTATAATCTGCAGGATGCCGTAGACAACGGACGCGACCCTGCCAAGGAATTGATGCAGCTTGGTGCGAAACGGGTAGCTCAGATTCATGCCTCGCTGACAGACAGCGTCACCCTTGACGTAGACCCTCGTATTGATATGTATCGCATCAAAAAGACTCTCGATGAGATGAACTGGAGCGGCTGGCTGGTCGTGGAACGTAGTCGCAACGCCAAGGATGTCAAGAACGTGAAAGGCAACTATGGCCGCAACGTTGCCTATCTGAAGAAGATATTTCAGGCGGGGAGGCCCTAATGAATAGTGAATAGTGAAAAAGTGAATAGTGAATATAATATCAATTAAAAACTAATAGCTTATGAAGATGAAACAATTAACAACAAGGAAGTTGTGCTCAATGGCTATCATAGCTTGTGGAGTGCTCTTCTTTGGATCTTGTGCTCAAGATGGATTCGATGACGAATCGTTTGAGACAAGTGTACGAAACACGCAAGTGGAAACGCCTACCGCTGACAAGATTACCATCAAACAGAACACTTCTGGAACGGAACAGATTATTTCATGGCCTGTCGTGTTAGGTGCTGGTGGCTTTGAATGTAAGGTTGTTGACGAGAGTGATGCTACGAATCCTGAGGTTATCTTCGAGGGCGTGGTTGATGGCTGTTCGTTCCGTGCCAAGCGTGAGGATGATTCCAATTACCGCATTTATATTCGTGCCTTAGGTAATAAGAAGTATAATAACACCGATGCCACTACAACTACTGAGGTGGCTTACAGCACTATTGTCAAGCCTTATAAGGTGATACCCTCTGGCACAGACCTTGCTACGTTCTTCAAGGAGGAGCAGGTGCCAGAGAACACAATAGACGAAACAACCAAGGAATTGGTTGCTATAGCCTATAACTTAGAGGCCGGTGGTACATACACCATGTCCGACACGGTGTCGTTTGGTAATCGCAAGGTGTTGCTGTATTCTACGAAGGCCGGTGCAGACATCAAACTGACAGGTGAAAAGAATGCCCATTTCCAAATTCAAAATGGCTTTACGTTGCGTAACCTTCGCATTGATTGTGCTGAATCATCGGCATTAGGACTCATCAACTGCTCGGACACACCTGATGAGAGCGTTCCATTTAACGAGTCGTTGTTTACTTCAGCTGCAACTAAGGGTGATTATTTGATTGCGGAGCCTATTGAGGTGAAAAACTGTATGATTAAGGACCTAAAGAAAGCTCTTATTGCCTCCAGCGAGAAGAGTGCGTGGTGCTTGCTGACTCTCACAATCATGAATAATATTATTCAGATGGATAACGAAAAGGACTATTTCCTGAATTTCTATGGCACTGGCAGTGGAAAGTCTTCAGCATTCAAGGAGCTGCTTATCCAGAACAACACTATTTATAACCTACAGGAGAACTCAAGCCAGTTTGCCATCCGTTTCGGCAACGCTTCTAATGCCATTAAGCTTTTTGGTTCGAACAGCAATCCGGAAGTAGGGCGCTTTAAGTGGAGAATTTCTAATAACACCATCATGCGGGTCTTCGCAGGCAAGGCTTTTGGTAATAATCTACCCAACAATGCCTGTGTCATCAATATCATAACAGACAATATCCTGATAGATGACCTGCAGATTGAAAAGTATGCACTTGGCAATCAGACCAAGACTGCCTACAACAACTATCTCTTTGGTATTATTAGCAATGTGTCCGCATCTGATGCAAAGTTTGGAACGGTGATGGATCCCGGTATCGTACCGCCTACCACCTCCTTAGACCTGACTCAGAAGAACGGTGGCCTGAATCTGACACCTTCCGGAGAGGTGTTTACAAGTGGAGCAGGTGATCCACGTTGGCTAAAATAATGCTTCGCTAATTGATAATTGTAATAGTTAAATGATAAAAGAAAGAGTATGAAACACAAGATATTTAACTTCTGCCTTGGACTGATGCTGATGTGCTCGACATCTGTCTTGGCACAGAACCAGACCGTGACGGGTACTGTTGTCGATGAACTCGGTGAACCCGTTATTGGTGCTACAGTAACAGTGGAAGGTACAAAGACAGCCACCGTTACTGATCTGGATGGTAACTATAAGATTGCTGCTCCTGCAGGAGCCAAGGTTGTTATCAGTTATATCGGCTATCTCTCGCAGACTGTCAAGCCTGGTGGACGGGTACAACTACAAGAAGACAAGCAGACTCTAGAGGAGGTTGTAGTCGTTGGTTACGGCTCACAGAAGAAGGCTCACCTGACGGGTTCGGTTGCAACGGTCGACATGGATGATGTCCAGGATTTGGCAAATGCAGGACTTGCCTCTTCACTGAGCGGACTGGTAAACGGTCTGGGTGTCAGTGGTGGTGATGGTCGTCCTGGTGAGCGTGCAACCATGAGCATCCGTGACGTCAGCTCGTTTGGCGAGATTGGTTCAACGGCTCAGGAGCCTCTATATGTTATTGATGGCTATATATATCCTAACGACGTCAAGGTTGGTAATGTGTCCCAGAACCTGGGCGCTGAGGCTTTCAACAACTTGGATGCTTCTGAAATTGAAAGCATCACCGTGTTGAAGGACGCATCCGCAGCAGTTTATGGTGCCCGCGCTGCCAATGGCGTCATCTTGGTTACTACTAAGAAAGGCAAAATGGGTGAGCCAACCATCAGTTATAGTGGCTCGTTTGGTTTTACCAATGCTATCAGCCATCCGGAAATGCTGAATGCCTATCAGTACGGACGTCTCTATAACGCTGTAGCAGCCAGAGAGATTGATGCCAACAATACGCTGAATGTCAAGACCGCTCTCTTCCAGCCAGATGAGTTAGAGGCCATGAAGAGTCTGAACAACAATCTGTTGGACAAATACTGGGAGACAGGTATTAAGACCAAACATGCCGTAAATGTTAGCGGTGCAACGGAAAAGGTCAACTATTTTGCTGGCGTCAGCTACTTCAAGCAGGATGGTAACCTGGGTAAGCTGGACTACGACCGATGGAACTATCGTGCGGGTGTCGATGTCAAGATTAGTAAGTGGCTGTCGGCCAACCTGACCGTCAGCGGTGATTATGGCAAGAAGAACAAGCCCTTGCTGAAGGTTGGTGGCACTAATGCGGAAAAGGACTACAATCTGCTGTTGAGTCGTCCATATTATATGCCTGAGTATGTTAATGGTTATCCTATTGTCTCTTATGGACCATCTAATACACAGCAGAACCAAAATCAGCTGTACTCATTTGATGTCCTTCAGAACAATGGTGATTACAGCCGTAACATGTCGTCTAATAGCAATATCAATGCTAGTTTGAGCTACGATTTTGGATGGAGTAAAGTCCTGAAGGGCCTAAAGCTGAAGTTCTCCTATTCGAAGAGTATCAATACAGATAAGACCAACGAATATGGTTCTGCCTTTGACATTTACCAGATGACCTCCCGCTTTGGCAGCGGCGCACATCTGTATACGCCCGTTTCGGCAGCAGACGACATAGACACCTATTATGCCGACAGTAACTTCAACAAGATAACAACAAACAATGGCGACTATCTGAGTCGTTCCATGATTCGCACGGACAACTACCAGATTAACTTCACAGCACAATATGGCCGTGACTTTGGTAAGCATCATGTCAATGCACTCTTCTCCATAGAAAAGTCAGAGGCTGAGAGTGAGTATCTGGTAGGACAGGTCACACAGCCTTATGAGTTCACTAGCGGACAGTCGAATTCTGCTACTGGCGAGCAGAGCACCACATTTACACGTTCAGAGAGTGGTACACTGTCATATATCGGACGACTCAACTATGCATATGCCGACCGCTATTTGTTCGAATTCCTTTTGCGTGCCGATGCATCTACCAAGTTTGCTCCTGAGAACTATTGGGGCACCTTCCCTGCTATTTCTGCCGGTTGGGTGATTAGCGAGGAGCCTTGGTTCCAAAATATCAAGTCTCTCAAGTGGGTTGACTTCTTGAAGATTCGTGCCAGCTGGGGTCTTACTGGTCGTGACAACACGGCTGCCTGGCAGTGGATGAAAGTGTACGCACTGGACGCAAACCGTGGTGTTGTCTTCGGTGAAGGTACACAGAACGACAGCGGACGCCGTATCACGATTAACAAAACGAACTCAGCAGTCAATCCTGACGTACACTGGGACAAGTCTTACAAGACCAATATCGGTTTCGACCTGCAGGTGTTGAATAAGCGACTGGCCTTTACCTTCGACTACTATTATGAGAAGAACCGCGAGATGTTGCTCAATCTGATGCAGGATATTCCGGCAACAATCGGAACACAGTCGGCAGCCATGAATCTTGGCGAGATTAATAACTGGGGTTGGGAACTGGGTATTACCTGGCGAGATAAGATTGGTAAGGACTTCAAGTATCGTGTTGGCTTGAACACAGGTTATTCGGATAACGAAGTACTCAATATGGACTGGGCAACAGAATATCTGTACCGCCAGATTACGCCAGGTAGTCGTACGGACATCGGGCGCTGGGGTATGCAGTGCATCGGTATGTTCCGCAGCTATCAAGAAATTGAGGAATATTTCGAGACCTATATGAAGAAGGATGACGGTACCTACGGAACCTATATGGGGTTGTCAAAGACCGACGTTCGTCCTGGTATGCTGATTTACAAAGATGTGCGTGGCGAGAAGGGTATTGGCGAGCCAGACCATAAGGTTGATAAGGATGACGATCAGGTATGCCTGTCCAAGCGCAATAATCCGTATGGCTTCACTATCAATCTGAATGCTGAATGGAAAGGCCTGTCATTAACCACTCAGTTCAATGCCAGCTGGGGAGGCTACACCACTCTGCCCACTCAGGCAATTTCGCCCCAAGGCAGTTTGGAATACTATAATATGCCTTCTTTCTGGAATGTGGATAATATGTATTCTTATTCTGATGTCATTGCCAAGGATGCCGACGGTAACGACTACTATCTTGTGAGGGCTAATCACGATGCCGTGTACCCCAACCTTGGTTACAGCATCAACAGTGTTGCATCTACCTTCTGGCGCATTAGTTCTGCCCAGGTACGCATCAGCCGTCTGACGCTGGCTTATTCGCTGCCGAAGGAATGGTTCAAGAAGGTAGGCATCAAGAGCGCACGCATCAATGTGACAGGCCAGAACCTGATTAACTTCTACAATCCCTATCCTGATAAATTCATGAGTCCGATGGCCGGTACTTATGGCACTTATCCCAATCTGCGTTCATGGACAGTGGGAGTGAACTTGTCATTCTAAGTTATCAAGATTAAAGAACAATCGATTATGAAACAAATAATAAAATTTTTTAGTATTGGTTTGACAGCTGCATTAGCGTTCACCTCATGTAGCGATAAGTTTCTTGAGGACAAGAAGAACTATGACAACGCACAGTCAGATATCTATAACTTCTATAGTGGTGCAAGCGCACGTTTGGCCGACCTATACAGTTGGTGTCTGCCTAATGTTGGTGATATTGCTTGGAACAACCCATCAATGGGTAGTAACGATATATGTGCAAAGGCTACTGAGGAGTATTCTGGGTTGAGCGATCTGGTTGATCCAGAGATAACTCTGGTATCTAACGCTCAGACGAATAGCGTTCCAGACTATTTCCAGCAGCAGCAGAATAATATTCAGGCGTCAGTATATGGTCGTATCCGCAATGTCAACGATTGTATTGAGGGCATTTCTGCAGGAACGCTTCCTAATGAGCAGAAGAACGAATTGTTAGGTCAGGCATATTTCCTGCGTGCATGGTGCTATTATAATCTGTTTAAATGGTATGGCGGCGTACCTCTCGTTAAAAAGACTGCTGACCCCGTGGCAACGAATGTCACTGAACGTTCTTCTTCAAAAGCTACGATGGAATTCATCCTCGAAGATCTAAAAACAGCCGTGGAGATGCTTGGTACTAAGAAAATGAGTTCATCTAATTATGGTCGTGTCAGTGGCGGAACGGCACTTGCCCTGAAGGGACGTGTCCTGCTGTTGTGGGCAAGTCCATTGTTCAATCGTAAGAACGAAACTTCTCGCTGGACTACAGCTTACGAGACGATGAAAGCTGACTTGGAGGGTATCGACGCTTGTGGTTATGGTCTATATACGAACAATGCTTCAGGTGCTGTAGGCGGTGCTTTCGCAGAAATGTTCCTGCAGTCAAGTTTCAATCAGGAAGCAGTCTTCATGACACTGTATAATCAAGTGGCCAATGACGACGGTCTCGATATTCAGAAGAACAACTCATGGGAACGCTCCATACGCCCCAGCAACACTGGCGGTGGCGGTAAGACGGCTTCTGCCTATCTCATCAACCTCTTCCCGATGAAAGATGGTCGCCGTCCGTCGAATCTGGCTGATGCCGATGTCAATGGCGTTGACACCTATAGCAAACTGGAGGTGTCAACTAAGACCTATAACCCAGAATTCCCGTTTGTTGACCGTGACCCGCGTTTTTATCATACGTTTGGGTTCCCAGGTTTCCGTTGGGCCTATAGTGGCGATGCGAGTCTGAAGGATGCTCGTAATCCCAGTGACGGTGCCAACTATACATTGTGGAACTATGTATGGTATGTTGATAAGGACGATGAAGGTAATATTGACAGTGGAAATTCCTTTGGTGCTGATAACTTGTTCTCCAGCAAGTGTGGTGTCTATGTACGAAAGAAGAGCGATGACCTTGACATCAATACCAAGCCGTTGTATCAGTATATGGCAACCTATACAAAGGGTGCTGCTCCCTTCTTCTCTGCTGCTCCTCTTATTGAGATACGTTATGCAGAAGTGTTGTTGAACTTCGCTGAAGTGGCTTGTATGGCTGGTCACATGGATGAGGCTGTTGCTGTACTTCAGCAAATCCGTGCCCGTGCAGGCTATACGCCAGAAAACAATTATGGTCTGCAGGACAATTTGACGACAGATCAGGCAACCTGTATGAGTGCTATTCTCTATGAACGTCAGATAGAGTTTGCCTACGAGGGTAAGCGTTTCGACGACATGCGCCGTTGGATGCTCTTTGACGGTGGTGCAACACTTCCAACAGGTGCTCCTGAGTCATGGAAACCGACAGGCTGGGGTGGCAATACCTGTACTTGGTTAGGTGTGGAGCCGCTAAATGGTCATGCTCGTCACAACATCGAGTTCCGTACAGCTAATAAGTATGGTGTAGGCGGAAAGACGCAAGAGGCTGAGAGCGATCCTTTGGTGAAGGCTGGCGTCATTAGGCCTGATGGTGTCGATCTGCGTAAGGCTGACGAGCTGGATGCACAAATAACAACACTGAAAAACTGGTATGCCGCCAATTTGAAGTTCCAGCGTAAACGTGGTGACGGATACTATCAGACAGGAACCAATGTCGGGCAGGACAAGGTTGTCAGCTTTAAACCGAAATATTATTTCTTTGGGCTAAGTAGTGGAGCACAGACAGGTAACAAGGCTTTACCTCAGACAATCGGTTGGGAAGCAACCTACAATGAAGCCACCTTCGACCCGTTGGCTGAGTAGTACGGCTATTTAGTGACAATTCTTTGAAAAGTTCGTCTTATATATAAATATACGTATATGAGACGAACTTTTCTTTTGGCATTATTGGGATTTGCTTTCTCATCAATGCAAGCTCAGTCGTTGGTAGAAACGCAACGACAATATCTGAGTGGACATGGGTGCGATGATATGGTGCAGTGGGACTTCTTCTGCACTGATGGCCGAAATAGTGGGAAATGGACAAAGATAGGTGTTCCTTCATGTTGGGAACTGCAGGGCTTTGGCACGTACCAGTATGGCATGCGCTTCTATGGCAAGGCTACGCCAGAGGGTATTGCTGACGAGACAGGCAAGTACAAGACAGAGTTCACTTTGCCAAAGGAGTGGGTAGGTCGTCAGATAGAGCTTGTATTCGAGGCAGCATTTACAGAGATTCGTGTACAAATCAATGGTCGTAAGGCTGGTAATGGTACTTATCAAGGAGGCTTTACGCGACATACGATAGACGTGTCTGATCGTGTGTTCTTTGGTACGAAAAAGAACCGTTTGGAGGTTGAGGTGCTGAAGGAAAGTACGAATTCACAGGTAAATCTGGCTGAGCGTCGTGCGGACTACTGGAACTTTGGAGGTATCTGGCGTCCTGTGTTTATTGTCAGTAAGCCTATTCAAAATATACAGCGTGTAGCAATTGATGCTAAGGCTGATGGTCGTTTTATGGCTCATGTTTTCCTGAACAAGGCAGTATCTCAAGCTTCAGTATGTGTTGATGTTATCGACGCCAATGGAAAGAAGGTCGCTACTAGTCCAGCTTTCACGACTGCCAGCGACGAAGCTAAGGTTGACTTCAGCGTTAAAAGCCCCAAACTGTGGAATGCTGAGCAGCCGAACCTTTATACGGCAGTCTTTACATTGAAAACTTCAGAGGGCAAGACACTCCATGTAGAACGCCAGAAGTTCGGTTTCCGTACTATTGAATATCGTCACACATATAATGGTGATAAGGAGGATGGCGTGTTTATCAATGGACAGAAGGTGATCTTCAAGGGTGTCAATCGTCATTCGTTCCGTCCAGAGACAGGTCGTACGCTGTCGAAGGCCAAGAATATTGAGGATGTCAAGCTGATTAAGAGCATGAATATGAATGCCGTGCGCCTGAGCCACTATCCAGCTGACCCAGAGTTTCTGGACGCTTGCGACTCGCTGGGACTTTATGTGGAGTGCGAACAGCCAGGTTGGCATTGGGCTCACGAAACGATTGTTGGCAGTCAAATAGTAGAGGAAATGGTGACACGCGACGTGAACCATCCATCCATCATTTTCTGGAGCAATGGTAATGAAGGTGGCTTCAACTACGAACTGGAGCCAGTCTTTGCGAAGTTCGACCCTCAACAGCGTGTGGTGCTCTATCCTTGGGCTAATCGCAATGGTTTCGAAACCAAGCACTATCGTTCTTGGGGTGAGACGGCAGACTATATGCGCCAAAAGGAAATCTTCATGCCTACAGAGTTTCTGCACGGACTGTATGATGGAGGTCATGGAGCTGGTCTAAAGGATTACTGGAAGTTGATGATGTCGAATCCTCGTTGTGCAGGCGGCTTCCTGTGGGACTTGATGGACCAGGCTGTTGTCCGTACGGACCAAAACGGCATTCTTGACCCCGTGGGTAACTTTGGCTCTGATGGTATCGTTGGTCCTCACATGGAAAAGGAAGGCTCGTTCTATACCATCCGCGAGGTATGGAGTCCTGTGCAGTTTTCACGAAGCCTGACAGGTATAAGTGTCAGGAACGATTATTGCTTCATCAATCTTAAGGACTGCCGGTTCAGCTACAAACTGCTGGATATGCCTGCCTATGGCGAGAAGGATGTCAAAGTTGTCATGGAAGGCAAGCTCGCTTCGCCTGATGTTGCACCAGGCCAAACAGGTAAGTTGAACATTGATCTAAATAATAGAAAGTTTGATGCTGACGTGGTAGAAGTAACAGCAATAGACCCATACGGACATGAGATAATTACATGGAGCTACAAGTACTGGACAAAGGCAGGCAACTTCAACAGACCCACACTGCGTAAGAATACGCAACAGTACTCGTACACAGAGGAGGGCGACCAGCTGTTGGTGAAGAACGGCCCGCGTCAATACACCTTCTCCAAGAAGACGGGTAGGTTGATGGGAGTCTCTGTAGGCGATAAAAAACTCTCGTTCAGCAATGGTCCCCGCTTTGTAGCCGCTAAGCGTGCTGACCGTTCACAGGATGGCTTTTACAACCACGACGACAAGCAAGCTTTCCAGAAGAAGACACAATATACGGAGTATGCCGATCAGGGTGCCTTTGACGGCTTTATCTTCAGCGACAGTACGCTGGTGGCTAACTATCAGCATGGTACTATCAATCAGGTGACTTGGCGTTTCCTCGCTGATGGCGGAGTCTATATGAACGTTGACTACTACTTTAACGGCATCGTTGACCTGATGGGCATATGTTTCGACTATCCTGAGACGATGGTGAAAAGCAAGCAATGGGTAGGCAAGGGGCCCTATCGCGTCTGGCAGAATCGTCAGGAAGGTCCACAATATGGCTATTGGCAGAACGACTACAACGACCCCATTCCTGGCGAGTCGTGGGACTATCCTGAATTTAAGGGCTATTTCTCGAATGTCAATTGGATGAAGCTGAATACCAGCGAAGGCGCCATCGGCATCGAGATGATGACAGGAAAAGTAGGCGTCTACACACCTCGTGATGGTCGAGACCATATTCTCTACAACCTGCCAGAGACAGGCATCTCTATACTGACGACCATTCCTGCTGTTCGCAACAAGGTGAATACGACAGATTTGAATGGTCCCAGCGCCCAACCCTATTGGAGCAAAGGGAAAGGAAGCATCAAAGCCATCCTGAGATTTGAATGATGAATAAACATTAAATGATATGAAACGACTAACATTATTATTGCTATTAGCTGTAGGTTATTGGCAGTTAGCCATTGCAGACACAACGAAACCTTGGACCTTCTGGTATTGGATGTATGGAGCCGTATCAGAGGAAGGCATTAAGGCTGACCTCAAAGCGATGAAGGATGCTGGTTTAGGTGGTTGTTATCTCATGCCTATCCGTGGGGCAGAGGAACGCTCAGAATACGGAGGGAAGGCCAATGCTATGAGTGACAACTTTTGGCATTTAGTTGATGTTGCTCTTGCTGAGGCTGATGCTCTTGGTTTGGAGATGGGTATTCATGTTTGTGACGGTTTTGCATTGGCAGGTGGTCCTTGGATTAAGCCTGAGGAATCCATGCAGAAAATCGTTTTTTGTGATACCATAGTCCGTGGTGGCCCCCATCATTTCCAGATGGCGAAGCCCCAACACTATGGTGACTATTATGAGGACATTGCCACTTATGCCATTCCTGTGGCTGAACTCAATCTTGAGGCCTTTGCATACAGAGGTGCTGACCTGAAGACGACCTATTCTCTTAAGTCAGGGAATAAGACGACCTATTCTTCTGAAGTCACGGTGAACGATAAAGGGGTTTATTGTGCAGACAGCCCTTGTTGGTTTCAGTACGAATTCAAGCAGCCAACGTTAATTTTCAATGTGGAGATTGAACCATCAGGCACCAATATCCAGTGTCAGCGATTGCTGGTGAAATCTTCTGACGATGGCGTTAATTTCCAAACGGTAAAACAGCTGACACCACCAAGACAAGGGTGGCAGAATACGGGCTTTAACACCACGTTCAGCATTCCTCCAACAAGCGCTAAATACTTTCGTTTTGAGTGGACACCTGTTGGTTCAGAGCCAGGTTCAGAAGACCTTGACGCAGCCAAGTGGAAACCCGTATTGCGACTGAAAGATATTCGATTGGGAACTCTGCCACTGATTGACAACTGGGAAGGCAAGGCTGGCTACGTTTGGCGCAAGGCTCCTGACACACCCGCTTCAGACCTGCGTGAGAACGTCCTTCTATATGCTTCTGACCTTGTACGCATCCCCTTGAACGGCGACCTCGTGGATGTAGAACTTCTTGGTGGTACATATCGTATCCTGCGTATGGGACATACGTCAACAGGACACACCAATGCTACAGGTGGTGGTGCCAAGGGCTTGGAGTGTGACAAGTTCTCTCGTGCAGCTGTCGAGAAGCAGATAGACAATTGGTTTGGCAAGTTCATGCAACGCCCTCATCATGAGGTCATCAAGTATATGCATGTCGATTCTTGGGAGTGTGGCAGCCAGAACTGGGGCTATAATTTTGTCAACGAGTTCATTCGTCGTCGTGGTTATAATCTATTAGAGGTATTGCCTATCATGGCAGGTGTGGCGATGGTTGAAGGCGACTTGATGTTACGTGAGGTTCGTCAGACAATAGATGACCTTACTAACGAGGTGTTCTTTGCGACTGTTGCCCAAAAAGCTCATCAATATGGTGTTCAGCTATCAACAGAGAGTGTGGCCCCCACGATGGTGTCCGATGGTATGACACATTATAAATATGCTGACGTGCCTATGGGTGAGTATTGGTTGAATTCGCCTACCCACGATAAGCCCAACGACATGCTCGACGCCATCAGTGCGGCCCATGTCTATGGTAAGAATATTGTGCAGGCAGAGGGATTCACAGAGGTACGTGGCGTATGGGACGAGACGCCAGCTATGGTGAAGCCATTGTTGGATCGGAACTTCGCCTTGGGTATGAATCGTCTCTTCTTCCATGTGAATACCCACAATCCTTGGCTCGACAAGAAACCAGGCATGACTCTTGATGGAATAGGTCTATTCTTCCAGCGCGACCAGACCTGGTTCCCAGAGGCCAAAGGTTTTGTCGACTATATCACACGCTGTCAGACACTCTTGCAAAAGGGTAAGCCTGTGGTGGACATCGCTGTCTATACGGGTGATGAGTTGCCAAGTCGCGCTTTGACACCAGATAAATTAGTACCCATGTTGCCAGGTCTGTTTGGAGCAGAGCGTGTGGCTTCAGAGAAGGCTCGTCTTGCTCATGCAGGACAACCTATGGAGGAATCGCCTGTTGGTGTGAAACATTCTGCAGGTATTCTCGACCTGAAGGATTGGATTAATCCGTTACATGGCTATCACTACGATTCGATGAATAAGGATGCCCTGCTGAGTCAGCCCTTTAATTATAAGGCATTGGTGATTCCTAAAGGCACTCTAGTTTCTACACAAGTTAAGAATCGCATTGACCAACTGCGTTACCAAGGTGTACTCGTCATTGAGGAACCCTATCAACATGCCCAGCTGGAGGGTACTACTCCTGATGTCATCCTGCCAGAAGGTATTGCCTATGCCCATCGTACTGGTGAAGATCGTGAGATTTATTTCCTGTCGAACCAGACAAGTGAAGAGCAAACCTTCAGGCCGACCTTCCGTCAGATGCGCCAGAATGCCGTGCTCTACAATCCGCTAACAGATGAAAAGATGCACTTTGACGGCAATGTGACGTTGCCCCCTTATGGCTCCCTATTTGTTAGTTTTGGGCAAGACATTGATTCCCACGTTGGGAAGCAAATATTCCCAAGGAGGGAAAAAGTGGTTCCCAAGGAGGGAATAATGAGTCAGCCTTGGGATATCACTTTCCGCGAGTCAGGCTTAACGCTGAAAGACCAGCAACCCTTCGACTGGAGCAAGCATAGTGACGATAAGATTCGCTATTTCAGTGGTCATGCCCGCTATACATTAACATGTAAACTGAAGAAGAGAGAGCTTCCCAAGAAGCGTGCTTGGTTGTCGTTCCCCAATGTGAAGGATATTGCCCACGTCTGGATTAACGGCAAGGATTGTGGTATTGTCTGGACGGCTCCTTATGAGTTGGAGATTACGGGAGCGCTGAAGAAAGGCAAGAATACGATAGAAATAGAAGTTGTAAACACCTGGCACAATGCTTTGCGAGGTGCTGACCAAGGCAAGGCTCCATACGACGGAATCTGGACGAATGCCAAGTATCGTACCAAGGGCGATGACCTTTTGCCTGCAGGTCTGATAACACAGCCAGAATTGAGAATTGAAAAATAGATAACAAGATGAGAAAATGGATTTGCATCTTCGTCGCGTTGATAGCCGTCACGGCTCATGCTAAGGTCAGACTGCCTCAGTTCTTCAGCGATGGTATGGTGCTACAACAGGAATCGGAGTGTAACATCTGGGGTTGGATAGAACCAGGAAAGAGAGTAAGCATTACGACCTCATGGGACAAAAAATGTCACATGGCGCAGGCTAACAAAGATGGACGTTTTGGAGTGACAGTAAAGACGCCTAAGGCTGGAGGACCATACTTTATCGGCTTTAAAGACAAGGACTACGTGCAGGTTAGCAATGTGATGATTGGCGAGGTGTGGATATGTTCTGGTCAGTCGAACATGGAGATGCTGATGAAGGGTTACAAAGCACAGCCTGTAGAAGGTGCTGCTGAGGAACTGCTTTCGTGTAATGACGATGGTCTGCGACTGTTCTATGGTAAACGTCGTGCTTCATTAGAGCCTCAGCAAGACCTTGCGGGAACGTGGCAGCCTGCCAATGCTGCCAGCGTTCGTGAGTTCTCGGCTACAGCTTATTACTTTGGCAAGGCGCTGAGAAAGACGTTAGATGTCCCTGTGGGACTGATCTGTACTGCCTTCGGTGGTAGTGCCTGTGAAGCTTGGATGAAAGCCGACTGGTTGAAGGCCTTCCCCAAAGTCAAGCAGACGATTACTGAAGAGGACGTCAAGAAGCTACAGCAGCGTTGTCCAACGGCTCTCTATAATGGACAACTCAAACCCATTATCGGCTATGGCATCCGTGGTGCCATCTGGTATCAGGGTGAGGACAATGTGCCACGCTACGACTACTACGCTCCCCTGATGGCGCGTATGGTTCAGGGCTGGCGCGAGGACTGGAAGCATACGAGTGGAAAGGCGCAGGGCAACTTCCCCTTCTATTATTGTCAGATAGCACCTTGGGGATATGACGAAACAGACTGGGCTCTCTACAATAGTGCTTTCCTCCGCGAACAGCAAGAGAAGGTAGAATCGACGGTCCCTAACTGTCGTATGGCCGTACTGATGGATACAGGTATCAAGGATGTCATCCATCCTCGCAAGAAGCGCCAAGCAGGTGAGCGCCTTGCTATCCTTGCCCTCAGCAATACCTATGATGTCAAGGGTCTGCCAGACTTTGCCAAATATAAAGAAGTGTCATTCCAAAACGATACTGCCGTTGTGTCCTTTGACCGTTCGAAGGAGTGGGTGTATTTCGAGAATGGATCAACTTCCAAGAACTTCGAGGTGGCTGGTGCCGACCGTGTGTTCCATCCTGCCACGAAGGTATGGATTTCCCGCAATCGTCTCTATGTCATCTGCGATGAAGTAAAGACGCCCGTCGCTGTTCGCTATGCCTTCAAAGATTTTGTAGTTGGCGATTTGATGCACGATGGCCTACCCGTCTCGTCATTCCGTACAGACGACTGGGAGCCTACACCGTCTCATGTTTCCAAAACAACGGGCGATTATAATAACCCTAAGTAAAAAGGTAAAAAAGTAAAAAGGTAAACAAGTAAAATGAAGAGAGTCATAACAATGAATAATAAGAGGGTATATAGGTTGGTATTGTTTTTTTTACCTTTTTACCTTTTTACGTTTCTACCTTTAAAGGCGCAGACCTCTGTTGCAGGTCTTTTCCCTTTGGCAAATAGTGGCCGTCTTGTGTGGAACTTCAATGCAGGCTGGCGCTTTTATTTAGGTGATGTGGCTGATGCTGAGGCCAAGGATTTTAATGATAAAGGGTGGGAGATCGTCTCAACACCCCATAGTGTTCAATTGATGCCTGCTGAAGCCAGTGGTTGTCGCAACTATCAAGGTATTGCCTGGTATCGAAAACATTTTGTGTTGCCCAAAGAATGCGCAGGCCGTGACGTGACCCTCCATTTCGAGGCCATCATGGGCAAGCAGACCATCTATGTCAATGGCCAAAAGGTCAAGGACCACGAGGGCGGCTATCTGCCTATCACTATCTCCCTGTCTGCTCTTGGCATATCCGCAGGTGACGACTGTGTTGTCGCCATCATGGCTGACAACAGCGACGACAAGACCTATCCTCCAGGTAAGAAGCAGATGACCCTCGACTTCGCTTATCATGGCGGCATCTACCGTGATGTATGGCTCATAGCAAAGAACAAGGTAGCCATTACAGATGCCTTAGATGAGAATAAAGTGGCAGGTGGAGGTATTTTCGTCCATTATGCCAATATCAGCGAGAAGAGTGCAGAGGTATTTATTAATACAGAGGTACGTAACAACGACACGAAACCTCATGCCATTACCATTGAGAATACCCTTTCTGCCATCGTTCCCGTTGGTTCTCCAACGAGCCTAAAAACAAAAGTAAAGCTGCAAGCAGGCGAAGCGAAGACCGTTACCCAGCGTTTTCTCGTGAAAAATCCAAAGCTATGGAGTCCAGAGGCCCCCAATCAATATCAGATAGCTACTTGCGTTAAGGAAGGTAAGCAATCGCTTGATGGTGGTATTACGAAGATTGGCATCCGTTCTTTTGAATTCGTACGCACGGATGATGCCCAAGGACGTCAGTCTGGTTTCTACCTCAATGGCAAGAAGTATCACCAACTGGTAGGTGCTAATCGTCATCAGGACTTTGCCTACGTAGGTAATGCTCTGCCCAATTCTCAGCAGTGGCGCGATGCCAAGCGCTTGCGTGATGCTGGCTTTACCATCATCCGTACGGCTCACTATCCTCAGGATCCTTCATTTATGGATGCTTGCGATGAATTGGGCCTTTTTATCATTGTGGCGACACCTGGTTGGCAATATTGGAACAAGGACAAGGGTTGGGACGAGAAAGTACACGAGAACACACGTAACATCATTCGTCGTGACAGAAACCATCCTTGTGTCTTGATGTGGGAACCTATCTTGAATGAGACGCGCTATCCTGAGGAGTTTGCCTTGCAGGCTCTGCGGATTACCAAGGACGAATATCCTTATCCCTATCGTCCTGTTGCTGCTGCTGACGTGCATTCCGCTGGAGTTGCAGACAACTATGATGTGGTGTATGGCTGGCCAGGTGATGACTTTAAGGAAGACAAGCCTAAGCAGTGCATCTTTACTCGCGAATTTGGCGAATTGGTAGACGACTGGTATGCCCATAACAATCTGAATCGTGCCTCTCGTTCGTGGGGCGAGCGTCCGATGCTCCTGCAGGCCTTGAGCCTCTATCGTTCTACGCAGGAGTTGTACCAGACGACAGGCCAGTTCATTGGAGGTTGCCAGTGGCACCCCTTCGACCATCAGCGTGGCTATCATCCTGATCCCTACTGGGGTGGTATCTACGATGCCTTCCGCCAGAAGAAGACGGCTTTCGATATGTTTGCTGCTGTGCTACAGCCACCTACTCAACAGCCCATCGTGACTATTGCTCATGAGATGACGCAGTTCTCAGAGAAGGATGTTACCATCTTCTCAAATTGCGATAGCGTTCGCCTCTCGTTGTATGATGGTGAACACTGTTGGGAACAGCCCGTTAAGAATGGGCTTGTTGTCTTCAGGGATGCTTGGGACTTCTTCGAGGCTCGCAATCACAGCTACACGCAGAAATCGTGGCAAAGCGTGAAGATGGTGGCTGAGGGTATTATGAATGGCAAAGTAGTTTGTAAGGAAGAGAAGATGCCCTCGCGCAGAAGTACCAAGTTGCGCCTTTATGTCGATGAGATGGGTAAAAAGCTCGTGGCTGATGGCTCTGATTTCGTCGTCGTGGTTTGTGAAGTGACAGACGATTTAGGCCACGTACGCCGTATGGCCAAAGAAAACATCCGCTTCACTATTGAGGGTGAGGGCGAAATCATAGGCGATGCCAGTATTAATGCCAATCCACGTGCAGTGGAGTGGGGGTCAGCGCCAGTCTTAATCCGTAGCACCAAGAAAGCCGGTAAGATAAAGGTTAAGGCTGAAGTACAGTTCCCTGGTGTTCATGCCCCAACCCCTGCCGAACTCGAAATAGAGAGCATCCCTTACGATGTGCCGATGTGTTTCAAAGCCAGTGAAGTAAATCAGACGAAAATATCTAGAAGAACAAGTACTTCTAATTCCACTCAGCTTTCTGATAAAGAGAAAGCCAAGATGCTTCAAGAGGTAGAAGCACAACAGGCAGATTTTGGCGTAAAACGTTAAGAAAACAAAAATTCTTCTATATATATAAGGTGTAACCAAAACTTTTGCCTACTTTTGCAGCCCGAAAGTCGACGTTAGTCAACTTTTCAATATGCGAAAGTCGACGTTAGTCAACTTTACGATTAAACGAAAGTCGACGTAAGTCTGCTTTTCTTGGTTGCAAAAGTAAAAGAAACGATATATGCAAAAGAATTTAGTGATTGTAGAGTCGCCTGCAAAGGCAAAGACCATTGAAAAGTTTCTCGGCAAGGACTATAAAGTCATGTCGAGTTATGGTCATATCCGTGACTTAAAGAAAAAGGAGATGAGTATCGATACCAACACGCTTCAGCCAGAATATGAGATTCCTGAGGAGAAGATGAAGTTGGTAAATGAACTGAAGCAGAATGCAGAGAAGGCTGATAAGGTATGGCTTGCATCCGATGAGGACCGTGAGGGAGAAGCTATCTCTTGGCATCTGTGTGAAGTACTGGGGTTGGACGAAGAGAAGACCAATCGTATCGTCTTCCATGAAATCACTAAGCCTGCTATTCTGGAAGCCATCGAACATCCTCGTCATTTGGATATGAATTTGGTCAATGCCCAGCAGGCTCGTCGTGTGCTCGACCGTTTGGTAGGCTTTAAGCTGTCGCCAGTTCTTTGGCGTAAGGTGAAGCCAGCCCTCTCTGCTGGTCGCGTACAGAGTGTGGCTGTGCGTTTGATAGTCGAACGTGAGCGTGAGATACAGGCTTTCCAGAGTGAACCATTTTATAGCGTTGTAGGTATCTTTGCCATTACAAATGCCGATGGCTCACAGACAGAGGTACGAGCAACGTTGGCTCAGCGCCTGAAGACCCATGATGAAGTGGAGTCGTTCTTAAAGAAGTGCATAGATGCTAAATTCACAGTGGAAAGTGTCAGCAAGAAACCTATGAAGCGCACACCTGCGCCTCCTTTCACGACATCAACACTTCAGCAGGAAGCTGCCCGTAAGCTAGGCTTTACCGTTTCCCAGACGATGATGGTGGCTCAGCATTTGTATGAGCACGGACAAATCACCTATATGCGTACTGACTCTGTCAACCTTTCCAGCCTGTGTATCAATGCTGCTAAAGAAGAAATCAACAACCTTTATGGTGAAGAGTATTCTAAGGTTCGCAAGTATCATACCAGTTCGAAGGGTGCTCAAGAGGCTCACGAAGCTATCCGTCCCACCTATATGGACAAGCAGACCATCGAAGGTACTGCCCAGGAGCGTAAGCTGTACGAATTGATTTGGAAACGTACCATTGCCAGTCAGATGGCAGATGCCGTTATGGAGAGAACTACCGTGAACATCTCTATCAGTGGTGCTGATGAGCAGTTTGTTGCTCAGGGTGAAGTTGTTAAGTTCGATGGTTTCATTAAAGTATATCGCGAGAGCTATGACGACGACGACCAACAGGAGGAAGAAAGTCATCTGCTCCCTCCTTTGAAGAAAGGCATGGAACTGACGCGTCGTGAGATTCAGGCTACTGAGCGTTTCAGCCAGGCTCCCCAACGCTATACGGAAGCTTCGCTGGTGCATAAACTGGAGGAACTGGGTATTGGCCGTCCTTCAACCTATGCGCCCACCATCTCTACTATCCAGCAACGTGAATACGTCCATAAGGGTGATCAGAAGGGCGAGGAACGTACCTATACTGTTGATATCCTGAAAGGTAAGATTATTTCTCAGAAGGAACGTAAGGAAATGGTTGGCTCTGATAAGGGCAAACTATTGCCCACTGACATTGGTGTTGTGGTCAACGACTTCCTGATGAAGCACTTCACGGAGATTATGGACTATAACTTTACCGCTAAGGTTGAGCAAGACTTCGATAAGATTGCTGAAGGCGGTGAGAAATGGACACAGATGATGAAGGCTTTCTATCGTGACTTTGAACCAACGGTAGAGAATACTATGAACGATCGTCAGGAGCGCAAGGCTGGCGAACGTCTGTTAGGCAAGGATACAAAGACGGGCAAGCCTGTCTATGTAAAGATTGGCCGTTTTGGTCCTGTGGTACAGATTGGTACAGCTGAAGACACAGAAAAGCCCCTGTTTGCTCAGCTACCCGCCGATAAGAGCATGGAGACCATTACACTTGATGAGGCTTTAGAGTTGTTCAAGTTACCTCGTACGGTAGGTGAGTTCGAGGGTGCTCCTGTGGTGATTGGTGCTGGCCGTTTTGGTCCTTATATCCTGCACCAGAAGAAGTACACTTCGTTGCCAAAAGAGTCTGATCCCTTGACCATCTCACTCGATGAGTCAATCCGTTTGATTCTTGAAAAGCGCCTTCAGGAGAGTAAGAAACACATGAAGACGTTCGAAGAAGATCCGAAGTTAGAGGTGCTGAATGGCCGTTATGGCCCCTACTTGGCTTACGATGGCAAGAACTATCGTCTGCTCAAGTCACAGCAAGCTAAGGCAGCCGAGCTATCTTACGACGAGTGTATGGCCATCATTGAGAAGCAGAAGAAATGAAGCGTATCATCCTGGTAGGTTACATGGGCTCAGGAAAGACGACCGTGGGCAAGGCCCTCTCTAAGGAGACGGGCATGATGTTCTACGATCTCGACTGGTATATTGAGAGTCGCATGCGTAAATCTGTGTCCCAGATATTTGCCGAAAAAGGTGAAGAAGGCTTTCGCAAGATTGAGTATAACATGCTGCACGAAGTAGCAGAGTTCGAGGATGTCATCATCAGTTGTGGTGGTGGCACACCTTGTTTCTTCGATAATATGGACTATCTTAATCAGCAGGGCGATGTGGTGTATCTGAAGGCTTCGCCAGAGACGCTTTATAAACATCTGCTGATGGCAAAGGTTGAGCGTCCCTTGCTGAAAGATAAAAGCCCAGAAGAGCTGATAGACTATATCACAGAACACCTGAAAGGGCGAGCACCTTTCTATGAGAAGGCGAAATACACGCTGGATGTCAACGTACTCGACGAATACGATAAAATCAAGGAAAGTGTGGCTGCTCTTCGTGCCCAATTATCACTTTAAGAACCCTATTTTATCCTATAAAATCCTAATAGAAATGAAGAAATGGACCATCGATGACTCCAAGGAGCTCTACAACATCAACGGCTGGGGTACCAGCTACTTCGGTATCAACGACGAGGGTAATGTCTTTGTGACCCCTTGCAAGGACGGCACACAGATCGACCTCCGTGAGGTGATGGACGAACTGTCGTTACGTGATGTCACATCACCCGTCTTGTTACGTTTCCCAGATATTCTTGACAACCGTATCGAGAAGACATGGAGTTGCTTCAAGAAAGCCGCTGAAGAATATGAGTATAAAGGCGAGAACTATGTCGTGTTCCCTATTAAGGTCAATCAGATGCAGCCTGTGGTTGAGGAGATCATTTCTCATGGACGCAAGTTCAATCTGGGTATTGAGGCTGGTTCTAAGCCCGAGTTGCATGCTGTCATTGCAGTACAGTGTCAGAGCGACTCTATCATCATCTGTAATGGTTATAAGGACCAGTCGTATATTGAACTGGCTTTGTTGGCACAGAAGATGGGCAAACGTATCTTCATCGTTGTCGAGAAACTCAACGAACTTGAGATTATTGCCCGTGAGGCCAAGAAACTGGGTGTTCGCCCCAATATCGGCATCCGTATCAAACTAGCCTCCAGTGGTAGTGGCAAGTGGGAAGAGAGTGGAGGTGACGCCTCGAAGTTTGGTCTGACCAGCGCCGAGTTGCTCGAAGCACTTGATATGCTTGATAAGAAAGATATGCGCGACTGCCTGCGTCTCATCCACTTCCATATCGGATCGCAGATTACAAAAATCCGTCGTATCCAGACTGCCCTTCGTGAGGCTTCCCAGTTCTATGTGCAACTGCACAAGATGGGCTATAACGTAGACTTCGTAGATTGCGGTGGTGGTCTGGGTGTTGACTACGACGGTACACGCTCACCATCAAGTGAGAGTTCTGTTAACTATAGCATTCAGGAATATGTCAACGACTGTATCTATACCTTTGTAGATGCAGCTAACCGAAATGAGATTCCTCATCCCAACCTGATTACGGAAAGTGGCCGCTCGTTAGCAGCCCACCATTCCGTATTGGTCATTGATGTGTTGGAAACAGCCTCACTGCCAGAGATGCCTGAGGAGTTCGAGCCTGATGAGAATAGCCATCAGTTGGTCAAGGACCTTTATGAGATTTGGGATAACCTCACGCCCCGTAATGTGCTGGAGGACTGGCACGACGCTGAGCAGATTCGAGAAGAGGTGCTCGACCTTTTTGCTCATGGAATCGTCGACTTAAAGACGCGTGCTGAGGTTGAGGCCATGTATTGGAGCGTGTGTCATGAGATTCATGCTTTGGCCAAGAATCTGAAGCATGTCCCAGAGGAGTTGATGAACATCGACAAATTGTTGGCAGATAAGTACTTCTGCAACTTCTCGCTGTTCCAGTCATTGCCTGACTCGTGGGCCATCGATCAGGTGTTCCCCATCATGCCTATCCAGCGACTGAATGAGCGCCCTACGCGTAATGCTACCATTCAGGACATTACCTGCGACTCAGACGGTAAGATAGCCAACTTTGCCACCAATCGGCATAACTCCCACTCATTGCCTGTTCACTCACTGAAAAAGAATGAGAACTACTATCTGGGTGTGTTCCTTGTAGGTGCTTATCAGGAAATCCTAGGCGATATGCACAACCTCTTTGGTGACACGACCGCAGTCCATATCTCTGTGAAGGATGGCACCTATCATATCGACCAGATATTTGATGGTGAGACAGTAGAGGAAGTGTTGGAGTATGTCCAGTATAATCCTAAGAAACTGGTTCGTCAACTGGAGATTTGGGTGGCTAAGAGTGTGAAGCAGGGCAAGATAACGCTTGAAGAAGGCAAGGAGTTCCTCTCCAATTATCGCTCTGGGCTCTATGGTTACACCTATCTAGAATAACTAGACTATCTAGATCGTCTAGAACAACTAGAACAACTAGAATATGAAAGAAAAACTTACAATAGTAAAGGTTGGAGGAGCTGTGGTCGAGGACGAACTGCAGCTCTCTCAGTTGTTACGCGACTTCTCAGCCATTGAGGGCCGTAAAGTGTTGGTGCATGGTGGCGGTCGTAAGGCCACGAAGATGGCAGAACGTCTGGGCATCGAGACACATATGGTCAACGGGCGTCGCATTACTGATAGCGATATGCTGGAGGTAGTAACAATGGTTTATGGTGGACTGGTCAATAAGAACCTCGTGGCTCGCCTACAGGCGAATGGTGTTAATGCCATCGGACTGACAGGTGCCGATGCCGATGTCATCCGTAGTCACAAGCGCCCTCTGAAAGATGGTATTGACTATGGTTTTGTTGGCGACGTAGACAATGTAGCCAACGCAACACTTGCCCACCTGATTGAGGCAGGCATCACACCTGTCTTGGCTCCCCTGACTCATGATGGCGAGGGACACATCCTCAATACCAATGCCGATACCATCGCCTCTGAGGCTGCTAAAGCGTTGGCAAACAACTACGATGTGACACTTATTTTCTCGTTCGAGAAGAAGGGTGTACTCTCTAATCCTGACGATGACGACAGCGTCATTCCAACCATTACGCGTGCCTTATATAATCAATATAAGGCCGATGGCACGATCTCTGGCGGTATGCTGCCGAAGATAGAGAATGCATTGGCAGCTGTTGAGGCTGGCGTCAGTCGCGTGATCATCACCCTTGCAACGGCTATTGACGGAAAGCACGGAACGGTCATTGAGAAGTGACAAGTGATGAAGACCATTAGTTTCCAATCCGACATCTTGCCGCTGAAGAACGAACTCTTCCGCATGGCCCTTCGCATCACGCAGAATCGCGAAGAGGCCGAAGATGTTGTGCAGGAAACGATGATCAAGGTGTGGAATCGTCGCGAACAGTGGTCGCAGCTGGAGTCGATAGAGGCCTTTTGTCTGACCATCTGTCGCAATCTGGCACTCGACAAGATGCGACGTATGGACAATCAGGCTCAGAGCTTGGACGACGACATAGACCCCCTCGACCAAAGTCATGGTGCCAATCCTGAGCAGGTAGCTATTCAGAACGACCGTACCCAGATGGTGCGTCAAATCATCGATGAACTGCCTGAGCGTCTGCGTACCTGTATGCAGTTGCGCGATATCGAGGGCAAGAGCTATCGTGATATTGCTGCTATTCTCGACATCACAGAACAGCAAGTAAAGGTCAATATCTTCCGTGCTCGACAGGCTGTCAGAGAGCGATATTTGAAGATAGAGAAAAATTTTTGAGATATTCTGTAACTTTCTTGTTTTACAAACGTCTTCCATATAGAGACAAACAAAAATAAGGTATGGATTACAAGTACATCGAACAACTCTTGGAGCGCTACTGGGCTGCTGAGACCTCTCTTGAAGAGGAAAGCATCCTGCGCACCTTCTTCAGCCAGAAGGACATTCCGGCTGAGATGGAGCATCTGCGCCCCTTATTCACTGACGAGGCTGTTGGTGAGACGTTGGGCGATGACTTTGATGCTCGCATCTTGGCTATGATTGACAAGCCAGTGGTAAAGGCTCGCGAGGTGTCGCTCACCCAGCGCTTAATGCCACTCTTCAAGGCTGCTGCTATCGTTGCCATCATCCTGACCTTGGGTGGCGCGCTGCAGGCTCCATGGGATAGTACTTGGAATACGCCTGAAGACTATGCCGCCATGCAACAGGTTGACACCATGAATGTCATTCCTGTGCAGGCTGAGAATATCAGCGCTACAGCATCCGATAGTATTGCCGTGCTGCAGGCTGATCAGCCCAAAGACTAAGATTTTTCTATGCTTTCTCTATATTAACGTCATGTTTAGTAAACACAAGGGGTTACAGCTGTGAAGCCAGATTTCCCCAATTCGACCCAAACAAGCTAAAAAGCGGTCGATTTCTCTCAAATTTTTCATAACATACTAACGGTGAACGGGCTGCCTATCCGATGAGACGGAGGCAGCCCGTTCGATAAAAACTCATTTAGACATATGACACCACAAGAACTAAGAAACGAATCGTTGGCCACGAAGATGATCAAGAATCTGAACCGCCGCAACATGGAGGCCTTCTATTGCCCTACGGCAGAGGAGGCAGTGAAGAAAGTGTCCGAACTCATTGCTGACGGTAGCAGTGTGACGTGGGGAGGCTCTATGACTGTCCGCGACCTTGGCATTCCTGACATGCTCAGACGCCGTGGCACCCTCGAAGTACTTGATCGTGACCTTGTAGAGGGCGAGGCTGTTCATGACATCTATCTTCGTGCTTTTACAGCCGATGTCTATCTGACCAGTGCCAATGCCATCTCTGAGGATGGTGTTATCGTCAATGTTGATGGTAACGGCAATCGTGTGGCAGCCATTACTTGGGGCCCCAAGAAGGTCATCTTTATTATTGGCATGAACAAGGTAGCCCAAACAGTCGAGGCTGCTCTTTCCAGAGCCAGAGGTACGGCATCACCCATTAATGCCAAACGTTTCGATATCAAGACTCCCTGTCAGGTTGATGGCATGTGCCATAACTGCAATTCGCCCGAAAGCATCTGCAGCTATGTTCACTTCCTGCGCAACTCTCGCAATAAAGGTCGCCACGTCGTGGTACTGGTAGGCGAGAATCTTGGCTATTAACCTATCTTTCTTAAATCCACAAGGAAATATATCAAAATGTACTCTTCCCTATAAAAGATGACAATAGAATTGATATTCCGAAGGAAGCGGACGGGTCGCGAGGAGGAAGCGGACGGGTCGCGAGGAGGAAGCGGAAGGGCCGTCCGCACGTAGCGGAAAGGGCCTCCGCTTCCTTCGGAAGGGGTGCGCAAAGTAAGCAAGCACCTCCCCTCCTCCCTTCGTATAGTTTGAATGCCGATTTAGAAAGGGATTGAAGCACGGGAGGTGTCGTTCCAACTCCTCCTTTTCACCTCCGAAGTAACCCTGAAGTGACCCTCTGAAAAGTTGGACGATTAATGCTAATTTTACAAATTTTAAGAGATATTTCTGGGTCAAAATATTGCAGGCCGCAATATATTTCGTACCTTTGCATCGGCATTCATGAGTGGGTGCTATAGGCTATGAAGAACACATGCCTATAAACCGAATTATTAATTAAAGATCTTAAAAAGAATGAGTAAAAATCTAACTGTAAACGGCGAGGCTATGAACGCTTCGCTGGAAGGGATGCTCGCTGTCGAGCTGTTTCTGAACGACAAGTACCTGTTCCGTCGCAACGTGCTGAACGGTAAGGTAGAATTTTCGAAAAAGCCAACTGAGGCCAATGAACCCGTCTGGCGTCCGCTGACGGAGCAAGCACTGAACAGTATCGTCCTTGAGGCGATGCGCGCGGACATCTGCGAGGGAAAGAATCCAAAGTCGGACATCCAGACGATTATCAATTCTGATGATGTGCCGACGTTCGATCCCATCAAGACGTATCTCGACAGCCTGCCCCAATGGGATGGACAGAACCATGTGGCTCAGCTGTTTGGCCGTATTCCTGGCATCAGTTCTGAGCAACTCGCGTACCTTAGTATATGGTTGCGCTCTTGTGTTGCTCATTGGCTGCAGATGGATACGCTTCACGGCAACGAATGCGTACCTACGCTGATTGGCGCTCAGGGGTGTGGCAAGACAACCTTCCTGCGTCGACTGCTGCCCACACATCTGCGCCAGTACTATCTGGACCACCTGAACCTGTCGAACAAGTTCGATAAGGAGATGGCACTGACAAACAATCTGCTTGTGAACCTCGATGAACTCGAGGCCATCCGCCGCAGTCAGCATGCGTCACTGAAGCAGTTGCTGTCGAAGAACAAAGTGAACGGACGTAAGATCTATGGCGATTCGCAGGACGACCGTCCGCGTTATGCGTCGTTTGTGGCAACCACCAACAACCGTCATCCGCTGACGGACGGCACAGGAAGTCGTCGCTACATCTGTCTGACGATTCCTGATGGTCAGCTCATCAACAACGATGGCGACATTGACTATGACCAGCTGTATGCGCAGGTGCTGTACGAACTGCAAGAGCTGAAAGCTCCGTATTGGTTTAACAACGACGAGGTGAAGCGTATTCAGGAGATGAACCAGGAGTTTATGGAGCAGAAGGATATGGCAGAAATCGTTACAGCCTGTTTCCGTAAGCCAAAGGATGGTGAGCAGGTGAAGACGATGAATGGCACTCAGATGATTAAGTTGATGCAGAAGGATTATCCTTCGCTGAAACTCGACCACAGCACCCGAATCCATTTGGGACAGGCTATGAAAGACCTAGGCTACGAGCATACGGAGCATAGCCATGTAGCCTTCTACAAGGTCGTTCCAAAAGTCAAAGCAGCTTGAGCAGTAACGGGAGGTGTCGATGAGGTGTCTCAGCAGCACCTCCCGTGCTTCAATCCCTTTGCCTGTCGGCATTTGAGCCTCTTAAAGGGATATGGGAGGTGTATGTCAAAAAACAAGCGATGTGCCCGTGAGCTACATCGCTTGTTTTTGTTAATACTCATCCTCGTTGAAGTTTAAAGCACATACTGAGTACCAGCGAGTTACAGTGCTCCGTGCCATTATTGTGCCACTAATTTTAGACATAGAATTAAGTTTATGCCAAGAGTTTCTTCACAATCTCAGAGATGACTCGTCCATCAGCCTTTCCTGCCAACTGCTTGCTGGCAGTGCCCATTACCTTTCCCATCTCCTTCATGCTTGTGGCTCCAACTTCAGCAATGATCTTCTTCACCTCTGCCTCTATCTCCTCTTGGGAAAGTTGTTTCGGCAAATAACTCTCCAACACTTCTACCTGTGCCAACTCTGCATCAGCCAAGTCCTGACGTCCTGCCTGTGTGTAGGTTGCCGCAGTCTCTTTGCCCTGCTTTGCAAGTTTTGAGATAATCTTCAATGCATCAGCATCAGCCAATGTGTCGTTGGCTCCTGGAGCAGTCTTTGCCTCAAGGAACACTTTCTTAATGTTGCGAAGCGTTTCCAAACGCACCTTGTCGCGAGCCTTCATTGCGGATTTGATGTCCTCGCTAATCTGATCGAATAAAGTCATAATGCTATTTTTTTAACTTTAACATGATGCAAAGATACAGTATTTTTTCTTATCTACCCCTTTTTACGTGAAGTCTTAGACTTTTTTAGCGATTATACACGCACGAACCTTCAATTATAGATAATGGAATCCGTGAAGCCTGCCGTGCGTGTGGATAGTGGTCTCATATAATTACTGAATAATCACTTTTAAGCTAAAAAAGTGGCACATGTGCCAACTTTTCAGTGCAAAACGTACAAACGAACCGTTCTGCATACCAGGAATCCCATTTGGGCATTGACTTAAGCACACAGAAAGACGGCCCGAGGCATCCAATCGTCTACCTCAGGCCGTCTGAAAGCGCAAAGTTGAGTTAAATCGCGAACTAATACTCATCCTCGTTGAAAACTTGCCTCATAACTGATTATCAGAACCTTACGACATTCTTAACTATTTTTAGCCAAATAAACTGCACGGTCTGAGACTATCAAAGGCGATTCGCTGACATATTGGGCAAACATATCCTGCGACCTCTTTCACTATAGAAAGAATTCGAATATATCAAAATCACCCTATTACATCTACACTATCTCTTACTAAATGTTAAATATTAATTTGGTTTATATTGTAAACTTATCTATCTTTGCACCGTGATTCGAACACATGAGGCAGAATCCTGGCTTTCTGCAGGAGCCGGGACGAGGCCGGAGAACAAAGAAAACAAAGTGTGTAACATCCAAAAACAAAAGAACAATGGAAGAAAAAAGCAATCTGACTGCCGAGCGCAGTCTGGAGATAATCAGGGAATCAATAGAGCGCAGTCAACGCACCATCAACAAGAACTCGGCCATTCCGCTCATCTGGTGGGGAGCTTGTGTCGTCGTATTTTCGCTATTTATCGCTTACCTGTGGAAAAATCATGGCGGGCCGGCGTGGAATATGCTTTGGGCCGTATTATGGTTGATAGGCTATGCAGGCAACTGGCTCATTGACAAGCGAAGGGAGCGCGTGCCGACGACCTTTGTGGGTAAGACCATCGGACATGTATGGGCGACATTTGGTGTGTTTTGCTGTGGCGTAGGCATGATATTCGGTTTTATCGGCTGCGGAATGCTACCTATGGAACTAATTATGCACAAGGTGTATATCTTCGGCTGCATCACCAGCGTTATCTCCCTGTGTTTCGGAATGGGCACAACCATCACAGGCCTCGTCATCCGAAACCACGTCATTCAGGTGTGCGGCCTTGTAGCGGGCATCGGCGGATTCTTCGGAGCTTTGCACTTCTCAGCTCATGCACAACTCTATGTGATGGCTGTCGTGGCCTTGATTGGTCTAATCGTGCCAGGTGTAACCATTCTCTTGCAAAACCAGAAATAAGGAGGTGCCAATATGTTCAAACCGTTAGACCCACTGCTGCACTCCGAACTGCGACTGGCCGTGATGTCGCTGCTTATCAGTGCCGACGAGGCCGAGTTCCCTTACATCAAGGAGCAGACAGGAGCCACGGCTGGCAACCTGAGTGTGCAGATTGACAAACTCTCGGCGGCGGGCTACATCGAGGTCGAGAAGACTTTCAAAGGCAAGAGGCCATGCACACTCTGCCGCATCACCCCTGCTGGTCTGAAAGCTTTTGAAGAGTATGTTGAATCGTTAAAGAGTTATTTGAAAATATGAAAAAACTGTTTTTGTTGTTTATACTTTGTATCACCACTATCGCTACTAAAGCACAAAGTGGCGATGCAAAAGGTGAGTGGTCTGGACAACTGAATGTATTTGGCCAGAAACTAACACTCGTGTTCCTTCTAGACGATGAAAACTGTACATTAGACTCACCAGACCAGGGCGTCAAGGGTGTTCCTGCTAAATTGGAGCGCACAGAAACAGGTATCAAAGTTTCAGTTTCGTCAATCAATGCCAGCTACGAAGGTGTAAATAAAGGTGACTCCATCACGGGAACATTTAAACAGCGTGGGGTGTCATTTCCACTGACCCTAAAACCGGGCACGATGAAACGCAACCGTCCGCAGACACCCGTCGGTCCCAACCCCTACCAGACACAGGAGGTGAGTTTCAATAATGGCGATGCAGTGCTGAAAGGCACACTTATTCTGCCTCAGAAGTATACAAAGGAAACGCCGGTGGTGCTGATGGTGACAGGTAGTGGACTTCAAAACAGAGATGAAGAAGTCTTTGAGCACAAACCCTTTGCTGTCATTGCCGATGCTTTGGCCAAACAAGGCATCGCCACACTCCGCTATGACGACCGCGGTTTCGGGGAATCTAAGGGCGACCTGGTAAATGTCACCACCGAAGATCTTAAGAACGATGCACTAGCAGGCGTGGAACTATTACGCAAGCAGTTCAAGAAAGTTGGCGTCCTTGGCCATAGCGAGGGCGGCACCATCGGACTCATACTGGCAGCAGAAGGCAAAGTGGACTTCGTTGTAAGTTTGGCTGGAGGAGTGACATCATTCGAGGAAACACTATTGGACCAAAACCGATGGACACTACAACAGGCAGGATATTCGAAGGATGTGACAGGCCGTTATTGCACAGTACTTAAAGGTCTGTTCGACGAACTGAAGGTAGGCAGAAATCCAGCACCAGCCAACCACAATCTGCCTGCGGAACTGGAGCAGAACCTCAAGATGGCACAAGCACAGAGTAGCACGCCCTATATGCGTTATTTCCTCGGACTGGATTTAACCGGCAGCTTAGGAAAAATCACCTGCCCCGTACTGGCACTGAACGGAACGAAGGACCGTCAAGTGAACTGCGAAGAGAATTTGAATGCTCTCCGAGGAGGACTTGCAGGTCAGAAAGAAATCAAGGCCATGGATGGACTCAACCACATGTTCCAGCACTGTGGCACGGGCGATCCGAGTGAATATAAGGACATCGAAGAAACATTTGCACCCGAAGCTCTTGACATCATCACGACATGGCTGAAGAAGTTTAAATAATCTCACCAGTGAATTGAATCTCGATACAATCTTGCCTATACCAAACAGATTTTCTGATATATCTATTATGAGCCTGCCGATGACAATTACCGGCAGGCTCGTATTTTATAGAGTATCACATATGAATGTTACGGTTCCTGGTTTGCAGACAAGCTTCCTTCATATCTTGGGATATAGCAGAGAGTTGCCCTTTGACACGCTCACACTCCTCGCGATTCAGAAAGGGAAGTGAGGCATTGTACACAGTTTCTGCTGCTTTTTCCTTATCGGGTTGGCCATTCATATAGCGTTTGACATCGCACTCCTGGCGATAGCTGAAACTACGATAGCCAGACTGAATATAATCTACAACAGCCTTAACAGCACCTCTTAGCAGTTCAGGAAGATAGACAGATAGAAAACCGTTCGGAAAACACGAACAGTTGTGACAGGCAGATATTATGCCTATTATACAAAAATGCGTTATGCAAATTTGTATAATTGTATTTTTAATCCCCTACCACTTCCCAGTAACCACCTTTGTCTGGGCCAATACGTTTAATTATTCCTTTATCTTGTAAAGACCTAATATGTTTAGCAATAGTTCGACGAATAATCCCAATGGAATCTGCCATTTCCTGGGTTGTAACATAAGGATTCTCACGAATTAAGTTTATTATTTTCTGTGTACTTTTCTGTGTACTTTTCTGTGTACTTTTCTGTGTAGTATCTGCATTACTACCCTGTAAAGTCGGAATATATGGTATCTCGATACGGTACACATCCTGCTCTTCTATGATTGGTTCCTTGCCATTAGCATAAAGCGGCGTATACTTGAACATCTTTCTTATTCCACTGCCCAGTTCCTCAACTATACCCATTTGAGAAAACACATTGGCTATCTTTGGATTCTTACGATGTGGACGCATAGTCTGTAGGTTGATAGTACCATAGACGTATGGGATATTCCAATTCTCTGTGACGATGCGATCGCGATAAATCGTAAACGTCGTTGGATAAGCACTACTGTACTCGCGATGGATGATGAGGTTTAGGGCAACCTCTCTCAGTATCCTGTCACGCAGACTGAATCTCTGTATTCCCTCAATGTAGGGCTGTTCTGGCAGATGCTTCTTGATAAAGTCCATCATTATTGGATAGGCTTTCAACAGATTGCAACTCAACAACTCCCTGTCATCATATAACTCTATGTCGTTTACTCGGCACAAGAGATCTATTCTGTATGTTGGCAAAGCAGTTGCAATAGCATGACTGTTACCAAACAACAAGATTGCTGCCAGTGTCAGTCCCTCTTTGCCTGTTTCAGGATCAATGGCAATTAGTTCACCTGAACGTATAATTTCCTCGTTTGACAGATTTAGCCAAGGATGTTTCGAGTTCTCAATACGAATTCCTCTTTTCAGTTCATCAAAAGCTTCCTCGTCGAGATCCTTCATCCCTAGCATCGGATATACCCTATCCTCAGTCTTCATTCTGCTCTTACGAATAAACAGATTGGCAATCTGCTCGGTACTACGCAATTCAAAGTCACCATCCTGATTACGGTCGTAATAGATTCCTTTATAGCTATGAGCCTGGTTACTCTCAGGGACATAGAAATAAATAATCTGCTTACCGTCTATTTCCATCGGCTCATAACTCAAATAGTAAGTCGGCTTGAACAGTTGAGGATTATTCATATCCTTTGCCAACTGATCCATCTGCTCTTGAACTTTCGCAGGATTGATGCCGACAATATTACCGTCGTTGTCTGCGCCCAATACTACATGGCCACCTCTACGATTCAAGAACGCACAGATAGATTCATATACAGAGCGAGCCAGACTGTCTTGCGACTTCTTGAACTCGATCTCTGTACCTTCCTTTTGGGCTATTATCGTCTTTAACTTATCTGGAGTCATGATTGTCTTTTTTTGTCAGGGTGCAAAGGTAACGAGAAAAATCAAAAAAGTGGCAAATTAATGCCACTTTCCTAATTGTTAGTACTCATCCTCGTTGAATAGGAAGTCTTCTTTTGTGGGATAGTCGGGCCAAATCTCCTCGATACTCTCGTAGATATCGCCCTCGTCTTCAATCTCCTGTAAATTCTCCAGCACCTCGAGGGGAGCGCCAGAGCGGATTGCGTAATCTATCAGTTCGTCCTTGGTTGCGGGCCAGGGAGCATCTTCCAATTTTGAAGCTAATTCTAGTGTCCAATACATAGTTTTAATTATTATAGTTTCTGAATTTGCCCGCAAAAGTAATATTTTTTTTCCTATTTACAAACGTTCTGCCATATTTTTTCTTCTATTCCTTGAAGAAAATTCAACTTTTTGGCCAAAACGAACAAATAATCACTCAAACGGTTGATATATTGCTGCACTTCTGGTGACACAACAGCATCTTCTGAGAGAGCCACGATGCAACGCTCAGCACGTCGACAAACGGTGCGACAGACATGGGCCTGAGCCGCCTCCTGACATCCACCAGGAAGAATGAAACCTTGAGGTTCGGGCAACTCGTGCATGATGGTGTCAACCTCTTGTTCCAATAGCTCTATCTCGCCCTCTGGCAGATGGGCTGAAGGATATAGAGGTGTCTGCGACTGGTCGGTAGCGAGATTGGTGCAAACATTGAAGAGGCAGGTCTGAATGCGCACGACCATCT
Source organism: uncultured Prevotellaceae bacterium (assembly GCA_902762565.1). GTDB lineage: Bacteria > Bacteroidota > Bacteroidia > Bacteroidales > Bacteroidaceae > Prevotella. Next base: position 75,431 of record CACWOS010000020.1, read on the forward strand.
GGTATTCATGACTATCTACAGGCAATAGTGATGCCAAGAGTCCTAGGTGTGAACTGAGTTCGTCGACGGTGCCATAGGCCTCCAGACGGGTGCTGGCTTTTGATACACGTTGGCCACCAACCAGTGAGGTTAGTCCTTTGTCGCCTGTACGGGTGTATACTTTTGTAATCTTCATATAGGTTTGTGTTTAGAAATTGATGCGATAGTTATGTTTGAAACGTTGGGTGTCGAAGAAGACGATGCCACAATAATAGAGGTCGAAGGTGGTACCTGTACGCTCGTCATGTTCGATAGCATGCCAGGCTTCCCAATCACGGAAGATGCCTTCGACGATGATGACGGACTGCTGGTTACAATGCGTATAAAACTGCTCTAGTTGTGCATGTTGTTCTATCTCGATACGAGCTAGTTGCAGCGGTTCGTTGCCTAAGTTGGAAAGAATGCGAGCAGAACGACAACCAGCTTGGAACCAAAGCAGATAGTCATCAGTAAGAATGGTAGATGGCTGGCGCCAGTTGGCTATGCGCAGATAGAGTTGTCCTAGATGGCGTTGATGCCAGCATGATGCCTTGATATGGTCGTAGGCATAGTAGGGGCTGTGTTCGTTGACCACTGTGCGCACGAAATCGAAGTCGGTAGGCGACTGGATGCCAAATCCCTGGCACTTGTGAATGCGGCTCAACCAGACGAGCCATCGCTTGAATGCTGTCATGGTCAATACTCTATATAAGGTTCCAGTCGATGAATCGCTTCGTCCGTGAAGTCCTTGCTGAGGCGTAACTCATCGATGCTCTTGATATCACCATGCAGTCGGCGATAGTCGGTGATGGCTTTAGCCTGATAGAAGTTGATATACGGATGACGACGCAGCTGTTGTAACGTCAGTCTGTTGATATTCATGCGTTTGGGATGGGCATTGGCTATCACAAAGTACTGCTTGGCATCTTTGGGAAAGTTTTCTATCTCATCCAGTTGGTCAACGTTGACAAATCCACCCAAACGCTGACCATGACGGATAATCTCACTGGCATAGTAGGAGCCGATGCCTGGGACCTTCTTCAGTTGTGTGGTGTCGGCCGTATTCAGTACCACATGCTCGTTCTCCTGTATCTTGACAGGATAGCGCAGGGTATCACGCTCCACAGTTTCTCGCTTCCTCCCCACCAATGTCGAGGCTGGCAGATAGTCGCTGGAGATGCGGATGTAGGGTTCCAGTTCGCGATACTGCTTGACAGTCAGACCGTAAAGGCGGGCAAAATCCTCCTTCTGACGATAGATGCCCCCATTTGCCCGATATTTATAGATGTTGCGTACCTGCCAAGGTTGTAGTCCAAGACGCAACAGCTGAGTGCTGTCTGCCGTATTGGGATCGAAAGGAAAACGTTCCACCTTTTGCGACTCAGTGGCATAATACTGTGTGGGACGCTTGCTGCGAGCGCTTTTCTGATGACTGAAGATGCTGTCGGAGGCCATTTGCTGAGGCTCGACCTTGTAGTCGCCAAACTTCCAGAAGAAGGCTGCAAAGGCCACAGCCAGCAATAGGAGTGCGATAGCTATCTTACGGTCGTTGCGAATCATATAATACCTAGCTGATGAAGGAAGACAAGGACGATGCAGAGCGGACAGACGTAACGCACAGCAAAGAGGAATACGGGGAAGATGCGTTGTCCGTGCGTGCCCCAGTTGGTAAACTCGTCGTGAGCCACCTGACGTGGGATATACCAGCCCACAAACAGACAAGCTAACAACGCACCTATGGGCAGCATGAAGTTAGCTGTCAACTGGTCGCAGAAATCCATCACAGAGATGCCTAATAGTTTCAGTTCGTCCATAGCACCTACGGACAGCGAACAAACCATGCAGATGAGCGAGGCCACCACTGTTATGACCCATGCAGAACGGCGTCGTGGCATGTTCCACTCTTCTGTAAAGAAGGCTGTGCCGATCTCGTGCATCGAGATGGTAGAGGTGAGAGCGGCAAACACCAATAGGGCAAAGAACATAACGCCAACGACATAGCCCGCGATAGGCATAGCGGCAAAAGCCTGTTGGAAGACATTGGGTAGGGTGATGAAAATGAGCGACGGACCAGAGTCAGGACTGATACCTACTGATGCTGCAGCAGGGAATATCATCAAACCAGACAGAATGGCTATCATCGTATCAAGCAAGGCTATCTGACCTGCCGAAGCCAACAGGTTGGTATCGCGTGAAAAGTAGCTGGCGTAAGTACATAAGCAGGCCGTACCTAACGACAGCGAGAAGAAGGCCTGTCCTAAGGCATCCAGCATCACATTGCTGGACAACTTGCTGAAGTCGGGCTGGAACAGGAAACGCACCCCTTCCATAGCGCCAGGCAAGAGACAGGAAGCGACCACCAATATGAGCAGTAGGAGAAACAAGATAGGCATGAGCGTTTTGGAGGCTCGTTCAATACCGCCTCGCACACCTCTTACCACTACCAGATGGGTAATCAGGATAAATGCTATGCCAAACAGGACTGGGCGGATGGGACTGCTCGAGAAGCTGACGAAATAGTCTTTCACATAGTTGGCATCGCCACTCAGCTGTCCAACCAATGCGGCATACAGATACTGTAGACACCAGCCTGCTACCACCGCATAGAAACCTAGAATGATGGTTGAGGTCAGTATGCCAAGATAGCCTACCAGTTTCCAAGGTCGTCCACCAGACAGCTTATCGTAGGCAGCAGCGGCATTCGCTTGTGCATGACGACCAACAATGAATTCGCATATCATGCCTGGCAGTCCAAGCAACAGAATACAGATGATATATACCAGAATGAAGGCGGCACCACCATCTTCGCCTACCATATACGGGAAGCGCCATACGTTGCCCAGTCCAACGGCACTGCCTGCCGTAGCTAGCACAATGCCTATCTTACTGCCAAAATTACCTCGTTCGTTACTCATATTACTTTAAAAGACCTAATTGATGAAGGAATATGAACAAAATGGCTAGCGGACAGACATACTTTATCAAGAATAGATAGAAGTGGAAGAAGCGTCCACGCAGGGTGCCCCAGTTGGTAAACTCATCGCGAACCAGTTTGTGAGGCAGGAACCATCCAATGAAGATACATGTCAGGAAACCTACGACGGGTAGGAAAATCTGTCCTGTGATGAAGTCGAACCAATCAAATAAAGTTTTTCCAAAGAACTCAAAGCAGTTAACTGCTCCTAACGACAGCGAGCAGAAGACGCCGATGATAGATGTTGATATGGTGACAATGAGTGCTGCCTTCTTGCGGGTGATCAGCATCTCCTCTTGAAAGAATGCGGTTGACACCTCGTGTAGTGACATCAACGACGTCAGGGCTGCCAATGAAAGCAGGACGAAAAACAGCAATGACACGATGTAGCCCACGATAGGCATTGTGCCGAAAGCCTGCTGGAACACGTTGGGCAGTGTGATGAAGATGAGCGACGGACCTGAGTCTGGATTGACCCCAACAGAGAAGGCTGCAGGGAATATCATGAGGCCGGCCAGAATGGCTACCAGACAGTCGATGACGGCAATCTGCACAGCCGAATTGGTCAGGTTGGTTTGCTTGGAGAAGTAGCTGGCGTAGGTACACAGACATCCCATCGCAATGCTGAGCGAATAGAACGACTGGCCCAATGCTGCCAGGAATACGTCGCTGTTAATCTTCGAGAAGTCGGGCTTGAAGAGGAAGTTGATGCCCTTTTCTGCGCCAGGCAACATACATGCTGCCACCACAATGACGAGCAGCAATATAAACAAGGTGGGCATCATGAGTTTCGAGGCCCGTTCAATACCATCGCGTACCCCATGTTCGATAATCAGGTAGGTGATTCCCAGAATGATAACCGTCCAAAGAACGGGTTTCACGGGGTCGGATGCCAATGAGGTAAAATACTGTTGGAAGTATTCTGGTGAGCCAGACATATGACCTATCAGCGAAGCCCAAATATACTGCAAACACCAACCCGCTACCACTGCATAGTAGCCTGTGATAAGAAATCCTGTGAGTACACCCATATAGCCGATAAAGGCCCAAGGACTGTTGCCAGCCAATTTGCGGTAGGCACGAGCTGTATTAGCCCGTCCGCTACGTCCGATGATAAACTCACTAATCATGCAGGGAATGCCCAATAGCAGGACACAGGCGACATAGATGATGATAAAAACGGCGCCACCATTCTCGCCCGTCATATAGGGGAAACGCCATACGTTACCCAGTCCGACAGCACTACCCGCAGTGGCTAATATCACACCCAGTTTGCTGCCAAAATTCGCTCTTTCTAGTTTAGCAATCTCAGATTTTCTCATAATCGCTTGCAAAAGTATAAAATAATTCTTACTTTTGCAACCGAAATGAAAGATATTCTGCAAAAAACAGTGCAAATAGTCAAGAAATACCCCTTTAGCATTTGCTGTATCGTTCTGATTTGGATACTGTCGTTCCTGCCTTTTCCAGAGATGGAATCCTTAGAGGACGTGCCGTTTGTTGATAAGTGGACACACATCGTCATGTACGGTGGTACGTGTGGTGTGATATGGACGGAGTATATTCGTAAACACCTGACTTTGGACACTGAAAAACTCTTTTTCTATGCGTGGCTGTTGCCCATCGTGATGAGTGGTGTAATAGAACTGCTACAAGAGTATTGTACCACCTATCGCGGAGGCGAGTGGCTCGACTTGGCAGCCAATAGCACGGGTGTCACTTTAGCTGTCGTTTATGGTCTGTTTTTCCGTTATTTCTATAAGAAATAGCCTCTAAATGCCTTGTTTTGATGTTTTTAACTTTAAAACAGCCGATAAGTGTAGTTTTTTGCGTACCTTTGCAGGTTGAATCGCAATTAACAAAGTAAAATGAACGAAAATTTAAATAAGACGTTGAAGTCTGTCGAGACGGAAGACTGGCTCGATTTACATGTGGTGCGCCCTTTCTGTTACTATTGGGCTGTGCTCTTTGCTAAGCTTGACATTCATCCGAATACGGTGACCATCCTCTCCATGATTATTGGTGCTATTAGTGCCATCTTCTTTGGATGTGCCAGCTTCTATTACTCTGGCACATGGGGCTTGATGATGAATATCATTGCCATTTTGTTGCTCTGTCTGGCAGACATCTTTGACTGTACAGACGGACAGTTAGCTCGTATGACGGGAAAGAAGAGTCGTTTGGGTCGTATCCTTGATGGCGTAGCCGGCTTTGCCTGGTTCATCCCCATCTATCATGCGATGGTGTACCGTTTCTACCTGCACCATGACTTGGAGTTCCAGTGGTTGGGTATTGACAACACCCCAGAGAATGTGCTGATAGCCACAGGTATAGCTTATGCTTTGGGTCTTATTGGCGGTATCATGGGAACGGGTGGACAACAGCGTTTGGCTGACTATTACATTCAGATTCACCTCTTCTTTTTGAAAGGTGAGAAGGGGGCCGAGCTGGATAACTCGAAGCGCCAGCAGGAGATTTACGACCAGATGACGGATGAAACACCAGCCGTGGAGCGTTATTTCCAGAAGACTTACATCGACTACACCAAGAAACAGGAGGCTTCCACACCTCAGTTCCAACGTCTGATGCAGAAAATCCGCGAGAAGTTTGGTACTTCTGACAATATGCCGGAATCTGTGCGTCAGGAGTTCCATGATGCTTCCCTGCCCGTTATCAAATGGAACGGTTTGTTGACTTTCAACTTCCGTTCGTTTTGGTTGTTCCTGTTTTGTCTGCTCGACGTGCCCATTATGTATTTCGTTTGGGAGATTGTAGGTATGGGATTGCTCTATACCTATGTCAGACATCGTCATGAATCATTCTGCAAGCGTATCGCTGACAAACTATAATAGCCCAATATGACTTGGACGAAGCAACGACTCAATAATCTGTTCTTCATCATCGGCGTAGTGGCTGTGGTGGTGATGCTGTTTACGTTCGACGTGAGTTTCGTCGAATTGTGGCAGCACCTGTGTCATGCAGGCTACTGGCTGATACCGATTATTGGCGTGTGGTTCTTGGTCTATGGACTGAATGCGTTGGCTTGGCAGGCAACAATAGAAGGTAATTTGGGTGGTAAGGCACCTGTGTCCTTTTGGCGTATCTATCGTCTGACCATCACGGGCTACGCATTGAACTATGCTACACCTGTAGGCGGGTTGGGTGGTGAACCCTATCGTATTATGGAGTTGTCTAAGGATATCGATAAGGAGCATGCTACATCGAGTGTCATACTCTATGCCATGATGCATTTTTTTGCCCACTTCTGGTTTTGGTTTATCAGCATCTTCATCTATCTGGCATTGGTTGCTGTAGGTGATCTGCCCATCAATGCATTCATCGGAACGGTATTGAGCGTCATTGTGGTGTTCTGCCTTTTGGCTTTCTACCTGTTTTCGAAGGGCTATCGCAACGGACTGGTGAAATATGTGTTAGGCGTTGTGGCCAATATCCCTGGTCTTAAGAAGTGGACGTTGCGTTTTTGGGCCCGTCATGCTGAGGCCATCGAGAATATCGACAAGCAGATAGCCTCTTTACACGGACAGGACAAGGGCGCTTTCTATAAGAGTCTGATTCTCGAATACCTGTCGCGTGTGGTACAGAGTTCAGAGGTGCTGTTTATGCTGCTGCTCTTTGGCATCGACAATGGCGGAGGCATCGATGGTATCATCATTACCTATCTGCACTCCATCCTCATTGTGGCCTTTACCACGCTGTTTGCCAATCTGATAGGTTTCCTGCCTATGCAGTTGGGCGTTCAGGAAGGTGGCTTCGTGCTCTCTATTGCAGCCCTTGGCTTGTCGGCTGCGTTAGGCATCTTCGTCAGCATCATCTGCCGTGTACGTGAAATCATCTGGATTGTCGTGGGCATCGGGCTGATGCGCTTACGCTAGAGCGCGCTATGCTAGTGAAGAGTGAATAATGAAAAGTGAAAAATTAAGATATATATTTATGGAAAAACAAATGAATTTTCTCGACAGAAATGAGTTTAACTTTGAGCCCAGCCAGAAGGTGGTTGACGCTATTAAGAATTTTGACCCAAAGACGCTGTGCTTCTATACCCGCATCTATGACGAAGGTAAGAAGAGTGTGATTAGTGTTCGCGTCAGTGAGATCTACAATGTACCTGAGGAGCAGGTGTTGCTGACATATGGTGGTGAGGATATGCTGAAAAACGCCATCCACTACTTCCTCAGCATCAACAGCCAGGAGGGAGCAACAGAGCCTAACACCAAAATTCTGATTCCAGAGTTCTCATGGTGGTACTACAACCGTGTAGCTTCTGAGTGTGGTGGTACGTTCGAGATGTATCCCCTACACGAGATGGAGGACACTTTTGCTTACGATGTCGACGAGGTCATCGAGTACACCAACCGAGTACATCCCCGTATGCTGTTGCTGGCTTCGCCCAATAACCCCACAGGAAACGGCTTAACACCAGAAGAGACAGGCCGTATCATGGAGAATATTCCAAGCGATACGATGGTACTGATAGATGAGGCTTATGCCAGCTTCATTTCTACTGATACCGCTTATATTGCTCCGCTAGTCAACAAGTACTCGAACCTGATTATCTCGCGTACACTCTCGAAGTTCTACGGACTGCCTGGCCTGCGCTGCGGTTTCGGCTTTATTGGCAAGGGTCACGACCAGTTCCTGAGCTACGTCAACAAGTACTTAGGCTATAACCGTTTTTCTGAGTCTGTCGCATTGGCTGCTCTCGACAGCGATGAGCACTATCGCCATGTGGCCGATGATATGGAGTGGGGACGTCAGTTGTATAAGAAGGAACTGGGCAACCTCCCGGGCTTTAAGGTGTACAAGAGCGTCGCCAACTTCATCCTTATCAAGTATCCTTTGGAAATCAAGGATGCATTGATGCAGGCCCTGAAGATTCAGGACTATAAGATTAAGTTCATGGCTGATAAGGGGCTGGAGTCCTGTCTCCGCATCACACTGGGTCGTAAGGAGCAGACACAGACAGTTGTCGATACTATTCTTAAAGTTTATAATAGTAAATGACACAAGAAGAGAAGACACAGTTGGAAGAACGGATCGTTGACGTGCTGAAAACCGTCTACGATCCTGAGATTCCTGTCAATATCTACGACCTGGGCATGATCTACAAGATTGATGTCCAGGACGACTCTTCCGTCGATCTCGATATGACCTTTACGGCTCCCAACTGCCCTGCTGCCGACTTTATATTAGAAGATGTACGCACGAAGGTCGAATCTGTTGACGGCATCAAGAGTGCTAATGTCAACCTCGTTTTCGAGCCCGCCTGGGATCAGTCGATGATGAGCGAAGAGGCACGCGTCGAACTAGGGTTCGACTAGTGAATAGTGAAAAGTGAATAGTGAAAAATATGAAGAACGTCTATTTCCTTTCTGACGCCCACCTTGGGTCATTGGCCGTTCCGCACCAACGTATGCAGGAGCGTCGTTTGGTACGTTTCCTCGATAGTATCAAGGAGAAGGCAGCAGCCATCTACCTGTTGGGTGACATGTTCGACTTTTGGTACGAATACCGTTATGTCGTACCAAAGGGTTTCACCCGCTTTTTAGGCAAACTGTCGGAACTGACGGACATGGGTGTCGAGGTACACTATTTCACGGGCAACCACGACATCTGGGCCTACGAATACTTGGAGAAGGAGTGTGGTGTCATTCTGCATAAAAAGGAAGAGACGACTGAGATCTACGGTCACGAGTTCTTTCTGGCACACGGCGACGGCATGGGCGACCCTAACAAGTCGTTCAAAGTCATCCGCGCCATCTTCCACAACAAGGTATGCCAATGGCTCTTTTCTGCCCTCCATCCGCGTTGGGGCATGAGCTTTGGACTGACGTGGGCCAAGCATAGCTATATCAAGCACAAGGAGAACGACGATGTATATTATCTGGGTGAGGATAAGGAGCATCTGGTGCTCTTTGCCAAGCAGTACATCCAAGAACACCCTAATATCGACTACTTTATCTTCGGACACCGCCATATCGAGCTCGACATCAAGCTGGAGCGTCCCATAGAAGGCAGCGGTCATAAGGCTCGCATGATGATCTTAGGCGATTGGATCAGTCAGTTCACCTATGCTGTCTACGATGGTGAACACATGTTCCTCGAAGAATATATAGAAGGTGAGAGTCAACCCTGATTCTCACCTTATTTTTTGTGCACTGATTCGTTTGGCCTTAGCCTCTGAGGCAGTAGAGAGCTTGCCTTTCAGGTATTGTTCAATGATGAGACCTGCCATAGGTGCGGCAAGGTCGGCACCGAAGCCGCCATGTTCTATATAAACGGCGACAGCTATCTTGGGAATGTTCATCGGGGCAAAGCCGATGAAAGCGGAATGGTCGGCACCAGGATTCTCAATAGTACCTGTCTTGCCACAGATGGTATAGGTGGTGCGAATGGCGGTGGCTGTGCCCTTTTCTACTGCCAGTTTCATACCTTCGATGACGGGAGGGTAGGCTTCTGGTTTCACCTTGGTCTGACGACGCGTCAAGTAGCGTTGGTTTTGGGTGTTTTGATGGATATGAGGCACGTAGTACCAGCCCTTATTGGCTATCGTTACAGCGAGGTTACATAGTTGCAGGGGTGTGCAGGTGACATCGCCCTGACCCATACCGGCCCACCAGATGGTCTTGCCATCCCATCCGTTCTTATAGCGGCGGTTCAGATAGTCGGCACCAGCCAATAGGCCACCTTGTTCACCTTCGATATCAATATGCATAGGGCCACCTAAGCCCATCGACTGCATATAGCTGCGCCACGTCGTGATGGCCTCATCCTTCGTCTCATACATAAAGTCATCGTTGATCATTGAGGCGAAGGTCATCAGGAACCACGTATTGCACGATTGTGCCAGAGCATCCTTCAGTGACAATGGTGAACGATGCTGGTGGCAACCTACCTTGATATTACCATCCGTCACGCCATTCACGCAATTGACCTTTGTCTCTGGCGTTATCACTCCCTCAGACAATAGCGTCAATGCCTGAGCCGTCTTGAATGTCGAGCCTGGCGCCTGAGGCTTGCCGATGGCCTGGCGCACATCACTTCCCGATGGCGTGTTAGTGGCCATGCAGAGTATCTCGCCGTTAGCAGGATTGATGGCTACGATAGCGCCCGTCTTACCCTTCAGCAACCGTTCGCCCAGTTGCTGTAATAAAGGGCGAAGGGTCAGCGGCCCGTCAGTAGGTAATTGCTGGGCGCCAACCCTTCCCGTAAATATCAGTAGCAGTGCTACGGTGAGAATACGTGTAATCAACGTGCTTGCAGATTACAGCAGATTCATCGTATCGGTAGCAATCATCAGCTCTTCGTCGGTAGGAATAACCACTACCTTGACCTTTGAGTCGTCAGCAGAGATGACAGCTTCCTCACCACGAACGTTGTTCTTGGCTTCGTCGAACTTCACGCCCAAGAACTCCAGGCCCTTGCAGACCTCAGAACGCATGCTAATCTGGTTTTCACCAACACCAGCGGTGAAGACGATGACATCGAGGCCACCCATAGCAGCAGCATAGGCACCGATGTACTTCTTAATACGATAGAAATACATGTCCTGAGCTAACTTAGCACGTGCGTCACCGCTCTTGGCAGCGTTCTCTACGTCACGCATATCGCTAGAACCACCAGTGATACCAGCAACACCGCTCTTCTTATTGAGCAGGTTCGACATGCCGTCAGCGTCAAGGCCGAGCTTCTTCTCGATGAACGTCACAGCACCACCATCGATATCGCCAGCACGGGTACCCATGACGAGACCTTCCAGCGGTGTGAGACCCATAGAGGTGTCGATGCACTTGCCATCAACTACAGCTGCGATAGAACCACCGTTACCAATGTGGCAGGTCACCATCTTGGTGCCTTCAGCAGGAATACCGAGGAATTCACAGGCACGAGCTGATACGTAGCGGTGAGAGGTGCCATGGAAACCATAGCGACGGATGCCGTACTTCTCGTACAGTTCGTAAGGAATAGCATACATATAGGCCTTGGGAGGCATGGTCTGATGGAAGGCGGTATCGAATACACCGACCTGAGGCAGACCCGGCATCAACTCCTTGACGGCATTCACGCCCTTCAGGTTAGCAGGGTTGTGCAATGGAGCTAGGTCAGAGCACTCTTCGAAGGCCTTCAGTACTTCGTCGGTCAGCACCACAGACTTATTGAACTTCTCGCCACCATGCACCATGCGATGACCGACAGCGTCAATCTCGTCGAGACTCTTAATCACACCAATCTCAGGATCTGTCAGCAATGAGAAGATAAACTTCACGCCCTCAGTATGCTCAGGGATGTCGTGCATAATCTGCTTCTTCTCACCATTGGCCAGCTTAACCTTTACAAAGGCGCCATCGAGACCAACGCGCTCAGCACCACCACTGGTCATCACACTCTTGTCGTCCATGTTATACAGTGCGTACTTAATTGACGACGAACCACAGTTTAATACAAGGATTTTCATTTTTTCTTAACTCTTAATTCTTAACTCTTAACTACTTCTTCGCGTCCATGGCCTGACAAGCGGTGATGGCAATCATGTAGTAGATGTCATCAACAGAGCAACCACGAGAGAGGTCGTTGACAGGACGTGCAATACCCTGCAGCACGGGACCGATAGCGATGGCATCACCTAAGCGCTGAACCATCTTATAGCCGATATTTCCTACTTCCAGGTTGGGGAATACGAGCACATTGGCCTTACCAGCGATGTCAGAACCAGGAGCCTTCTTGGCACCAACACTGGGAACCAAAGCGGCATCAGCCTGCAGTTCACCATCAATCTTTAGGTCAGGAGCCATCTCCTTGGCCAACTTCGTAGCCTCGATGACCTTGTCGCAAACCTCGTGCTTGGCGCTGCCCTTGGTCGAGAAGCTCAGCATAGCCACGCGGGGATCCTCGAAACCAGCAACAGCCTTAGCCATCTGAGCGGTGCAGACTGCAATCTGAGCCAACTGATTAGCATCGGGCATAGGTGTTACAGCCACGTCAGCAATAACGAGCACACCATCCTCACCATACTGCTTCTGCTTCGAGATGAGCAGCAGACCACCGCTGACGCAGGTAATGCCAGGCTGGCACTTGATAATCTGCAGGGCAGGACGCAGCGTGTCGCCAGTAGTTGACAATGCACCACTGATCTGACCATCGGCACCCTCAGTCTTGATAATCATACAGCCCAGATAGAGAGGGTTCTTGATGAGTTTGCGAGCCTCCTCGATGGTCATACCCTTTGACTTGCGAATTTCAGCCAGCTTCTCAGCCAGTTCTTCGCTCTTGTCATAGTTCTCAGGATCAATCAGGGTAGCCTTACCAATATTGGTGAGACCCTTCTCTTTAGCCAGGGCTTCTACCTTTGCGGGGTTACCAATTAGGATGATGTCTGCGAGGTCATCAGCCAATGCTTTGTCGGCTGCACACAATGTACGCTCCTCTTCTGCTTCAGGGAGCACGATGCGCTGCTTGTTACTCTTAGCGCGCGCTACGATTTGACTTAATAAATCCATAAGTTGTTTGTATTTAAAATAATGATATTTGTTCTTGTCTGCAAAGGTACAAAATAATTAGGAATTAGGAATTACGAATTAGGAATTTTTTTAGCGTTTACGTTTACGCAAGCTCTTGTGTCAGGATGCTCTCTAACTTTTCTGCTGTCAGTCGCAGTTGAAATTCGTTGCGGATAGCGATAGAGATGCCTCCCGTCTCTTCCGAAACCACAATGGCTATACAGTCACTTTCGTGTGTGATACCCAAAGCAGCGCGATGGCGGAGGCCCAGCTCCTTGGGAATGTGCAGGTCGTGACTGACTGGCAGGATGCAACCTGCTGCACGGATACGCTCATGGGCTATCACCATGGCTCCGTCGTGGAGTGGTGAGTTCTTGAAGAAGATGTTCTCAATGAGACGCTGGTTGATACTGGCATCAAGACGTTCACCAGTGGCTACAATATCGTCGAGTGGGGTAGCGCGTTGAATGACGATGAGTGCACCAATCTTCTTTTTGCTCATGTTGAGACATGACATCACGATAGGCATGATGGTCTGTTTCAGTTGTTCATAGTCCCGCTTGTCGTTGTTGGCAAAGAGACGGCGCAGTGTCTGCACACGCTGATGGGCACCTAAGTTATAGAGAAACTTGCGAATATCTTCCTGAAAGAGGATGATGAGTGCGATGACTCCCACACTGACCAACTTGTCCATAATGGAGCCTAACAGCTTCATCTCAAGCACCTGTGACACGACGAGCCACAACATCACGAAAATCAGAATGCCCATGAAGACATTCAGTGAGCGTGACTCCTTCATCAGCCTATAGATGTAGAACAGCATCAGGGCTACGAGGACGATGTCGATAATATCCTTTATTCCAAATTCGAAGAACATCCTTTTATCTCTTATCTTTTATCTCTAAACTCTTAACGATCTTAGCGCAATCTACAGCCTCCTTGACGTCGTGTACCCTCAGAATATCGGCACCCTTCATGAGACCAATGGTGTTGAGGGCTATCGTACCAGCAAGTGCCTGCTCCTGTGTACTTTCCAACAAACGATAAATCATGGATTTTCGCGAGAGGGCTACCATGATGGGCAGTTTCAGCATCTGTAAACGCTCCATTCCGTTCATCACCTCATAGTTCTCCTCAACTGTCTTGCCAAAGCCAAAGCCTGGGTCGATGATGATATCCTTCTGCCCCATAGAACGCAACACGTCGACCACTTCGGCACTGTCGAGCAGGATGTCTTTGATGTTACTCTTGCGTGACATATATATATAAGGTACGCGCAAACGACTCACCATACGGAACATGTCCTTCTGGCTGGCAATAGTCACCTCGGGATTGTTTACAGGGGCACCAACATCATTGACAATGGCAACGCCATACTCTTCAACAGCCATACGTGCCAGTTGTGGACGGAAAGTGTCGACGCTGACAATAGCATCGGGGGCTACGATGCGGATGGTCTTCAGGGCCAGTCGCAGTCGTTCTTCCTCCTCGGCCTCTGTGGCTGTCTTGCTGTCAGGACGCGTCGAACAGGCTCCAACGTCGATAATCGTTCCTCCTTGTTGCAGTATTTCTTCTGCACGATTAGCTATCTCACGCTCTGTTTGCGTACGACTGGCAGCATAGAAAGAATCGGGCGTAGCATTCAGGATGCCCATCACCTGAGGGGTGCTGAGATTCAGCAAATGTCCGTTGCAATTCAACGTATATTCCATATCGTTTGCAAAGATACAAAATTTTCTCATTTCTCATTTCTCATTTCTCATTTATTTTGTACCTTTGCACCAAAATTAATATAAAAACGTATGGAAATCAAGGAAATATATAAGCTGTATCAGCAGCATCCATGTATCACTACGGACTCTCGTAACTGTCCGGAGGGCAGCATCTTCCTCGCTCTGAAAGGCGACTCGTTCAATGGTAACCAATTCGCACTTCAGGCACTGGAGAAAGGTTGTGCCTATGCGATTGTTGATGAGCCACAGGTTCTAGGAGATCTAGAACGTCTAGACTCTCTAGACCAGCGCGTCATCGTCGTCGACGACAGCCTGCAGACATATAAGGATCTGGCTCGCGAGCATCGTCGTCAATTCGATATTCCAGTGATAGGCATTACTGGCACGAATGGTAAGACAACGACGAAGGAACTGATTCGTGCCGTCTTGTCTGAGTGCTACAACGTGATGGCGACGGAAGGCAACTTCAACAACGATGTTGGTGTTCCCAAGACGCTGTTCCGACTGAACGAAGACCACGACATTGCTGTGGTCGAGATGGGTGCCTCGCATCCTGGCGACATCAAGACACTTGTGGAGACTGCAGAGCCGAATTGCGGACTGATAACCAACGTGGGACGTGCTCATCTGCAAGGCTTTGGCTCGTTCGAAGGCGTATGCAAGACGAAAGGTGAACTGTACGACTTCTTATGTGCTCATGAATGTCCTGTCTTCGTCAATCGTGACAACGAGCATCTCATGCGTATGATTGATGAGAGAAAGATGCGTGGAGGAGCTGAAGCTGACTACTACTTCTATGGCCAAAGTGACAACCCTGACATTCTGATCCGTGGCGAGGTTGTTTCCTGTGCGCCCTTCCTGAAGTTCCGCTGGCGTGAGCAGGATGCGGATGCAGGTTATACATCAGAATGGATGGAGGTACAGACGCATCTCATTGGAGCCTATAATCTGGATAACATGTTGGCAGCCATCACGATAGGCTACGTCAATAACATTCCCTTCGACAAGATTAATCATGCTCTCGAGGGTTATGTGCCAACCAACAACCGTTCGCAACTGACGGAGACGGAGAAGAACCACCTTATTGTCGATGCCTATAATGCCAATCCCACCTCGATGAAAGCAGCTATCGACAACTTCCGCTTGATGGAGGTGTCGCCTAAGATGGCCATTTTGGGTATGATGGGTGAACTGGGTGACGTATCCCAAGAAGAGCACCAGAAGATTATCGCTCTCCTTGAAGAAGCCCATTTCGATGAGGTCTGGCTCGTAGGCTCAGAGTTCCAGAAAGCCAACAGTACTTTCCGCACTTTTGCCAATGTCGAAGAGGTGAAAGCCGCTATCGCCCAAGAGCAGCCTCAAGGTCGTTATATCCTCATTAAAGGTTCGAACAGCACTCATCTCTACGAACTGCCTACCCTCCTTTAAAAAACGGTTGCGACCACCCGCTCGCAATAATACGGCCTCCCGCCCGCATCAATTCGTTTGGGGGGCCGAATTAATTCGGGCTGCAGCCCGAATCCGTTTACCTAGGCACTACGTCCCTATTACATCGGCACTAAATCCCTGTTTGCACGGCACTTTCCCCCTTTCTACTACTCGGCCCATAGTTCCTGAAGGACGCTGAGACTCTTGAGTTCAGGGAATTGGGGAATGTGGAGGCTGTAGTAGCGAAGCAAAACTTCGACAATGCGGTTACGATCCGTGCGGTTCAGGCGGTAGAGGTGCATCGTTGGGAAGTCCATTCGCATGAGGGTGTGGATGCGACGCGCGTCTTCTGGTTGCAGGAAATCGCGATGAGTTGGCACCAACAAAGAGAATGTTGCTGCACGCAAGTCAAACACACAACCATCCACGTAGTCGTTGAGATTGGGATAAAAACCCAAAAAACGGCTCATGCGCATAAGGAAAGTAAGGTGAAAGTTGGCGAAATTCTTCTCTGCAATATCAAGCCATTGCATAGAGTCACAGATGTAGGCGAACAGGGGCTCGTTCTGCTGCTCTGAGCGTAGGGCATGATAGAGGAATTCGGCTATGAATAGTGATAATGCCAGTTTCTCTGGCGAGAAAGGGATGGAAGCATAGGCAGACAAGAGTCGGGCATCCTTCAGTTTTTGCAATTGCAGGCGCTGACGCAAGTCGACC
Organism: uncultured Prevotellaceae bacterium; assembly: GCA_902762565.1. Taxonomy (GTDB): domain Bacteria; phylum Bacteroidota; class Bacteroidia; order Bacteroidales; family Bacteroidaceae; genus Prevotella. The sequence continues at coordinate 91,816 of CACWOS010000020.1, forward strand.
TCTACTTCGAGCAAGGTCATGGGTTGGAAGTATTGCTTCTTTAGTCTTGATTTGGGTGTTTTGGGAAGCGGTATGATACACGACAGTCGACCCACCTCTTTCGTAAATAAATCTACGATGAGGCGTGTCTCTCCATACTTCAAAGAATGGAGCACAATGGCTTCCGTTTTCACTAACATGCTGCGAAATTACACAAAAATAGCGAATTAATTGCATTTTTTCTTGAGAAAATTTGTCTGTTTGAGAAAAAATTAGTACCTTTGCAGCCGCATTTTGAGAATGCGTCTGCGAAAACAGGATAAATTGGTCCCTTCGTCTATCGGTTAGGACGAGAGATTTTCATTCTCTAAAGAGGAGTTCGACTCTCCTAGGGACTACAAGAATTAAATCTGTCATCTGCACAGCCAAGTGCTACTCGTTAGGGGAATGGTGGCAGAGGGTGTAAAAACCCGCCCAGGGCAGCCATGAAGACGTAAGACCCATAAGCTTTAAGTTAAACAAGTAAAATAACAAAATTTAAAAATGGCAAATCACAAATCATCCCTGAAGAGAATTCGTCAGGACAAGAAGAAGGCGCTGCACAATCACTACTACGCAAAGACTATGCGTAACGCTGTTCGCAAGCTGCGCGCTATGACTAACAAGGACGAGGCTACAGCCCTCTATCCAAAGGTACAGAAGATGCTTGACAAGCTGGCAAAGACCAACATTATTCACAAGAACAAGGCAGCCAATTTGAAGTCAAGTCTGTGTAACCACATCAACAAGCTCGGATAAGTTTTATATCAAGCATACGAAGGCCGTATTCCTCAAGGAGTACGGCTTTTTGTTTTCTTATGATGTACCCTTTTATTTTTATAAAAAATAAACACTTTTCTTTCGTTTAAGTCGTGGATTTTTTGTAATTTTGCAACCAAAATTGTGAAGACAACAAACAATGACAGAAGAACAACTGAATCAAGAACAGAATTATTCCGCGAGTAACATTCAGGTACTCGAGGGACTGGAGGCTGTGCGTAAGCGCCCAGCTATGTATATCGGAGACATCAGTGAGAAGGGTCTCCACCACCTCGTAAACGAAACCGTCGACAACTCTATCGACGAAGCAATGGCAGGCTACTGCACGCACATCGAGGTAACCATCAATGAAGACGGCTCTATTACCGTACAGGACAATGGACGTGGTATCCCTGTCGATGAACACGAGAAGATGCACAAGTCGGCCCTCGAGGTCGTGATGACCGTGCTGCACGCTGGTGGTAAGTTCGACAAGGGTTCGTACAAGGTGTCTGGCGGTCTGCACGGTGTGGGTGTCAGCTGTGTGAATGCCCTCTCGACCCACATGATGTCGCAGGTGTTCCGCAACGGACACATCTATCAGCAGGAGTACGAGAAGGGTAAGCCCCTCTACGACGTCAAGATTGTTGGCGATACCGATCAGACTGGTACTCGTCAGCAGTTCTGGCCAGATCCAACGATTTTCACCACGACAGAGTATAAGTACGACATTATTGCCCGTCGTATGCGCGAGTTGGCTTATCTGAATGCAGGTATCACCATCACGCTGACCGATTTGCGTCCTGATGAGGAAGGCAATCTGAAGCAGCCTGAGGTGTTCCATGCCAAGGAGGGTCTGAAGGAGTTCGTGCGTTACGTGGATCGTCATCGCACCTCTATCATCGGAGAACCTATTTGTCTGAAGACTGAAAAAGACGGTGTGCCCATCGAGGTCGCTCTGCTCTACAATAGCGACTACAGCGAGAATATTCACTCATACGTGAACAATATCAATACCATCGAGGGTGGTACCCACCTGACTGGTTTCCGCATTGCCCTGGCTCGTACGCTGAAGAAGTATGCTGACGAGGACGACCAGTTGCGCAAGCAGATAGAGAAGGCTAAGATTGAGGTGGCTCAGGATGACTTCCGCGAGGGTCTGACTGCTATTATCTCCGTGAAGGTGGCCGAGCCTCAGTTCGAGGGTCAGACCAAGACCAAGTTGGGCAACAGCGAGGTCAATGGAGCTGTTCAGAAGGCCGTAGGTGAGGCCATGACCAACTTCCTGGAGGAGAATCCCAAGGAGGCACACACCATTTGCGAGAAGGTGATTCTGGCTGCTACAGCACGTATCGCTGCCCGCAAGGCCCGTGAGAGCGTTCAGCGCAAGAACCCGATGACCGGTGGTGGTCTGCCTGGTAAACTGGCTGACTGCTCAGAGAAAGACCCCAAGGTCTGCGAGATTTTCCTCGTCGAGGGTGACTCCGCTGGTGGTTCTGCCAAGCAGGGCCGTGACCGTCATTTCCAGGCTATCCTGCCCTTGCGTGGTAAGATTCTGAACGTCGAGAAGGTCCAGTGGCACCGTGTCTTCGAGGCTGAGTCCGTGATGAATATCATCCAGTCGATTGGCGTCCGCTTTGGTGTGGATGGCGAAGATTCGAAAGAGGCCAATATCGACAAGTTGCGTTACGACAAGATTATCATCATGACCGATGCCGACGTCGATGGTTCTCACATCGACACGCTCATCATGACGCTGTTCTATCGCTTCATGCCAAAGGTCATTCAGGAGGGACACCTCTATATCGCTACGCCACCTCTTTATAAATGTACCTTCAAGAAGTTCTCTGAGTACTGCTATACTGAGCAGCAGCGTCAGGCCTTCATCGACAAATATGTCGCTGGCGACGAGAACGCTACAGCCCTGCATACACAGCGCTACAAAGGTCTTGGTGAGATGAATCCAGAGCAGCTTTGGGAAACCACCATGAATCCTGAGAACCGCCTTTTGAAGCAGGTAACTATCGAGAATGCCGCTGAGGCTGACGAGATCTTCTCTATGCTCATGGGTGATGACGTAGAACCTCGTCGCCAGTTCATTGAAAAGAACGCAACCTATGCGAACATTGACGCATAACATCTATCTCGACGAAGCCTGTAAATGGGGTAACGCCGAGTATATGGCTGATGGGCTAGTACTGACAGACAGTATGGCCCATTCGCTTTTGTCGGAAGGTCCTGCCAGAATGAATTTCATCATTATGGCGCTATGCAAGAAGGGTCAGGCAACCTATTCTTTAGACACACGCAAGCAGGAGGTGAAGGTTGGCGACTTGATGTTTATCTCAGAGGGACATGTAGTCAGCGCTTACGAGGCTACGCCAGACTTCGAGTGCCTTTATATCATGTTGTCTACAGAGTTCTACCATAGCTTTGTGATGAATGTGAAGAATGTGTCGTCTTTGCTGCTCTTCTCGATGAACAATCCTGTGGTGCCTTTGACGACTCACGAGATTCAAGTCTACACCAACTATTATATGGTTATCCGCCAGAAGATGGCAGATCAAGCGCATCACTTCCGTACCAATCTTGTGAAGGCTCTTCTGCTGGCCATGTTCTATGATATGAGTAACGTCATCTGGCGTGTAGGACAAAGTGAGGACATCAAGACTCGTAAGCGTGCCGATTCGTTGTTTACGGAATTTATTGCTCTGCTGGAGGAGAACGTGCGTACAGAGCGACGTGTCAGTTGGTATGCCGAACAGATAGGTATTACACCTAAGTATCTTTCGGAAATGGTGAAACAGGTATCGAAGCGTACACCCAACGAGTGGATTGACAACTATGTCATGCTGGAGATACGAGTATTGCTGAAGAATACCACCAAAAGCATCAAGGAGATTGCCGATGCCGTCAACTTTCCTAACCAGTCATTCTTGGGTAAGTTCTTCAAGGAACACATGGGCATGAGTCCCTCGGAGTTTCGTAAGAGCTAACGGCTGTTGGCTATTTGCTATTAGCTGTTAGCTGTTCAGCAACCTCGCAGAGCTCCTGATACCATGCTTCTCCGAAACGGCGGATAAGCGGTTCCTTTAGAAACTGATATACGGGAAGGCCTAGTGCCTTCCCTTTTTCTACGGCATCCTTACAGACTGTCCAACGATGATAGTTAAGGCCTATGAGTCCATTACCGAAGTTCTTCTCGCGAATGGGGTAGAGGGCACAACTGATAGGCTTGCAGAACTGCGTCTTACCATTGCGATATGCTTTTTCCAAGGCACAAAGACAATTGTCACCATCATAGCAAGTAAACACACAGTCCTTGCCCCGAACAATACTCGTCACCATGTCTCCGTCACGATCGGCGTATGCCACGCCCTGCTTGTCGATGACGCTCTGTGCCGATGCCGACAGCATAGGCCATACGGTGTCGAGTGCGTCCTCAATACCAGCTATTTCGTCTAGTGTTACTGGGGCGCCATCGCTACCTTCCACACAGCAGATGCCTTTACACTTCTCGTAATCGCAACAGAAGCATTCTGTTATGATTTCAGAGGAAATTAAGATACCTCCGATTTCGAGTATTGGGGGGATTTCGTTTACCATTTGATGGGTGTTATTCCGTTTTCTTGTAGATATTGGTTGCAGCGCGAGAACTGGTGTTGTCCAAACCAACCGCCTCTGTTAGCTGAGAGCGGAGAAGGGTGCACAGATTCCAGTACCAGATTCTTTGTTTTGTCAATCATATAGGCTTTGGAACGCGCATAGCCACCCCACAGCATATATACGATATGTTCGCGATGGGCCGCCAAGGCACGGATAGCAGCATCAGTAAATGTCTGCCAACCTAATGCAGAATGGCTGTTGGCTTGATGAGCACGAACGGTCAGCGTGGCGTTGAGCAACAACACTCCCTGCTCTGCCCAGCGCGACAGATTGCCAGAGGAGGGGATGGGCGTACCTAAATCCTGCTGAATCTCCTTAAAGATATTCTGCAGCGAGGGTGGAAACTGTACACCGTCCTGCACAGAGAAGCTCAATCCGTGAGCCTGTCCTGGCTCGTGGTAAGGATCTTGTCCGATGATGACCACCTTCACCTGATTAAATGGACACAGGTTGAAGGCATTGAAGATGAATTTGCCAGGAGGATAGCAGGTCGTAGTGCCGTACTCTTGCCTGACGGCACTCGTCAGTTGGCCAAAGTAAGGCTTTTCAAACTCTTCCTGCAAATGTTCTTTCCATGTAGGTTCTATCTGTACATTCATAGCTTTTTGCCATTTTGTTTGCAAAGTTACGAATTTTTTTGTACTTTTGCAAGCAGTAATACTTCTTTTAGCTGTCGACGTTATGAATATTTTTTTCTGGAAGAAGAATCAGAAACCCTATCCCCGTTCGTTTGCCAAACGGCTCACTTGGCGCATCATGCTCACCCTGTTTGTCGTGATGGGCTTTACGTCGGTCATTATCGTTTCTATTGGTTGGATAATGACAGTTGTTGCAGGTGGTGCTTTAATGAAGTTCCATTTGGACAATCAGGCTAATGGTGTCGAGAAGGTGCTGACGGAAGTTTGTGTAGCCACCGTCAATGCGGTACCTTATATCGAGGACAATTTGCAACGTCCTGACCGCATGCAAGGTATTATGAAGCGCATCGTAGAACAGAATCCTCATATTCGCAGTTGTGGCCTCAGCTTTGTCGATAATTACTATCCTCAGAAGGGTCACTGGTTCTGTCCGTATGCACAGCGCCGCGACAGCGATCAGATAGAAGTGATGAACATTGGCTCTCAGCAAGAGAACTACCTCAAGGCTGAGTGGTTCCAAGAGGCTTTAAAGGCTCAGGAGGGGTATTGGGCGAAGCCTTTTTTCGACGGTCTTGACCATCAGACGCCATTGGTATCCTATCTCATGCCCATTCGTGACGAGCGCGACAGTACAGTGGCGGTGTTGGGCGTTGACATCACACTGGAATCACTGGCAAGTGAAATCTCGCTTTTCTTCTATAATGACAGACCTTATGATGAGAAGTGGTCGGCTGAACAGCGTGCATACTATTTTATCGTTGACTCGACTGGAACCTTCTTAGTACATCCAAACGAAAAATACCTCATACGCCAGAACCTCTTTGATATGGCAAAGCAGACAGCCGATGTTTCTGATGACTATGCCGTTGACAAGATATTCCATGATGAGTCGGGCTACGTCTATGGTTATGATGCCTTCAATTCAGTTAAGATTGACAGCTCGGAAGTAGCGATAGCCTATAAATCCATAGAACATACACCGTGGAAAATGGGATTCGTGTTCCCCTATTATTATGTTAATATCTTATTCTACGTTGTGGCGGGCTTGTTCCTGTTCTTCATTCTGTTAGGACTGCTGGTTGTGTTCTTCGTAGGCCGTCGCAGCATCAAGAAGACCTCTGCGCCATTGCGGCAGTTGGCTGTCTCTGCCGACGAGGTGGCCAAAGGTAACTTCGAGACGCATCTGCCTAACATTAAGAGTCGTGACGAAATCCACCAGTTGCGTGATTCTTTTGAGAACATGCAGCAATCCCTGACCCGCTATGTCGATGAGTTGCGTGATACGACAGCCCAGAAGGCAGCTATGGAGAGTGAGCTGAAGATAGCCCATGATATCCAGATGTCTATGTTGCCTAAGACTTTCCCGCCCTATCCTGAGCGCGACGATATCGATATCTATGGTACGTTGACACCAGCCAAGGCGGTGGGTGGCGACCTCTTCGACTTCTATATCCGTGACAATCAGCTCTTCTTTTGCATTGGCGACGTGTCTGGCAAGGGTATTCCCGCGTCCATGTTTATGGCTGTCACCCGTTCGTTGTTCCGCAATATCTCTGCCCATGTTGCTTATCCTGAGCGTATTGCTTATACCCTCAACAATGCACTGACAGAAGGCAATGATACCAATATGTTTGTCACACTCTTTACGGGTGTGCTCGACTTGGCTACAGGTCATCTGTGTTATTGCAATGCAGGCCATAATGCACCCCTATTGGTTGGTCGCGATGTGGGTGAGTTGCCTTGTCAGCCCAATCTGCCCTTAGGTATTATGGGCGAATTCCAGTTTGAGGCTCAAGAGGTTGATTTGGATCCAGACACCACTATTTTCCTCTTTACTGATGGCTTGAACGAGGCTGAGAATGCTTTCCACGAACAGTTTGGCGACGAACGTATTGCAAAAGTGGCCAACCGCCTCTTGGCAACGCATGAACATCAGCCCATCAACATCACCTATGAGATGTACCAAGCCGTTCACAATTTTGTCAATGGTGCCGAACAGAGTGATGACCTCACGATGTTGGCGATACAGTATAAAGGGGTTAGAAGTTAGAGGTTAAAGAAGTCAGAGAAGTGAATGGAGACGATTAATGATTTTTTTCAGCTGCTGAGCGGCTTCCTATGGGGTTGGCCCATGATTATTTTGTTGTTAGGCACGCACGTGTTCCTGACTTTCCGCTTGCGTATCCCTCAACGTAAACTCTTGACGGGCATCCGTTTGTCTATCAAGAAAGACCCTGGGGCAGCTGGTGATGTCAGCCAGTTTGGTGCTTTGGCAACTGCTTTGGCGGCAACGATTGGAACAGGTAACATCGTGGGTGTGGCAACAGCAGTGGCTTTGGGTGGTCCTGGTGCTGTGCTGTGGTGTTGGCTGACGGGTATCTTCGGTATGGCTACGAAGTATGCCGAGGGCTTGCTGGCTGTGAAGTATCGTGTTCGTGATGACAAAGGACATACCTACGGTGGTCCGATGTATGCGTTGGAGCGTGGACTGGGCATGAAGTGGCTGGCCATCCTGTTTGCTACCTTAACCGCTCTGGCATCGTTTGGCATTGGCTGTACCGTACAGGCAAACTCCATCGCCTTGCTGGCCAGTGAGACGTTTGGCATTCCTACTTGGATTGTGGGTGTCTTTGTCTGTGCCTTAGCAGCATGTGTCATCTTAGGGGGTGTCAAGGCCATAGCCCGTGTGTGTACCGTCTTCGTACCTTTTATGGCTCTGCTCTATGTTGTGGGCTGTATCGTCATTCTCTGTATGAATAGCACCTATGTATGGCCAGCTATCCAACTCATCGTACAGTCGGCATTCAACCCTTCTGCTGCTGGCGGTGGCTTTGTGGGTGCTACGGTGATGATGGCTGCACGCTATGGTATTGCACGAGGTCTGTTCTCTAACGAGAGTGGTATGGGCTCAGCACCTATTGTGGCAGCTGCAGCCCAGACGCGCAACCCTGTTCGTCAGGCGTTGGTCAGCAGTACAGGCACTTTCTGGGACACCGTCGTTATCTGTGCCCTGACGGGTATCGTGTTGGTGAGCAGCATCATTGCCTATCCAGACATCACCTACGCTGACGGAGCAGCCCTTACCAAGGTCGCTTTCTCAAAGATTCCGTACGTTGGCGCACCGTTGTTGACGTTTGGCATCCTGACCTTTGCCTTCAGCACCATCTTGGGTTGGAGCTACTATGGCGAGAGTGCCGTCAACTACATTGAAAGTCGCCGTTCGAACCGCTTCTACCGCATCCTGTATATCGTGGCCCTCTTCTTTGGTAGCATCATCAATCTCGACATCATTTGGAATATCGCTGACTGCATGAATGCCCTGATGACTATTCCTAACCTCATTGCCCTATTGCTGCTCAGCAGTGTTGCAGCCCAAGAAACCAAAAAATATCTTTGGAGCAACCGCTTGGACGACGAGATGGAGGAAACTTCGTCATGATGATCACATGTAATCACAGAGGCTTCTGTTCCCTTAGTGATTCTTCATTTCCACCAGCTATCTCTCGTCTTACATATTGCTTGAGCAATACAATTCATGGTTTTGCATTCAGCCACTGTAATCATCTCATCGGCTCCTCTATAATGGTACTGCCAAGGGGAAACCAATAAGAGATGACCTTCTGCGCACATTTGTATGCGAACTTCCGAAGGGTGATAAATATCTGGAAAGCCGTTGTCAGCAATGAGGGTCACAGGGTAAGACTGGGCGATAACATCATCCATAATCCTCTGCTCACCTTTGGCAATACGTGCAGATACCAGTACGGTCCCTTCTGCTGCTTTCTCCATGCATCGTTGTAGCTGAAGACTGTGTAACAAAGTGTCCTTCCTGTGGCAAACTACGGGTAGAATAGGACAATTAAGCATCTCGCAGTTACCATAGCTGTCACAGTAGACATGTCCATCCTTAACTATCAATAGCTTCTCGATACGTTGCCAAATCTCTTCGTTGAACTGTGCTGGTGAGCATTCTTGTTGCAGATAGCTCTTCAAGGCTCGTGGTGACAGATGAGTATCAATGCTCTTACGCTGGCATTGCAACCATAATCGATGTGAATTTCGGAGCAATCGGCTGCGTGGGTTGTTATGAATATAGTGTCGCTGCGTCTCCAGTTGCTCAGCACTCAGCGGTATCACGTCTACAAAGCCAAGGGAAAACAGTGGAGCACGTCCTGTCGTTCCGCGCGATGGTACCTTATATCCTTGCGGGTAAACCGCAAAACACTGGCTCCCCACACCTCCCGTGTTTGTCTGGCTACTACCTGCGCCCATGCTTGCCTCGTTACGGTTTTCTCCAGTGTTTGTCTGGCTACTACCTGCGCCCATGCTTGCCTCGTTACGGTTTTCTCCAGCGTTTGTGGCTTTTCTATTTTCGCCAGTGCTTGCTTCGTTACTCTTTTCTCCAGCGTTTGTGGCTTTTCTATTATCGCCAGTGCTTGCGGGTTTACCCCGCAAATCTAGCATCTCCCAGAACCGCCGGTTGCAGCCCTTTTTAAATCCAGCAATCACCTGCCCCAGATGCGTCGCCACCCCGTTTTTACTAAAGATATCCCGATGCACCACCACGATACAATGCAAATGATCAGGCATCACCACATGATCCTGTATCTCTATCATCGGATAGTGGGTCGTAATGCTGGTCGTCAGCTCCTGTTCCACCATCCTGCCCGCCTCGTTCAGTTCCACTTGAGGTGCTTGCGGACTGCCATCGGCAGCATTGATATCACCTACCACTCTACCCAATGCCTGTCGATAGACCATATTCACCTTGATAGTGACATGATAAGTTCCTGGCAAGCCATATCGCTTATGCTTGCTCCTCCTGTCCATGCGATGATAGTAATTCTCCATATCTCTTGCAAAGGTACACATTTTTTTCCAGAAATAGCACCTGCCTATACATTTCTTCCTTATAAAAACAGGTACGCAGCGAACGCTGCCGACTTTAGTCACGGCCGCCGATATCAGCAGCGGGCGCCGCTGATAAAAGACACGCCCGCTGCTTTCTCGCAACTGACCGTTCCTCTCCCTGTTCCAACGTCATTTACACCCTGTAAGCAAGTCACTTTCCCCCTGCAAGTGACGTCCGAACAACCGTAAAGCGACATTCCTTCCACGATGATGTTATTATCCCTCATACACCAGGTGTAACAGCGTGCCTGTAACAGCATGCCTCTTACCCCTGTTACTCGCTGCATTTCCGCAGGAGGAGGCTCTGTTCGTCAAAGTGCACAATAGGGTCTCCGCTGTGCACTTCGTCGCTGCTGCAAGAATTAAGAGATATTGCTATAAACAATATAGATAGAATGTTCTTTGCTCTCATTTCAAAATACTACATTGGGGAAAACGCTTTCTTATAGCAGCTTTCTCTGAATCATTCATTTCTCCTTTTATCGTGAAACGATCTATTATCAGTTTGTCCATCCATTCTGGTAAAACCACTTTTCCGGTAAATACAAGCTCAAGCGTCTTGATATGACCCAGTTGAGACAGCATTTCCGGCACTTCCTGGATGCGAAGGTGTATGCCCCAGTCATTGTTATTCTTTTTGAGTTCCTTCAAGGTATCATCATCACTTTCTGCCACACGAACGAGCCATCCCAATTTGGGAATCAGCATATTGCTTGTCGTGTCAACCTTTGCTCCGACAAAACCTGCCCATAGTTCCATCGGTGTTTCACTGATGAGATTTCCGTTCGCCGGATCGACTACTCGATATTTGAAATTGACTCGAACATATTCTGAAGGCATTTCCTTGGTATGCTTTACCTTGTCAAGAGTCTGACCGCTCTCATCTGGAAAGAACTTCAGCAACCAGCCATCGAGTTCTGTAGGATTGTCAGGGCTACATGCTCCGCCTTTAAGCTCAGTGATGTTCTGCTTTTTGACTATACTTTTCCAAAAAGCCTGATTAGGATGTCCATTAGCTGCCTGAATAAATTCATTTAGTATTGGTTCCAGAGTGTTTACCCAGGATTCAAGGCCATACTGTTTCAGACACTTCGTCTTTTCGAGTACGCGTTGCCAGTCCTCAACTGTTCCTTGCAATGTGATGGTTGGAATGCCACAAGCGATGCGATAAACAATGTACTCAAAATAAGACTTTACACTTTCCATCAGTGTAATCTGTGATGCCACACGTTCGACAGAGCCTGTAGTCGTGAAGTCGGAGATAATATTCTTGGCAATGCCGTCTTTGGTGTATTTGTCTATCTGTGACGAGAAATCGTCAATCAGCGATGGCCAGTCAACATTTTCGGTTAACAAGTCTTTGTTCGTTAAAATAGCCAAGTCCATTTTCCCCTCGTGGTTTACCAATTTGGGACGCAGTCCTTCTGCGTGTGCATTCACGTATCGGGCAAAGCCCTGACATATAACAAGCCAAACCATATCAGGTGAGAGCGTTACTGATTGGTGATTTGCATAGGCATCGACAACACATCTGTAGAAAGCATCCTTCCCCATGTGCCTAAGGTTATTTTCATCAGAAAAACTCGTAGCAATAATACGCTGTGCATCTTTTGGGATTTGTTCTTCAGACAGAATGTACTTGGCAATACTTTCTCCAGTATACAGACGCATAAATGGGTTGTCAAAAGGAGTAAGATTCTCATCTACGACGAAGGTAATACTCCCATCGGTTCGATTCGTAATTTTGTTGCTGCCTGCATAACCTGCTATTGTTACAAAGGCGAGCAGGGCGGTGATGATAGTTTTCTTGTTCATTATTATTTCTTTTTGTTATTTGTCGTTACCTATTTATATATACGCCGTAATCGCAGAAATATGACGCTGCGGGGCGTTAATTCTTCTTAACCGCAAGGCATAAAAACGGCGCGAGTCTGATTTCGCATCCGATTCAGAGGCATCGCCAAACGCCGTTCTCGTAGATACAAGTCTCAGCCCGCGCCTAAACGCGAGCATCGACTCTTTTCTTCTCACGAGATATTTTGGCGAAATTTCAACGCTTCCTTATGTTGTTCTATGTCTGTCGGTCTATCCGCTCATGTTTGCTTTTAATTAAATGTTATTCTATCGTGATTCCTTGTGCGGGCATTCGGAACGAGAAAGACGTTTCATTGTTAAGGGTCGAGACAATAAAGTCGCCCTGTGTGATGACATCCATGCCAATAAGCACATCATAGTCAAAGTCGCTGTAGTCCTCGCCACTCAGCACGCGGAGGTTGGCTATGCGATAGCCGTTCTCGAAACAGAGGTCTATGAGGTAGGTGTTCACCTCGATAATGCCGTTGAGCGTAGAGACAGCGTGCTTTTCGCTCGGTTCAAGACCTAGGGCATCGACAATTTCGGGCGTTATAACCGTGTTTGTGGCACCAGTGTCCCACGCAGCGTTCTCAATCTTGCAGTAGCAGCGGTTGCTGTTAGCATCGGTCACACCGTCGGGCATGACCACAAAGCAGTCGGTGATGATGGCATCTTGCCGACAGCCGAAATTCTTTTTAAGTACGCTCATCGTGGCAGTACGTTTGCTGTGATGTTACGATGCGGACGTGGCGTCTGCGGCACGACCCGGGTCGACGTGAAACGTGCGACGTGTCCCTCTGCCCAAGGCTCAGCCTGGACGGTGGTCGTGATTTTTGGGAAACTTACATTGTTCATTGCAATAGCTATTAATATGAATTCGAGGGCAAAGATACGCATTTTTTTCAATAATATTGCAGGATAATAATAGTTTAACATGATTTTATCGAATAAATTATTCATTTATCCACAGGTCACAGCGTGCCTGACCCCGTGTTACCTCGCAACGTTGTCCAATACTCTGGAAGTAATCGAAAATACTCCAAGAGTATTCAAAATTTCTTTTGGAGTAATAACTCAAGCAGGTGTTTGAGCTGGCAATCCGAAGGCTTCAAACTAGTGGGGCGAAGGAAGCGGGCGCATTGTCCGAAGGAAGCGGAGGCATGCTCCGAAGGAAGCGGACGCCCCTTCCGCTACGTGCGGACGGGGTGCGAGGAGGAAGCGGAAGGACCTTCCGCCCGTAGCTGACGCGAACCTTAGATGATTGCGATTATCCAATGACTCGGACGCGAAAAATCAAGGAAGTCGAAAATGTCCCTCACATACTCACATGACCCCTCTCAAATGCCGATGTATAAAGGGCTGAGGGCACGTGAGGGATATTCGTCCTCCCTCACGTCTCCCTCACTTTTTTCTGTAAGCGTATCCGCTTTGACGCCTTGCAGGCCTTTCAGAAAGTCTGTACCTTTGCGTATTCTTAATTTAAATAGACTATGCAATATGAATTACAGTTC
>CACWOS010000021.1 GCA_902762565.1 uncultured Prevotellaceae bacterium
AGAAACATCGCAATGCGTGTGACAATGCCTTTTCGACAAAAAGAATAAAGTGGCTGTTTTCACAAGTGAGAGATTAGGTAAATTCCAATTTAGCAAACAGAAACAAATATGATGACTATGTTTAACCGAGTTTAATAAATTGTCAGTAGAGTTTAAGCGAGTTTAAATTCCGTGCCAGATTGACTTTATCCCTGGCTTAAGCCAGCCCCTTAACAAGGGGCTTCAAACGTAACGGACATTGATTAACCGCATAAATAAAGGGAGCAGCATCCAATCGGGTGTTGCTCTTTTTTTTATGATAGAGTTCTTTTATTACAGATAATTTTAGTACCTTTGCAGCCAGAATGAGACGGACTCTGATAACTGCAAAAATACTAACGGCTCTTTGCACCGTTTGCTTGACGGTTTTGCTAAACTGGCAGAGCCATAATAATGCGGCTGTCACAGAATCCTATCAGCATCGCCAATCGTCCGTCCTGGCTCCGCAACATCAGCATCAACAGGAAGCCACACTGACAGATGCCTCGCAAATTTACCGCATCTGCAGTTCCCGTCCTCAGCGTGTCCTTCCTACCCAAGGTTCCAAGACGGAAAGAACCGTCACGCCCTTTGGCAGTTTTGCCAACCGGCAGCATCAAGTCATACCCCTTTATTCCTACTACGACAGCAGATGCCGTCTGGAAACGGCTCCCTTCTGCCTGTCGGCCTCGTGCGACTATTACGTCATCGCACTGAGGCACATCATTCGTTGACATAATTGTCTGTTATCACAGGGACACACGCATTTTTATTCACATTATTTATTTAAACAGATAACCATCCGGCCATAAAAACCGGATAGATAACGTAACAACTATGTCAAGTATCAAAAACTTGGAGATGGCTGCTGCCCTCTCCGCATATCAGCATATCGAGATCAAGAAATCACTGTTTTCCACCAAGGCCATCTATACGCCTACACAGAGTCAGGCCAAGGCCATCATCTTGGAATACACCCCCACGGAGGGTGAGCGTGTGGCTCGTCTGTTAGACATGCCGCTCGACAAGATGGCTGCCGACATCCAGCAGAAGGGCAAGCCCGTGGCCGGTGCCAACGGCAATTTCCGTCTGGAACTCTGTCTGAGCGACGACCGCCAGTTCTGCGCCCTGCAACTGTTCCGTTTCGGCGATTTCCAGTACAAGCCTGTATTTGAACCCCACTTCTACGAAGGAAAAGATGTGGAGGCCATAGCCTTGCTCCTGTAACAGACAGTGCGTGAGCAAACCACTCAGCAGCAAGTGGGGCTATCGCTTCGGCGTGCCCCACCTTGCTGCTGTTCCCGTTTACGGGCATGCTGTTTGGTAGCGACGGCCGGGGTATAGCGTTCAACAGCCACGAGCATGTAAGAAACCTATGGTTTAGGCATCATTTTGCCCATCTATACCATCATTGACATGATTGAGACGGCAGAAAATGTATGGTCAGACTCCTGCGTTGCCGCAATTGTTGACCATGATGAGCGCGACATTGAAGTCACTTCTTGATTTCAATGTCACGCTTCACATTATTCCTTATCTTCGTCAGATAGCCTTTCATGCCATCGGCATCCTTGGTATCGATGATCTCCAGCAACTCCTTCAGCTCCGTGCGAATCTGAGCCACCTGATCGTGGGTATAGGGGTTGAACAGAATTTCCTGCAACAAGTAGTCGTCCTCGTTCAGCACACCCTTGGCAATACGCATGTGACGCTTAAACGTTGTACCAGGCGCATCCTGATGTTTCATAACTGCAGCAAAGACGAACGTCGACACGAAAGGAATACTCAGCGAGTAAGCCACTGTCTTGTCGTGCTCCTCGAAGGTGTACTCGTAGATATTCAACCCTAACTTCTGATAAAGATCCTTGAAGAAGATACGTCCCATATAGTCGCCTTCACTGATGATGATGGCGTTCTCCTCAGAGAGTTGTTGCAGATTGGCAAAAGTCGGACCAAACATAGGGTGCGTAGATACGTAGCGACGACCTGTCTTCTCGTAAAAGTCCTTCAAGTCGGTCTTCACTGATGCGATATCGCTGATGATGCAGTCCTTGGGCAGATAAGGCATCACCTGCTCGAACACAGGAATGGTGTACTTCAACGTCACAGCATTAATCAACAGTTCAGGAGCAAAGTCACGAATTTCCTCTAACTCCGTGAAGCGCTGACAGTTGTACGTGAAGCGCATACGCTTGGCATCACGCTCATAAACGGCAACCTCATGGTCAAAACTCAGCAGGTCGATGAAGAACGAGCCCATCTTGCCTGCACCTAATACTAATATTTTCATTTGTTCACAATCTCTATTTGTTGACGGACACTCTCCTCGTGGATGCTCTCGAACACCTTGGCAACGAACTCAGGCGACATACCTGTGAGCGAGCCCTGCACACCACGCTTCTCAAGAATCTCGTTGTAACGAGAGGCCTGCAACACAGTCATGTTGTGTTCCTTCTTATATTCACCAATCTGACGACAGACATTCATTCGCTTTGCCAGAAGATCCATTAACTGGTTATCCAACTCGTCAATCTTCTTACGCAACTGCTGTATACCTTCCGTATTGACATGCTCGTCACGGATAATCAGCAGCGAGAGGATGTAGTCGAGCACATCAGGTGTCACCTGCTGCTTAGCATCGCTCCACGCCTTGTCAGGATCGCAGTGACTCTCAACAATCAGTCCATCGAAGCCGAGATCCATAGCCTGCTGACACAGCGGAGCAATCAATTCACGACGACCACCGATATGTGAGGGGTCACAGATGATGGGCAACTCAGGAATACGACGATGCAACTCGATGGGAATCTGCCACATGGGTGCATTACGATAAATCTTCTGCTCGAAGCTGGAAAAACCACGATGAATAGCTCCTAGACGCTTCACACCAGCCTGATTCAGACGCTCCAAAGCACCAATCCACAACTCCAAATCAGGATTGACGGGGTTCTTAACGAATACTGGCTTATCAACACCTCTCAAGGCATCGGCCAAAGCCTGCATGGCAAAAGGATTTGCTGTCGTACGAGCACCAATCCACAGAATGTCCATATCGTACTTCAAGGCCAATTCGACGTGTTCAGGTGTAGCCACCTCGGTAGAAATCAGCATGTGAGTCTCGTCCTTCACCTGCTTCATCCAAGGTAGCGCTTTCTCACCATTACCCTCGAAACCACCAGGTTTGGTACGTGGTTTCCACACACCAGCACGGAAGTTATGACAGCCCTTCATGGCCAGTTGGCGGGCAGTTTCCATCACTTGCTCCTCAGTCTCAGCACTGCATGGTCCTGCAATGACGAAGGGGCGTTCGTTGTCACTCGGTAAATTCAACGGTTGAAGTTCAAGTTCCATATTTTTATTAATTGATAATTGACAATTGATAATTGATAATTTTACCAAGCGAGGACCTTGATGCGATCGAGGGCCTGCTGGATTTTCTCTTCCTTGGCGCAGAGCGAGATACGGATGTAGCGCTCGCCATTCGAGCCGAAGATGAAGCCTGGGGTGATGAAGACACGAGCTTCGTGCAGGACGCGTTCCGTCAGGTCTTCAACGTTCTGAATGCTCTCAGGTATTTTACCCCACAAGAACATACCCACCTGATTCTTATCGTACGTACAGCCTAAAACATCCATAATCTTTTCAGCCCACTGACGGCGACGAGCATAGGTCTCGATATTGAACTCTCGATGCCAAGCCTCATCATTCTTGTAAGCCTCAGCAGCGGCGAGTTGGATGCCGCGGAATGTTCCGCTCTCGATATTCGACTGAACCTTTAAAATCCACTGGATAAACTGTGCATTCGAAGCACAGAGGCCTACACGCCAACCAGGCATATTATGCGACTTCGACATCGAATTGAACTCAATGCAGCAGTCTTTGGCTCCAGGTACCTGAAGGATGCTCAGATGCTCCTCGCTGAGAATGAAGCTATAAGGATTGTCGTTGACAACGACGATGTTGTGGTCTTGTGCAAAATTCACCAGACGCTCATATGTAGCACGTTGGGCACGACCACCAGTCGGCATATTGGGATAATTGGTCCACATCAGCTTTACACGCGAAAGGTCCATCTTCTCCAACTCCTCGAAATCAGGCTGCCAACCATTATCCTCGCGCAAGTTATAATTAACTATCTTGGCACCAAGAATCTTGCTCAATGACGTGTAGGTAGGATAGCCAGGATTTGGCACCAACACCTCGTCGCCAGGATTGACAAAGGCCAGCGTGACGTGAAGAATACCCTCTTTGGAACCAATCAGTGGCAGCACCTCAGTTTTGGGGTCGAGGTCAACATCGTACCAACGCTTGTAGAAATAAGCCATTGCCTCGCGCAACTCAGGCGTACCCATTGTGGGCTGGTAACCATGGGCGTTGGGCTGCTTGGCCACCTCACAAAGTTTGTTGATGGTCTGCTCCGATGGGGGCATATCAGGACTACCAATAGCCAAACTGATAATATCCTTGCCTTCGGCATTCATCTGTGCCACTTCCTTCAGTTTGCGGCTGAAGTAGTACTCTTGTACTAAACTCAATCTTTCTGCTGGTTGTATCATGTTCTTTGAACTTTATGATTACCTTAATTGGTCTGTCGACCGTCCTTATATTCTCCTAAAATCTTAAAATCTTTGGTAAGTGGGATAATTGCGTCAATACTCTGACGATATCGCGTCAAGTCATCGTACATCAAATCAACATAGAATAGATACTCCCATTCGTGCCCGATAATAGGCAGTGACTGTATTTTAGTCAGATTAATCTTGTAAAATGAAAGAATGGCAAGTACATGACTCAGCGAACCTTCTTCGTGAGGTAATGAAAAAACAATACTGGCCTTATTGGCTTCCGTCAGCGGACGCAGTAAGTCGGCCTTATTAGGATTCGACACCACGAGGAAGCGGGTAAAATTATGCTTATTGTCCTCAATGTGGTCTTCCAATACTTTCAAGCCATACAAACGTGCTGCCTCTGCGTGGCAGATGGCTGCCCATCCCTTGTGCAGACCTTCAGCAATCATCTTTGCCGAACCTGCGGTATCCTCAGCTTCTACATTCTTTAGTTGCGGATGCTGAGCCAGAAACTGTCGACACTGCATGAGAGCAACAGGATGGGAATGCACTTCGGTAATCGTGTTCCAATCATCCTCAGGCAAACAGCAGATGCAATGCGTGATATGCAGTTTGTGCTCACCAACGATGGTTGTACCTGAATCTCTCAGCAACTCATAATTATGCAACAGCGAACCAGCAATGGTATTCTCGATAGCCAGCATACCAATGGCCGTAGGGTCTTGCTTCATATTAAGAAACACCTCCTCGAATGTGCTACAACAGATGAGTTGTATCTGTTCTCCCTCGAAGTAGAGGTGTGCTGCTATGTCGTGGAATGACCCTGTCAGTCCTTGTATTGCTATTCTCTTCATTTTATTTTCTTCTTTAACTTCTAAATACTTCCTTAACTTCTAAAAAGAAACTCCGCTTTCACCTTTTCGTGAAGCGGAGCCTTATAAATTCTTATGTTTCATGTTTCATCTTACATACGACCTACCGCTTCACAATTGCTTGTAAAGTAAAAGTAATAGCCGTAAAAGTACTGATTCAACATGCTCATTGTCTCTATTTTTTGTTTAACGGTTGCAAAAGTATAACTTTTCCACGAAACGGCCAAACATTTTGATAGAAAAATTGCAGTTTGCCTTACTTTTTTCCACTTTTACCTTTGCAAAGCATCAAATTCGCAGGAGATTGACCTGCCTCCAGTTCCTTTTTCATGAAATCCATATCTAAGGCGACATGCTCAAAAAACTGTTGATAACCTGCACAAAGATAGTTGTGATGAGCTTCACCATAACAATCGGTCACAAAGCGATTGCGAGGACACTCACCATGACAAGCAAAAAGATAAGAACACTCACGACACTGGCGAGACATCCTCTCCAACTTACTACGTCCAAACTGTTGCTGACGTTCACCATAAAGCATCGAGGTCAACGTACTAGTACGAATATTACCTAAATAATGGTCAGGAAAGACAAAGTGGTCGCAGCTATACACATCGCCATTCGACTCCATAGCAGCACAACGTCCACATAAAGGTGACATTGAACAAAGTCCAGGCGGCTCCCCTATCCAATTGGCCAATGTAGCATCGAACAGTTGAACAAATATCTCACCAATATCCTGTTGAACCCACTCGTCATAAACACCACACAGGAAGCCACCCCACTGACGAGGCGACACAGAGTAATCGGCAACCACACCCTGATGGCGCTCTACAACAGGCGTAAACTGCAGGAACTGGCAACCTATCTCGCGAAAGAAACGATAGAAACGCTGAGGTTCGTCAGCTGTGAGATGATTAACGGTAGCCATCGCATTCCACATGACACCATACTGGTTCAACAACTCGATGGCTCGCATGACTTGTTGCCACGAGGATTGTTGATGGTTGTGTCCTATGCGATAGGCATCATGCAAGTCCTGTGGTCCGTCAATGCTGATACCAATCAAAAAGTTGTTATCATGAAAGAACTGACACCACTCCTTTGTTATTAGCGTTCCATTGGTTTGCAGGCAATTATCAATTGTACGCCCATGGGCATAGCGCTGTTGTATCTTCAAAGCCTTCTCATAGAACGTAATCGGACGCAACAGCGGTTCACCTCCATGCCAAGTAAACAGCACCTCAGGTTGGGTCTGCGCTTCCAGATACTGACGCGTAAACTCATCCAGCAACTCGTCAGTCATCTCCTCATGTCGCTCTTTGTCTAGGTAATAGCAATAACGACAAGCCAGATTACAGCGAGAGCCAACGGGCTTGAGCATCACATAGAGCGGACTTCCGAAGGGGATAGCAGTACGATTCACTTTTTCTTCTTACGTGACTTGACAACAGGCTTCTGATTATCCTCAGGGATAGGATAGTTGACTGAAGGCTTGTGCATACGATGCATCACCTCGTCGAGTTCCTTCACCATCTTAGGATATTGGTCAGCCAGATTATGTTGTTCGTTGGGATCTTCGCTGATGTGGTAGAGTTCTAAAGGGGCATTCTTTTTCACTGTTACACATTTCCATTCACCATAACGAACGGCACGCTGCTTACCAGGAAACTCCCAATACAGATAACGCTGGTCTGTATCGACATTGCCCCCAAAGAACAATGGCGACACATCAATACCATCCGTTTGAGGCAAGGCATCCGTACTGCCCGTAAGAGCAGCCAACGTAGGCATAAAGTCAGGGAAGTAGACTTGATTAGCAATCTGACGGACAGGTACACGACCAGGTTGATTGACAATGAGAGGCACCTTGATACCACCTTCATAAAGCTG
The DNA here is from genome assembly GCA_902762565.1 of uncultured Prevotellaceae bacterium. GTDB lineage: Bacteria > Bacteroidota > Bacteroidia > Bacteroidales > Bacteroidaceae > Prevotella. The sequence continues at coordinate 7,352 of CACWOS010000021.1, forward strand.
CCCTTTGCGTCCCTTCAGTCCTGCATGACAGTTCAATTCGCTTATTGGTGCCATTACCGCTGCACCATTATCAGAAGCAAAGATTATTAGCGTATTCTCGCGTAAACCTAGATTTTCGAGCGTTCCCAAAAGACGTCCAATATGATAATCCATATGAGTAACAAGAGCGGCATAACGCTTGGTATTCAACGACCACTCTCCATGTTCGTCATACCATGAAGTATCGTCGATGTTATAGGGCTCATGAGGGGCATCGTAGCCTAAGAACAGGAAGAAAGGATTCTCCTTATTACGATGGATAAAAGCAATGGCATCATCAGTAGAAATCTCCGTATTATGGCGCACGTGGGCATCGTGGGCATTCTCGTTGATATGTATCAGACTATCGCCCCACAGACGATAATAGGGATAATAATAAGGTGAATTACTATGAACAGTACTGATGGTCCAACCATAAAACTCGTGGAAGCCACGATGATTGGGAGCAGAACCAGGGTCATAGCCATCAAGGTGCCACTTGTTGACAAGACACGTCTGATAACCTGCCGTACGAATCACAGTAGCCAGTGTCGTATCCTCTGGAAGAAGATTGGCACGACGGACAATGGTGGTATCACCACGAGGATTGATTTTCAAGCCTGTCATACCACCAGCATAGCACTGGTTGTCACGAATACGAGTATTACCGCTGTTGCGTCCTGTCATCAGCGAGCAACGTGAAGGCGAACTGATGCCACTGCCAGCATACGCTTGCGTAAAGCTAGTACCTGTAGCTGCTAAGCGGTCGATATTGGGAGTCTTGATATACTTGTTGCCATAACACGACAAGTCGCCATAACCCATATCATCAGCCAAGATAAAAATGATATTGGGACGCTCACGAGTAGCTTTTCGATTCTGTGGCTCAGCAGCATCTGATTGCTGTGCCAGCAGAACACCAGCCGTTAGTAGTAGTTCTTTTTTCATATCTTTTTTCTGTTCGTTTATACCTTAATAAAAACAATTTGAGAGCGGCCGACAATAGACCGCTCTCAACCAACACAAAAACTAAACTAGACTTAACTAAAGCATATTCTGATTTTCACAAACCCGAATAGCACTGCAAAGATAGTATAATTTTTTTAAACTGCAATGCTTTTTTGGTTTTTTTTTGCATAAAATGCCTTTTTTTTCTACATTTTTGCCGTCTTGTTCAGTAAAAAATGGTCCATTATCGTCATAGCGGTCATTGCTTCAACGATAGGAACAGCACGAGGCAACACACATGGATCATGACGTCCACGAGCTGTCAACGTAGTAGCCTGTCCATTGACATCGACAGTATCTTGAGTCTGTAATAAAGTCGCAACAGGTTTGAAAGCTACACGATAATAAATGTCCTGTCCATTGGAGATTCCACCTTGTATGCCTCCACTATGATTAGAAGCAGTTGTAATACGACCGTCTACAGAACGAAAGATATCATTCTGCTCAGAACCTCGTTGAGTGACACCAGCAAAACCCTCGCCATACTCAAAGCCCTTGACAGCATTGATGCTAAGCATAGCAGCACCTAAGTCTGCATGCAACTTATGAGCTTCAGGCTCGCCTAAACCTGGAGGACAGCCTTTTACGACACAGGTGATAACACCACCTATCGTATCGCCTTCAGACTTTACCTGTTCAATCAAAGCAATCATCTGTGCTGCCTTCTCTGCATCAGGGCAACGCACTGCGTTCGTCTCCGTCAGAGACAGGTCGTATAAGTGATAGTCACGCTCTAAAGCAATATTACCTACTTGAGATGTATAAGCTTGGACTGTAATACCCAACTGACGAAGTGCCAACTTTGCTAACGCTCCAGCTACACAACGACTGATAGTGATGCGGGCTGACGAACGACCACCTCCACGATGATCTCGCGTACCATATTTATAATAATATGTATAATCGGCATGCGAAGGACGGAACAACTGGCGCATATTGTCGTAATCGGAAGAGTGCTGATTCTGATTGCGTACGATAAATCCGATGGGGCAACCCGTTGAGCAACCTTCAAAAACACCACTGAGCAGTTCTACCTGATCAGGTTCCTGGCGGCTAGTTGTTATATTGCTTTGTCCTGGACGACGACGTGCTAACTCACTTTGAATGAAGTCAACGTCAATATCAATGCCAGCAGGCATTCCGTCAACGACACCACCAATGGCTTCACCATGACTCTCGCCAAATGTGGTCAGTCTGAATATCTGCCCGAACGTATTCACCTTTTACCTTTTTAATTTTTAACCTTTTTACCTTGTTAATGGCAATGTCCGCAGCCACAACCATCCTCATGATGATGGTCGCAATCTTCATGGTCGTGTCCACAACCACCTTCACAGTCGCCACAATGACCACCACAGCCACCGGCCATATGCTTCATCAGGTGATTAACCTCATCTTCTGTAGCCTCACGGTTCTCAAGTACTTCGCCCTTGAAGTAGAGCGTTTCACCAGCTAAAGGATGGTTTAAGTCTATCTTCACCTTCTCTTCACCAACCTCAACAACATGTCCATAGAAACGATTACCTTCATCATTTTGCATCTGGATGATAGCATCTGGATAAACATGTTCATGATCGAAATGGCCATTGATACAGAACATCTCACGATCCATATCGAGTCTTAAATCGTCACGATAGTCACCATAAGCCTCGTCCTTGGTCAATGAGAAATCAAACTTTGCACCTGCCTCCAATGGTATCAGCTGTTGTTCAAAAGTATCAAGTGCCACACCAAAACCACTGATAAACTGGAATGGCTGTCCATCCTTGGTTTCTTCAACTAAACGTTTAGTTCCTTCTTCGTCTATATACAAACTATATGATATAGACATAAATCTATTTTTATTCTCCATAAATCGTTGATTTTAAATTTTTGAATGCAAAGGTAGTGTAAATTGAGCGAAAAACCAAAAGAAAAAACATAAAAATCAAACAAAATGATTAAAATCAAATGTTTGACGTGGGTCAAGAATTAAGGTTGTGTCCGTAAACAATTAACTCTAAAACTTGGAATTATTATACGAACGTCCTACCTTTGCAACGTCAATCAGCGAGCGAGCTGACACAGACATCAAGGATAACAAACACATCAGTTAAACATTAAAAATTAAGAAAGGGTAACAAAAATGAAAAGATTGTTTTTAACTATGGTTGCCATGCTTAGCATGACGATGACATTTGCAGAAAATGAGAATGCTGCCAGTCTGAACAACATTGAGGCCTACGATATGAAGGTGAACATGAAGAAACTGGCTCAGACACTTAGCCTGACAAAAGATCAGATGGAAAGTGTTACAGAAATTCACAAGACTTTCGCAGCCGAAATGATGTTTGCAGCGCAGAGCAAAGGCGAAGAGCGTAACAAGATGGCAGAGAAAGCCATCAACAAAGATTTAGCCTATATGAACTACATCTTAAGTGATGAGCAATATCACAAGTACGTTATGCTGCTCAATATAACACTTCTGAATCGCGGATTGCGCTAAGAAAAGAACGAAAAGTAAATATTTTTATTCGAGGTCTTTGAACTGATGTTCTAAGGCCTCGATTCTTTTTGCGTACATTCTAATTAATGTTTCATCATATTTATGACAAAAAGTTTGTTTTTCTCGAAGAGAAGTTGTAACTTTGCACCCGATTTATGCAAACAAGAATAATCAAAACAAGAAATAAACAAACAATGAAGAAATTTCTATTAGCAACAGCATTATGCTTGGCAAGCACTCTAAGCATCAATGCTCAGATGTCAGATCAACAGATTATTGCTCTTATTGGAAGAGAAGCTCAAGCAGGCACAAGCCAATCACAGATTGTTACCAAATTAATGCAACGCGGCGTCAAGATTGACCAAATTCGCCGTCTGCGCAATCAGTATGACACCCAAATCAAGAGTCGCGGCATGTCAGGAGCTGCCGATGGTGCAGTAGCTCTGGCTGCAGATCGAATGAGCGCCAATTCTGACGGTACAACTTCTCAAGAAGTGACAACAGCTAAGCGCGGAACTACTGGTGAAATTCAAACTGATGCTGCTGCCGACTTTGAAGTTGCAACCAACGACGTAAAAGCGACCCAAGGTAAGGCTCCAGATACTGATGGTAAGCAAGTCTTTGGTCGAAATATCTTTAGCCAGGCAAATCCTAATTTTCAGCCTAACTCCAACTTGCCTATTCCTGATAATTATGTCTTAGGGACAGGCGATCAGGTGGTTGTTGACATTTACGGAGCTTCCCAGCGTACACTGATACATACCATTTCACCTGAGGGTACTATTACCGTTGCAGGTTATGGTCCTATTTACCTGAGTGGCCTGAGTGTTGCTGCTGCTCAATCAAAATTGCGCTCTACTATTGGTTCTCGCTATCAAAGCAGCAATCTAAAAGTAACTGTAGGCAACACCCGTACTATTCAAGTTAACATCATGGGTGAAGTTCGCACACCAGGAACCTACCATCTGAGTGCCTTTGCCAATGTCTTCTATGCTTTGTATCGTGCAGGTGGTACAAGTAGTCTTGGTACACTCCGTAACATCAAGGTATATCGCAATGGCAAAATAGTTACTGTCGTCGATTTGTACGACTACATTCTTAACGGACGCTTGGCAGGTAACATCCGTTTGCAGGACAATGACGTCATCATGGTAGAACCCTATCAGGCTTTGGTAGGTATTACAGGTAATGTTAAGCGTCCCATGTTCTACGAGATGCGTTCCAATGAGAGCGTTGCTACCCTGTTGAAATATGCAGGAGGATTTACCGGCGATGCGCATAAGAAGAGCGTTCGTTTGATTCGTCAACAAGGTGAGCGTTATTCTGTTCATAATGTCAACGAGTTTGACATGAGCACGTTCAAAGTGGAGGATGGCGATGCTGTAAGTGTAGACGGTATGATTGACCGTTTTGAGAACATGGTTGAGATTAAGGGTGCCGTGTTCCGTCCAGGACAGTTTAACCTGAATGGAGAAATCAGTTCTGTACGTAGTTTGGTTGAGGCTGCTGAAGGTTTGACTGAGGATGCTTTCCCTCAGCATGCCCTTATTCACCGTCTGAAGGCAGACAGAACGCTTGAACTGATTCCCGCTGACGTTCAAGGTATCATGAATGGTACTGTCGCCGATATACCTCTTAAGAATGAGGATGTTCTTTTCATTCCTACTCAGGAAGAACTTCGTAAAGAACGTACATTCACTATCTCTGGTCAGGTGATGAATCCTGGAACCTTCCAGTATGCTGATAATACGACCATTGAAGACCTGATTGTTCAGGCAGGCGGTCTGAAAGATCAGGCTTCGTTGATGCGTGTTGAGTTGACTCGCGTCATCCGCGACCCCTTTGCAACAAAGAAGACGGATGAATACTCTAAGAAATTCCACTTTGACCTGAAAGACGGTTTGTTGCTGGGTGGTGACCGTACATTCTTCTTAGAGCCTTACGATCATGTTACAATCTATTCCAGCCCTGTTTTCTCGCAGGCTCGTTCTATAACTGTACGCGGCGAAGTAAACTGGGAAGGTGGCGTTACCATGATAAAGAAGAGCACACATCTAGCTGACGTTATCGAGATGGCTGGTGGTATAACAGACCACGCTTATCTGAGAGGTGCTACATTGCTGCGTCGTATGAATGAAGAGGAACGTGTACGTATGCAAGCAACCATGAAGATTGTACGCGACATATTATCGGAAAGAGGTGATTCTGTTTCCTACGACAAATTAGATATCGAGAATAACTATCCTGTTGTAATTGATTTGGAGAAAGCTATAAAAGATCCTACTTCTGATGCCAATATCCTGATGCGTGAGGGCGACCAAATCTTCATTCCTGAATACAATCCCATTGTTCGTATTTCTGGTGACGTTATGTTCCCCAATACCGTTTTCTATGAAAATGGCAAGAATTGGAAATATTACGTGAACCAGGCTGGTGGTATGGGAGATCGTGCCAGGAAGAAAAAGTCATTCATTGTTTATCAGAATGGTAAGGCCAAATTAATTAATCAGGGTGCACAACCAGAGCCTGGATGTGAGATTGTGATTGCCAGCAAGAAGCGCAAGCGTCCTTGGCGTGTTGCTGAAGTTGTCGGCGCTGTTACAGGTTTGACAGGTCTGGCTTCAATGATAACGGCTATTGCATACATGACAAAAAGATAAAATATGAAGCACTTAAGATTATTCTTCGTGTCGATGGTAGCTGCCATCATGGTCAGCTGCGGAACGACAAAGACTGTGCCCATTACGGGTAGACAGCAGAATCTGATGGTGAGCGACGAACAAGTTCTCGGACTCTCCTTAGAGCAGTATAGCGATTATATGAAATCTGCCAAGCCGTCAACAAATAAGAACAACACGGCTATGGTGAAACGTGTAGGCCAGCGTATAGCCAATGCCGTAGAAAGCTACCTCAAATCGAACGGTATGGCTGAAGAGGTCAAGAACTACTCTTGGGAGTTCAATCTGGTTCAGGACAATCAGGTGAACGCCTGGTGTATGCCTGGTGGCAAGATTGTGGTTTACGAGGGCCTGCTACCTGTCACTAAGGACGAGGCTTCATTGGCTATTGTCATGGGCCACGAGATAGCACATGCCGTAGCTCGTCACTCAGCAGAGCGTTTGAGCAACTCTTATAAAGAGCAGTATGGCGCAGCAGCCCTGAGTGCTTTGCTTTCAGGTGCTGGTGTCAGCTCAGGCTGGCAACAGTTAGCAAGCCTTGCTCATCAATATGGTGGTGCGCTATTCACATCTGGATTCTCTCGCAAACAAGAGAGTGAAGCCGACCATATGGGACTGATTTTTGCTGCTATGGCTGGCTATAACCCACAGGTAGCAGTAGAATTCTGGCAACGTATGTCGTCAGCTACGGGTGGTGGTTCGAATTCCCTATTTGCTGATCATCCCTCCGATGCTCAGCGTATTCAGCAGATTCAGGGATGGCTACCTGAGGCCATGCAATATTTCACGCCTAAGACCTCTGCCGTAGCAAAGAAAGCTGTCATCAAGTAGACCACTACGAAGAAATAAACAAGCATGAGAAAGATATTTGTATGTCTGTCGTGTATGCTGGCCCTCAGCGCGATGGCACAGACCAAAGACGGAGGAATCTCGCCACAGATGCTGCAAAAAATACAGCAGCAGAGCGAGCCGACAGCTACCGACAGAGCCTTACGTAATGCATTGGCTGCCAACAGTATCGACCTGCTGGCCAAGAATCAGAAGACTGCAGGAGAGTTGGATACCTACTTCAACGTTGAAACCAAGAAGCAGTCGATTACTGACCAGAAGTCAAGCGGACGTTGCTGGATGTTCAGCGGATTGAATGTGCTACGTTCCAATTTCGCCAAGCGTACGGATTCGTTGTCTGTAGAACTGTCGCAAGATTATCTGTTTTTCTGGGATCAGCTGGAGAAGTCGAACCTGATGCTACAGGGCGTTATCGATACTGGCAAGAAGCCTATTGACGACCAACGCGTACAGTTCTTCTTCCACTATCCGCTCAACGATGGTGGCACCTTCTGCGGTGTTGCAGACTTGGCAGAGAAATATGGTTTGGTGCCCTCTAGTATCCAGCCAGAGACCTACTCAGCCGAGAATACGTCGAAGATGTCATCTATCATTAAGTCGAAGTTGCGTGAGTTCGGCTTGGAGTTGCGCAAGATGGTAGCTGAGGGCAAGAAAGCCAACGCCATTCAACAACGCAAGACTGAGATGCTGACAGAGGTTTATCACATGCTGGTTATCACGCTGGGCGAGCCAATCAAAGAGTTTACCTTTGCCTTCAAGGATAAGAACGGTAAAGCCATTTCAGCTCCTAAAAAGTACACTCCCAAGGAGTTCTATCAGGAGATTGTAGGTGGTCCGCTGAATGGTACATTCATTATGGTCATGAACGACCCACGTCGTGAATACTATAAGACCTACGAGGTAGAATACGACCGTCATACTTACGACGGACACAACTGGAAGTACTTGAACCTCCCGATGGAAGATATCGAGACGCTGGCTATCGCTTCGCTGAAGGATGGCCGTAAGTTGTATTCCAGCTACGATGTCGGCAAGCAATTGGACAGAAAGCGTGGCTATTGCGACCTCGAGAACTTCGACTATGCCTCGTTATTCAATACCACTTTCAATATGACGAAGGCTGAACGCATTTCAACCTTTGACAGCGGCTCTACACATGCAATGACGCTGACGGCTGTTGACCTGAACGCCCAGGGCGAACCTCTAAAGTGGAAAGTAGAGAACTCATGGGGAGCATCATGGGGCCAGCAGGGCTGCCTTATTATGACAGCCCAGTGGTTCCGCGAATATATGTTCCGTTTAGTTGTTGACAAGCAGTATGTCAGTGAGAAACTGCTGAAGGACTATGAGCAGAAACCTGTGATGGTTATGCCCGAAGATCCTTTATTCCAAGAGGATAAGTAAACAATACGTGTGTCACACGTTCCCATTTAGACGCTTCTTGCATCACTTCGTTGAGCAGGAAGCGTCCTTCTATTTCTAATGGTTCAAAAGTCATATACTGCTTGTCAAACTTCAAGGTTTCCTGCAACATCCACATTACGCCACGTGCAAAGCGTCTGACGCCCCATGCATCCAACAAGCTGCCACCCTTCAACGTTTCGTATTTAGCATTACTCTTTTGCAATACGTAATAATAATCTAACAACAGCCCCAGATCCAATTTATTCTGCAGATACTGCTGATAAATGTACTCTATGGTCATCTTAGATACAGTCGACACTTCATTAGCTGGTTGTTGCCTTAAGTCCAATAGTTCTTCGTCGTAATAACGAGCCAACACAGATGGCTTTTCAGCCATCTCGTTGGTTTCTCGTATGCTTTCTGATTCCGCCATCCAGTCAAGACTGATATCCTGAGGTGCACGCAAACCAAACTCAAACAATTTCATCACGCCGTGATAGGTGATGCCTTCAACATGCTGTTGTTTCGATATCTCGTACAGTTGTTGCCACTCTTCAGGCTCTGGGCCACGACTCAGGCAGTCCATACGTCCTATGGACACCTGCAACAGTTCAAAAAAGAGCGAATCAATCTTTTTCATGACGTTCGTGTTTGAATATTCGATATTTGTTTTCTTAGTTACGAAGGGGTTTGATGACAAAGGTAAAGTCCTTATCGCCATAGCCCAGACGATACTCTGGACGAGGCCAAGCGCCCCATGAGTTGACACAACCCAGTCCAAACTGACGCTGCTGAATATGTACCTGTGTCAACGGACGCTCGATGAGGTCGCCAGAGTGATGTCCCCACTTCTTGTCCTTATGAGGACCGTCGTCCAAGTCTTCCAACAGATAGTTCAAAGCCGAACACTCGATAGGTGCACCCGCATAGAACTCCAGTCCCCTGCCCTGCTTGTTCAGCACACGGAACCAGCGCACGTCAGTATGGTTGCCACTCTCCTGCGGACGAACATATGGGAAATACTCGTCAGCCACCTTGTTGCGATAATAGCCAATAAACTCACTATTGTTACGGTCTATGTAGTTCTCGATAGGACCACGACCATAGTAGTAGACCTCATCGAAAGCCTTAGGCATTTGCAATTGCACACCATAACGGAACATATCGCTTTCCTTGGCTTCCTTGTCTGTAGTCATCTGCTGGCGAATCACGACCTCGCCGTTCTCCTGTAGCGTATAGGTCATCGTGAGCTTTGCCTTCACGTCAGGCATATCGAAGGTAGCCACCACACTATTGTCGCCCACCTGACAACCCTTCAACCTCATCTGAGGATTACGCCACTTGGCAAAACGTTGCTGCAAACGAGCACCGTAGTCATTATCCGTCGTCGCGCGCCAGAACTCAGGTGTGATAGACTGACGGTCTACCAACATTGGCTCACCGTCCACGTCCAGATAGTCAATCCATCCACTCCACTTGCCGATGGTCAGTGTCGTACCAGCAGCATCGAACTTCACGTAGCTCTCCGTCTCTTCTTTCTCCACTTTGGCAGTCTTGGCCTCAATCGTTGGGAACGGATAAGGATTAACAATAAACTGCTGGCGAGCCAGCACCTGATCTTTCTCTATCAGTGGCTGTGCCTCCTTGCTACGCACCTCAAAGTTTACCAAAATCTCCTCGTCACCGTGGTGAGAGAATGCTTTTGTCATCATCTGCTTCAGACCTTCATCAGTAATGATCTTACGCTGCTGTGGAGCAATACCAGAGATATCAATCTTACCAGAATGCTTTCTGAACTGCCACACTAATTCCACATCGTCCAGCGACTTGAAGAAGTTCTCATTATAGACCTCAATCTTACCATCCTTAATACCCTTGTCCGTCAGCCATACGTTCTGGTAGCAATAGCGCACCTCATAGGCATGTGGATTCAGACGGCGGTCTGGTGCAATGATACCGTTACAGTTGAAGTTATAGTCAGACGCAGGATAGCGGCCATAGTCACCTCCAAAGGTAAAGATTTCCTTACCCGTCACAGGACTCTTATCACGCAAGCCCTGATCCACGAAGTCCCAAATGTAACCACCCTGATATTTCGGATATTTGCGTACCAAGTCCCAATATTCCTTCAAGCCACCCATCGAGTTACCCATCGCGTGGGCATATTCACACTGTATCAATGGACGAGGATTATTGCCTTTCGAATACTTCTCGCAATGATTATAGTCAGCATACATCGGACAGAAGATGTCTGTCTTGCCCCAGTCGCCAGCCTGCTCATACTGTACAGGACGGCTCGTGTCGTACTGTTTAATCCACTCGTAGCATTTCTCGAAGTTAGGACCATAGCCAGCCTCATTACCCATTGACCACACGATGATGGAAGGATGGTTCTTAAACGTCCTCACATTGGCCTGATTGCGCTCCATGTGCATCAATTCAAAGTCCTTGTTCTTGGCCAGTGTCTTGTCGCCGTAACCCATTCCGTGACTCTCAAGGTTGGCCTCAGCCGTCACGTAGATACCATACTCGTCACAAAGATCATACCAACGGGGATCATCAGGATAGTGGCTGGTACGTACGGCATTGATGTTCAACTGCTTCATGATTTTAATGTCCTGAATCATGCGCGCTACGGATACCACATAACCACTGTCTGGATCCAGTTCATGACGGTCGGCACCCTTAATGAGGATGGGCTGGCCGTTGACCAGCAGCTGACCGCCCTTGATTTCTACCTTGCGGATGCCTATGCGCTGAGGAATGGATTCCACCAGCTTGTCGCCATCCCAGAGTGAGATGATGGCTGTGTAGAGGTAGGGTGTCTCTGCCGTCCATCGCTTCACATCAGGAATGGTGATGGCTACTTCTCCCTTTCCGTCGCTCTTGACTTGGAAACTGTCTGTCTTCTTAGCAGTGGCTGGCTTCCCTTCAAACAAGTCAACATCGATTCTCTTGCCTTTAGCAGTTGGAGCTGTCAGCTGGATGAGGATCTGACCTGTGTTGAGATCGCCGTTAAGGAAGTCGGTATTGACTGTGATGTCCTCGATATGTGCCTTCGGACGGGCATAGAGATACACCTCGCGAGCAATACCCGTAAAACGCCAGAAGTCCTGATCTTCCAGATACGAGCCGTCACACCAGCGCATCACCTGCATGGCAATCAGGTTCTCGCCCTTCTTCAGATATTTGGTAATATTGAACTCGGCAGCCACCTTCGAATCCTCTGAGTAACCCACCAGCTTACCATTTACCCATACCTTCAGGTTGCTCGTTGCCGAACCCACATGGAAATACACCTCTTGGCCCTTCCAGTCGTCAGGCAATACAAACGTCCTGCGATACGAGCCCGTATAGTTGTTGGTCTCGCCAATGAACGGAGGATTCGTCTTGAACGTCGTACCCCAGGCATAACCTATATTCTTATAGATGCGATCGCCATAGCCATTGATTTCAAAGAGACCAGGCACAGGAAAGTCTACCCACTTTGAGTCGTCATACTTCAGCGAGAAGAAGTCTTTCGGGGCCAGGTTGTGGTCCTTGACGAAGTTGAAGCGCCACTTGCCCTCCATAGAGAGATAGCGACTGGATTTGGTCTTGTCGTTGACAAGTGCCTTATCGCCATTTTCGTAGGCAAAGAAGTGGGCTCTTCGGGCCTCACGGTTTATTTGGTTCACTTGCGGATTTTTCCACTCTGGTGTCTGCTGTGCCGCAACACCCATTGTTGCCATCATCATCGTGGCCAATAACAACTTTCTCATAATTCTATTGGATAATCATGTTTATTAGTTTTCCTTAAATGCGACGACACCCGTCATCTCCTTGTCCATGTAGAACGTAGCACTGCACGTATCCTTGTCCATCAGATAGCGTGTGCGCAACAACCATAGCGTCTTTCCGTCACGCTTCTGGTAACTGATATCGCGACGGAAATGGGCTGGTGTGCGTCCATGCAGCACTTGTATGAGTGAATCGCTGATGTTACGCGTTGAGTCAACGTCGTAGAACTCCAGATAGCTCACCTTCGAGTAGTCCTCGACGTTAGCCTTCATAAAGTCCTTGATAATTGACTTGGCTTCCTGTCGTCGTCCGCACGAGGCCAACAACAACACGCCTATACCTATTATAATATATATACGCTTCATTACTTCTGTGGTATCTGCTTCAGCACATCGAGCAGGTGATCCCAAACCATCTGCACGGTAGGAATGTGCAAGCGTTCGTCAGGTGTATGTACGAAGCGCAGCGTAGGACCGAACGACACCATATCCAGATTAGGATAACGCTCTGAGAACAGGCCACACTCCAATCCTGCATGGATGCCACGCATAATGGGTTCCTTGCCAAACAACTTCACGTACGACTCCTTCACGATACGCTGCAGGTCACTGTGCGAACGCATCTTCCAAGCAGGATAGCCGTCTGAATGGACAACATCAGCGCCAGCCAAACGGAAGCAGGCACCAATGGTGGCACACATGTTGTCGAGGTTCGACATCACATTCGAACGCTGCGAGCTGACAATCTTGATTTCCGTATCTGACGTCTCGATGCTGGCAATATTGCTCGAGGTTTCCACCATACCGTTCAGTGCAGGATCCTGACAAATAGCATAAATACCATTGTCCACAGCCTGCAGGGCGAAGATGAAGTTGCGAGCCACCTGAGCCTCAATGACGGGTTCGGCATCCGTCGACTCCATCGTCCAAACCATCTGCGTATCCGTCACGCAGAACTCCTCCTCTACCTGCGAAGCGTAGATATTCCAGTCGGCCTTCACGTTCTCCTTGATGGCGTTGGGAACGGCAATCACAAACATACCATCGCGAGGAATGGCGTTGTGCATCTTACCGCTATTGAACTGAGCCAGACGCACGTCCTCGTACTTGTTGATGGTCTGATACAGGAAGCGTCCCAACAACTTAATGGCATTAGCGCGCTGTTTGTTGATGTCGTCGCCAGAGTGACCACCCACCAAACCTTTCAGCTGAGCACGCAAGAAGAACGAACCTGCAGGTGCGTCCTCTTTCTTAAATGTAAACTTAGCCGTTGTGTTACGCCCACCAGCACAGCTGATAAAAATCTCACCCTCGTCCTCAGAGTCGAGGTTTATCAGGTAATCGCCAGTCATGAATCCAGCTTTCATACCTTCAGCACCCGTCAAGCCCGTTTCTTCGTCGCGCGTAAAGACACACTCGATGGGACCGTGCTCGATATCGTCCGAAGCCAACAGGGCCAGCTCCATCGCACAGCCAATACCGTCGTCGGCACCCAGTGTGGTACCCTCAGCAGTCAGCCATTCGCCATCGATATACGTCTTGATGGGGTCGTTGTCGAAATCTATCTCGTAGTCCACTAGCTTGTCGCACACCATATCCATGTGACTCTGCAGAATCACCGTCTTGCGATTCTCCATACCCTTCGTGGCACCCTTGCGGATGATGACGTTACCCGTCTCGTCCACCTTCGTTTCCAACCCGTGGCTCGCGCCCCACTCTTTCAGGTATGCAATCATCTTCTCTTCGCGTTTCGACGGACGCGGAATCTGGTTAATCTTCGCAAATTCGTCGAAGACTATAGCCGGTTTTAATTCAATATTACTCATAATTCTGTTTTATTTAGTTTGTATTTATTCGTCGATTTTGTGCAAAGGTACAAATAAGTATGCGAAAAACCAAATATAGTTCATTTTTTCTTCGTTTTTTTCATTATTTCTTCGTACTTTTGCAAGTGCAAATCACATGAAAGAAAAACTAAATCGCTATGCCACGTAAGACAGACGGAGTTCTCTTTGAACTGCAGCCACGCCCAACGAAGGGTGATGACGGGAAGCCATTGCTCTATGCCAAACCCGTCGTAGATCATAAATACAATCTCGACGATATCGACGATTTCTGTAATAAATATCGCCACACCAGCAAAGGCGAGATGAAGCGTTTCTTCGACTTACTGGAGGAGGTCACCACCATGTGGCTACGTGAAGGCCAGCGTGTGGAAACACCCTTTGGTTCGTTTGCTCCAAAAATCAGACTACTAGGTGATCATACCGACCCAGCAAAGGTGACTGGGCGCGACGTGATATATGGCGGCATTGAATTCATACCCGCCAAACAGTTCGTAAAGGATGCCGATTGCGGGCGTCATGGGTTCCGCTGCCGCAAGAACAGAGTGGGCAACAGCCAGATGTACGACCAAAAGGCAATGGACGAGGCCCTGCGGAAGAGCTTTCGTCACGGATACATCACCATCAAGACTTTCCAGATATTCAGCGGACTGAAATATAATTCGGCAAAAAACTTCCTCGACAGCCTTTGCATAGGAGAGGATCCCCGCCTAAGTTGCTATAAGGATGGACGCACTTGGCACTATATTGTTCTAAAGACTATTCCATAGATATAAAATTGACTCGTAGCGTTCGCTACAAAGATTTTTGCCGCTCGCTATAATATTTCGTAGCGGGCGCTATGAATATTTTCTCCGCCCGCTAAAAACTCACAACTGACCGTTTCTCTCCCTCTCAAAACGTCACTTCCCCCCTGTAAGTGAGTCGCTTTCCCCCTACAACAGACGTCCGAACAACCGTAAAGTGACATCCCTTCGTCGCGCGAATGCCATTACGAGCAAAATGATAGCGAATAATTTGGAAGATTAAGAAATTGTTCTTATCTTTGCAGAAAAATCGGTCCTGACCCCCACCGACTGTCAACAAGGGACATTCAGCGTTTCCATCTGGTTCAACGATGAGCAAGGCCTATAATCCCCAATTGAAACATCATTGCGAGGACATTAACTACCAGTATCAGAACGGTCTGAACTGCCTATATTTTAATTTTCCGTATAAAGAGGACTAATAAATGCTAAAAGGTGGGCTGAGGTTTGGTCAGTTCACTTTTTTTGCGTACTTTTGCAGTCGCTTATATAATATAATATGGTAAAGACGCTGGTTGTCAGTATAGTCATCATTGCAGCAGGTATGTTGCTGCTGTTGGTCAAGGTGCTGTTGAAGAGGAACGGGACGTTTTCGTCACAACACATTCACGACAGTAAGGCGATGAAGGAGCGAGGCATCCACTGCGTGATGGACCAAGACCGCGAAATGCGACGGACGGCAAGGACGGCTGTCAGCGAACGGTCGGAATAAGGGAATCGCGGATTTACAGAATAACGTAATAACGAAATAACGATAATCATAAAGAATAAAAACAAAAGAAATGAAAAAGTACATGTTTTTGGCCGCAGCTGCTTTGGTAGCTCTGGCATCGTGCAACAACGAGAGCCCTAAGATGGATGAGAAACCCGCAGCTGCCGAGGCTGGTCAGGAAGGCGGTTTGAAGATTGCCTACGTCGAGGTTGACTCGCTGATGACACAGTATGAGTTCTGCAAGGAGTTCACACTGATTCTTGAGAAGAAGAGCACCAACGCCCGCAACACGCTGAACTCGAAGGGTCAGGCTCTGCAGAGCGCAATGGCCAACTTCCAGCAGAAGCTGCAGAACAATGGTTTCACCAGCCGTGAGCAGGCCGAAGGTCAGCAGGCAGCCATCCAGCGCCAGCAGCAGAGTCTGCAGGAACTTCAGGCTCGTCTGGAGAACGAACTGGCTACCGAGACTCAGAAGTACAACGCTGGTCTGCGCGACTCGTTGCAGCACTTCCTCGATGCCTACAACAAGGACAAGAAGTTCGACCTCATCCTGACCAAGCAGGGCGACAACATCCTCTACGCCGCCAAGCGTTTCGACATCACCAACGATGTCATCAATGGTCTGAACAAGCACTACAAGTCTACGCTGAAGACTGCTGAGACCAAGAAGGACGAGAAGAAGAAGTAAGCGCTTCGCTAGTGAAGAGTGAAGAATGAAGAGTGGAGAATTTATACAGAAAATTCTGACTAAGCTCCGCATCACTGAACTGAACGAGATGCAGCAACACGCCGCCGAAGCCATCACGGGCTCCGACGGTGATGTTGTTTTACTCTCACCTACTGGTTCTGGCAAAACGCTGGCCTATCTTCTACCCCTCGTACAACTGTTGGATAGCACATCCGATGCCGTTCAGGCACTCGTCATTACCCCTGGACGTGAACTGGCCCTACAGTCACATCAAGTACTGCAAAGCATGGGTTGTGGCATCCGCTCTACGGCCTGCTACGGTGGACGTGCAGCGATGGACGAACATAAGGTATTAAAAGAGGTACGCCCGCAAATAGTCTTCGGCACACCAGGTCGACTGAACGACCATCTGGACAAGGAGAACATCTCGCGCTACGGCATCCGTTGGCTCATCATCGACGAGTTCGACAAGTGTCTCGAGATGGGATTCCAGGCTGAGATGCAAAAGCTCATCAAGAGCCTGCCAGGACTGCAGCGTCGCATCCTGCTCTCGGCTACCAATACGGAGCAGATTCCGCAGTTCGTCAATATGTCGAAGAAGGGCACGCTGATTGACTTCCTGTCTGAAGAGGAACAGACCTCCGAACGCGTGACGTTATACGAGGTACACAGCCCGCAGAAGGACAAGCTGGATACGCTGCGTCAGTTGCTGTTAAGCTTTGGCGACGAGAGCAGCATCGTGTTCCTGAACTATCGTGAGTCTGTAGAGCGCGTCAACAGCTATCTCGTCGAACAGGGCTTTACCACCAGCTGCTTTCATGGCGGACTGGAACAGCGTCAGCGCGAAGACCAGCTCTATCGTTTCTCGAACGGATCGGCCAACGTCCTCGTATCCACCGACTTAGCATCACGCGGACTGGACATCCCCAACATTCAGAACATTGTCCACTACCATCTGCCCGAAAGCCAGGAGGGCTACATCCATCGTGTGGGCCGTACGGCTCGCTGGGATGCCACAGGTCGTTCGTTCTTTATTCTGAACAGCGAGGAGCATATCCCCAACTACGTTGAGGGCAACGTCGAAAGCTATGAGCCAGTAGCTAACAGCCAAGAGCCAACAGCCCCCAAAAACGTTACGCTCTACATTGGTAAGGGCAAGAAGGACAAGATATCGAGGGGAGACATCGTGGGCTTCCTCTGCAAGAACGGTGGACTGAAGGCCGACGAAATTGGTCGTATCGATGTCAAAGACCGCTATGCCTACGTGGCTATCCGTCGCGAAAAACTAAAGCAGACGTTACACCTCGTACAAGGACAAAAGATAAAAGGTATCAAAACCATCGTCGAAGAGGTACGTTAATGGTCAATCGGTCAAGATTTTGCCACTCTGACTTGACAAATAGCAATCAAAATAGTATATTTTACTTAATTATTGCTCAAATATTTGGTCAATTGAAATAAAAAGTGTAATTTCGCACCACATTTCTTAAGAATAGCAGCAAAAGTATATAAAACATATAACTAAATCAACATTAGAACAATGAAGAAGTACAACTTTAACGCAGGTCCCTCGATGCTCCCACGTGAGGTCATCGAAGCTACCGCAAAACAGTGTCTTGATTTCAATGGCTCAGGTCTCTCTCTGATGGAGATCAGCCACCGTGCAAAGGACTTCCAGCCCGTTGTCGACGAGGCTGTAGCTCTGGTAAAGGAGCTCCTCGACATTCCTGAGGGCTACTCAGTCATCTTCCTCGGTGGTGGTGCCTCTCTCGAGTTCTGCATGATTCCCTACAACTTCCTGATTAAGAAGGCTGCTTACCTGAACACTGGTGTTTGGGCAAAGAAGGCCATGAAGGAAGCTAAGCTTTTCGGTGAGGTCGTTGAGGTGGCTTCTTCAGCTGACGCCAACTACACCTTCATCCCCAAGGACTGGAGCGTTCCCGCTGATGCTGACTACCTGCACATTACGACGAACAACACCATCTATGGTACTGAGATTCGTAAGGACCTCGACGTTCCCGTTCGCCTGATTGCCGATATGTCTTCAGACATCTTCAGCCGTCCTATCGACGTAGCTAAGTACGATGCCATCTATGCTGGTGCTCAGAAGAACCTGGCTATGGCTGGTGTTACCATCGTGATTGTGAAGGACGATGCACTGGGCAAGGCTCCTCGTGAGATTCCTACCATGCTCGACTATCGCACACACGTAGACAAGGGCAGTATGTTCAATACACCTCCTGTAGTTCCCATCTACAGTGCCCTCGAAACCCTCCGCTGGATCAAGCGCAATGGTGGTGTTCAGGCTATGGACAAGCTGGCTCAGCAGCGTGCTGAAATCGTCTATGGTGAGATCGACCGCAACAAGATGTTCCGCGGTACTGCCAATGTTGAGGACCGTTCAGTGATGAACCTCTGCTTCGTAATGGCTGACGAGTACAAGGAGCTGGAGAAGGACTTCCTTGATTTCGCAGTATCAAAGGGTATGGTTGGCGTGAAGGGTCACCGTTCAGTAGGTGGTTTCCGTGCTTCTTGCTACAACGCCCAGACCATCGAGGGCTGCAACGCTTTGGTAGCTTGCATGAAGGAGTTCGAGGCAAATCACTAATTGACAATTGATAATTGACAATTGATAATTATGAAAGTATTAGTTGCAACAGAGAAGCCATTCGCAGCAGCTGCTGTTAATGGTATCAAGGCAGAAGTAGAGGCAGCAGGCAATGAGCTGGCCCTGCTGGAAAAATATACTGAGAAGGCTCAGCTGCTGGACGCTGTGAAGGATGCCGACGCGCTGATTATCCGTTCGGATAAAGTAGACGCTGAGGTGCTGGACGCTGCTAAGCAGTTGAAGATTGTGGTTCGCGCTGGTGCTGGTTACGATAACATCGACCTCGCCGCTGCTACTGCTCACAACGTAGTAGCTGAGAACACGCCTGGTCAGAACGCTAACGCAGTAGCCGAATTGGTATTCGGTCTGCTGGTCATGGCTGTTCGTGGTTTCTACAATGGCAAGAGCGGTAGTGAGCTGTTAGGCAAGAAGTTAGGAATTTTGGCTTTCGGAAATGTTGGCCGTAATGTGGCTCGCATCGCCAAGGGCTTTGGTATGGACGTTTACGCCTACGATGCTTTCTGCCCTGCAGAGGTTATCGAGAAGGCTGGTGTTCACGCCGTTGCCAATCAGGACGCCCTGTTCGAGACCTGCGATGTTGTGTCACTCCACATCCCTGCTACACCTGAGACCAAGCAGAGCATCAACTACGCTTTGGTCGGCAAGATGAAGAAGGGTGGTATCCTCGTGAACACCGCTCGTAAGGAGGTTATCGACGAGGCTGGCCTTATCAAACTGATGGCTGAGCGTGAGGACCTGAAGTTCGTTACTGACATCATGCCTGATGCCAACGACGAGTTCCAGAAGTTCGAGGGTCGCTACTTCTCTACCCCCAAGAAGATGGGTGCTCAGACAGCCGAGGCCAACATCAATGCTGGTATCGCTGCAGCTAAGCAGATCAATGCCTTCTTCAAGGATGGTGACACCAAGTTCCAGGTGAATAAGTAAATTTTGTAGGCCAAAATTTGTTGGTCTCACAAATATTTAGTACCTTTGCAGCCGAAATTCGGGATATCTCCCCTATTTCGGCTCTTTTATGGTCGGTCTGGTAGCTCAGCTGGATAGAGCAACAGCCTTCTAAGCTGTGGGTCTCGGGTTCGAATCCCGACCGGATCACGAGGAGAGAATGACAAGCTTTAATGCTTGTCATTTTGTTTTAAATTGACTTTTAAATCGCATATAATAATTGGAAGCTACTATTTTTTTCGATTTTGCAAGTAATTACGAGATTTTATTCGTACCTTTGCAATTAATTAATGACTAAAGCTGACATGAATATGAAAAAATTATTAATCTCTACACTCGTCTTTCTGATTTCAGGATGGAGTGTCGCAGCCACAAATGGCGAAGATGGTAGCCGACTGTGGTTACGACTTAACAGTTCTAGCACAACAGCCAATATAACTGGCATTAAGGGTACGGCTATGACAGAGTTACAAACCTATTGGCAGGGCGGCCCTGTGGTACTGAAACGACAGAAAGGAATGGCGAAAGAAGGTTATGCCATCAAGAACCAAGGTGGAAAGACAATCATAACAGCCGCCAGCGATGCAGGTCTACTCTACGGAGCCTACCACCTGCTACGACTACAGGCAACAGGACAACCAACAGCATCGCTCGACATCAACGAGAAACCCTTCTACGATTTGCGCATCCTTAACCATTGGGACAACCCTAATGGCACTGTTGAGCGCGGTTTTGCTGGACGAAGCATTTTTTTAAACCCCGATCCTGAGCGCATGAAAACATATGCACGTGCCAATGCTTCTGTCGGCATTAACGGCACCGTACTTAACAACGTGAATGCTAGTCCACAGGCACTGTCTGCTGAGAGTCTGCAGAAGGCCAAGACCATTGCCGACCAGTTGCGTCCCTTTGGTATTCGCGTCTATCTGTCCATCAACTTCGCATCACCCATCAAGCTTGGTGGACTGAAGACTGCCGACCCGCTCAATACGGAGGTTATTGGTTGGTGGAAGGACAAAGTGAACGAAATATACAAAATGATTCCTGACTTCGGTGGTTTCCTTGTGAAAGCCAACTCCGAAGGTGAGCCAGGCCCACAGGACTTCGGCCGCACACATGCTGACGGTGCCAACATGCTGGCCAATGCCCTTAAGCCGCACAACGGTGTAGTAATGTGGAGAGCCTTCGTCTACAAGCCCCAAAGCAGTGATCGTGCCAATCAGGCCTACGATGAGTTTATGCCGCTCGATGGTCAATTTGCAGACAATGTCATTATTCAGGTGAAGAACGGTCCCATCGACTTCCAACCTCGCGAACCATACAGCCCACTGTTTACCGCTATGAAAAAAACGCCGATGATGGTGGAGTTCCAACTAACACAGGAGTATCTCGGCGCAGCTAACCATTTGGTATATCTTGCCCCACTGTGGCAGGAGTTCTTTACGTTTGTGAAGCCAGGCAGCATCAAGGCTATGGCAGGTGTTGCCAACATAGGCGACGACACTAACTGGTGCGGACATCACTTTGCGCAAGCCAACTGGTACACCTTTGGACGCACAGCCTGGAACCCATCACTATCGCCAAAGGACATCGCAGAAGAGTGGCTCACACAAACCTTCACCAATCAGCCACAGTTTATTGCTGCCATGTCGCAAGTCATGATGGACTCTCGCGAGGCCTGCGTCAACTACATGATGCCACTAGGCTTGCACCACATCTTTGCAGGCAACCACCACTATGGACCAGAGCCCTGGTATAGTCCGCGTGGTGTCAGAGCAGACTGGACTCCACCTTACTATCATAAGGCTGACAACATCGGACTAGGGTTCGACCGTACGCTGAAGGGTAGCGCTAACGTCAAGCAGTATACTGAAGAACTCTGCCGTCTCTATAACGACATCAACACCTGTCCAGAGAACTTACTGACGTGGTTCCACCACGTACCTTGGGACCACCGAATGAAGAGTGGCCGCACGTTCTGGGACGAACTCTGCCACAAATACGACGATGGAGTTCGTGAAGCACGCCACTTCTTGGTTGTATGGGATGCTATGCAATCCTACGTAGATAGCCAACGTTTCGACGAGATACAACGCAAGCTCCGCATTCAGGCTCGTGATTCGGAATGGTGGCGTGATGCCTGTCTGCTTTATTTCCAGACATTCGCTCACCGTCCCATACCACAAGACATGGAGCATCCTGTTCACAACCTCGACGAGATGATGAAATTCAGAATCAATATCAGTATGTATGAGAATCCAAAAAGTGGATATAACAAGTAGTAATCACATACGATTGAGCCACTGGGCACACATGTCGGCACAGCGTTCGCCATCGACGCCAGCTGAGACAATGCCACCAGCATAGCCGGCTCCTTCGCCACACGGAAAGAGACCCTGAATGCGTATATGCATCAGGGTTTCGCTGTCTCTAAGAACACGCACGGGACTACTAGTACGTGTCTCCACCCCTATCATCGTAGCTTCATTGGTGAGAAAACCATGACTCATGCGACCAAATGTCTTGAAGCCTTCCTGCAGGCGATGACTGATGGGCTTGGGCATCCAGAAGTGGAGAGGTGACGAAATAAGTCCTGGGGCATAAGAACTCTTAGGCAGATCGTAGGAGAGGCGATTGTTCACGAAATCTGCCATACGTTGGGCTGGTGCCGTCTGGCGGCGATTGCCTTGTTGCCAGCAGTCACGTTCCAACTGCTCTTGAAACATCATCACACGCAAGGGGGCCTTACCTTCAATATCATCAGCACGCATCTCGACCACCATACCGCTATTGCTCCATTGTCCACCACGATTCGAGGGACTCATACCATTGACGACTATCTGTTCCTTATCAGTAGCGGCAGGTATCACGAAACCACCAGGACACATACAGAAAGAGTAGACACCTCGTCCGTCAACCTGCGTGACAAACGAATATTCGGCAGCAGGAAGATACTTACCACGTCCTTGCTTATTATGATATTGTATCTGATCTATCAGTTCGGATGGATGCTCCAAACGCACACCAACGGCAATACCCTTGGCCTCGATATCAATATGAGCATCAGCCAAATAGCGATAGACGTCACGAGCAGAATGGCCTGTAGCCAATACCACCGGGCCTTTCCACTCACGTCCATCCGCAGTCAAACAGCCAACCACACGGTTGCCCTCCAACAGCAACTGCGTCATCTTGGTCTGGAAGTGTACTTCGCCACCAGAACGGAGGATGGTGTTACGCATATTCTCAATGACACGCGGCAATTTATCTGTTCCTATATGCGGATGGGCATCTGCCAAGATATTTGTTGAAGCACCATGCTGACAAAACACATTGAGAATTTTCTCTATCGAACCTCGCTTCTTGCTTCGCGTATAGAGTTTTCCATCGGAGTAGGCACCTGCCCCACCCTCGCCAAAGCAGTAGTTGCTCTCAGCGTCCACCTGTTGCGTCTTAGCTATTTGTGCCAGATCCTTCTTGCGTTCGTGTACATCCTTACCACGTTCCAAGACAACAGGACGCAAACCCAACTCTATCAAACGCAACGCAGCAAACAGGCCACCAGGACCCGCACCAACCACGATGACCTGCGGAGCCTCAGAAACATCCGGATAGTCGGTATGAACATACTCATCCTGCTGTGGCTGTTCATTAATATATACACGAACCTTCAGGTTGACAAATATCGTACGCTGACGAGCATCGATACTACGACGCAGAATGCGCACGGCTGTCACAGTACGAACATCGAATCCGTACTCGTCGGCCAAATAGCAGCGGAGAGACTGCTCGTTGGCAGCTACATGTGGCTGGACGCGAATTTGATATTCCTGTGTCATTCGCCCTTGAAAAGGTCGTTGATTTCTTCTATTTCATCCTCATCGAACCACTTCGACAAGCGTTTCTTTGCTTTCACTTGAATTTCGGGATCGACATCTGTCCACACTTTCTTAAGTACAAAGATGAGTACGCCCAAATCGTCGGCCAAGCCTGCAATAGGAATGGCATCAGGCACTACATCAAGTGGGCTGATAAGATAACCCAAAGCACCAATAATCATGGCTTTGTTGGTGGCACTTACCTTAGGACTCTGCAACGTATAGTAAAGGATGAGAGCTGCGTAAACCAGTTTTGCACCAGCACCTTTAGCAATACGGGCAATCTTTTCAACAAAGTCCTGCTTCGAGAACTTGTTGCCATAGTTCATAAAATCGGGTAATTCCATATTCAGTTCAGTTTTATGTTTATTCTTTTATTCTAATCACACGAATACCTGTAAACGTTTTATGCTTCTGCATATATTGATAAAGCGTCATGGGCTCCTCGACTACTTTTTTGTGAAGCATTGAAGCATTGAGCAAATGAAGCCCATCCTTATGCCATACAGCAAAGCCCAAATGGGCAATATCAAGTCCTTTCTTATTACAAGTTATTGCCAGTATATCGCCATCTTTTACAACCTCACTCAGCAACTTGTTGTTACGTAGCTGCCGTTTAGGGATATAACGCACCTTCAAGCCCTTCAGCGACTGCTCAGAAGAACGGATTTCAGGCACCAATGATGGGTTGGCCTTCAAGGCCTTATAGGAACTGGGATGGGTAGACATATAGTCAACATTAACAGCCTGTATAGCAGTAAAGGGAGGGTTGGGTGTCTGAATATCATTAACGAACTGCATTGCCACTTTATCTCGAATCCAATCTGTAAAGTAGTGCAGGCGCGATGGATAACCATTTAACACCCCTTGACGATAGCGCAACTGACGCAGGATACTGAGATAATCAGACCAATGATGTTTACCTGCCTGCGTACAAAGTTTCAGAGCTGTCACTGTCTCAACCAATGTTGTACAATCTAGCTGACGGGTATTGACAATTAAGCGTTCATCATCGTTTACTTCAAGTGTATGAGCCACATAAGGTACACCCAGGAACTGACGAGCTAGCCACAATACAGACGTTTCATGATTAGACTGTGACAACAGCTGACAAATTTTCATGCTGTCGGCACACAGATATGTCGTCTGGCCCATCAAGCTCTGTACGAACATTATAGCTATAATATATATAAAAAGTCGTTTCATAGTCGTTTCTTCTTATAAGGTCCGCGTGCGCCAAAGTTATAGCCCACATAGACATTAAGATTACCAAAGATATTGTTGGCAGCAAAGCGCGAGTTACGATAATTATAGGCACGCACAATAGCAGAAGCACCAGCATACCAACGATTATTATTGTAGACAAGTGCAAAACGTCCAATACCGTCGATATTAAAATTGTTGATGTCGAAACCGGTCTTATCTCTATCAGCTGTCTCACCTCGTGACTTCTTATAAGCCAAAGCCAAAGAAAGACTGGAACAAAACAGGCAATTACGGGCAAAGACCCAATTATAGGCATAACCAACCGAGGCGTTAATATTATAATATTTCACACTGTTGAACATAAGACCACTATCCAACTCTACTTTCTGAGAGGTACGTTCCTGTAACACGCTCTGCATCTTGTTGTAATCGAAATCGAGCGAGTTACGCATGTAGCCAAAACCTACCATCCACGAACCACAACTAATTTTCTGCATTGTGCTTTGTGCAAAGGCTGCCGGATAAGAAAAACGCTGATGATTAAAGATATAGTAGACGTTGAAGCCCGTAATGCCCACACTGAGTCCGTCGAAGGAGAGGTCTTCAAAGCTTTCCTTTTCAAAATCGTTACCCAAATCTACGTTGCGAATCTTATAATCAGAACCAGTACGACGATAATAGATATCGGCACCCAACTGAGCGGCATAAAAACTGAAATCAAACTCTTGTTTGAGGTCGCTTACGTCTACATTTTTAATATCGAACGTATAACCTGCAAAAATCCAGCGCCATCCGAAATATGGACCAAACTTGAACGTTGGGGCTGGGGCAAATTTGACAGTCTGCCGATTGTCACCTGTAGAACTAAGACGATAGTAGTCGTAGTTGTATGTACCCTGAAACATGACAGACCAGTTGTAGTGCTGTGGTTCAACGTAATTTTCGTCAATATAGCTGAAGCCTCGGATGGTACGGCGTAACCAACCGAGTTTCTTCTCGGGCTGTTCCACGTGAGTGGTATCCAGTTCAGAAGCCTGTATCGGCAGTACAGCCATCAGCAATATTACCAACCACATCTTTCTCATAAACCTCAGAACTTTCCTAAAACACGATCGAGCACCCAATTGACAGGAGTAGCTGATATACTGGTGCACTCACAGATGCCCACACCTTGCAGATGTTCGCATACACTCTTGATGAGTGGGAATTGTACATAAGGCGGATTGGGTACAGCTATGCTTTCTTCGCCATAAATGGTATGCAGACGGATGGGCTGATAGTCAAACACGGAAAACGACACAGAGCCCCTATCGCCTATCAAGTCGATACGATCCTCACGAGCGGACTCATGGGCCACAAAACACCATGAACCAGAACCAGGCAATCCATTCTCGAACTCGAAACATGCACTGACAGAATCCTCAGCTTTGTACAGACCGCCACGATTAGCACAAATGCCACGTGCCTCGATAATAACACCAAAGAAATGCTGTAGAAGGTCAAGTTGATGAGGTGCTAAATCATAAAAATAGCCACCCCCAGCTATATCAGGCTGAAGACGCCAAGGCAGGTTTTCTGCATTTGCATAATCCAATTCACGAGGTGGAACGGCAAAACGTATCTGCACATTCACCACCTTGCCAATGATGCCGCGTTCCAATATCTCTTTAACCTTATTAAAATATGGCAGATAGCGACGATAATAGGCCACGAAACAAGGTATTCCTGTCTGCTCACTGATACGGTTAATGCGTGCACAATCCTCATACGAGGCGGCCAATGGCTTCTCTACATAGACGGGTTTACCTGCCTTCATCGCCATTATGGCATAAGTAGCATGACTGGAGGGAGGTGTAGCGATATAGACTGCATTAACGTCAGGATCGTCTATCAGTTCCTGTGCATCCGTATACCAACGGGGAATACCATGACGTTCGGCATAGCTACGCGCCTTACGCTCGTCACGACTCATCACAGCAACTACTCCAGAATCTTCGACCTCAGAGAATGCTGGACCACTTTTCTTCTCGGTTACCTCACCGCATCCGATGAATCCCCAGTGTAGTATTTTCATAATCGAGTGCAAAGATAATAAAAAAATAAGAATTAAGAATTAAGTATTAAGAAATATTTTGTACCTTTGCATCGTTTTTAGCATCGAATGATTATATGGAGAAACAAAACGATAACACACTGATGAAGGCTCGCAGCTACCGTAGCGTATTGGCTGACGGCTATCGGTTGTATAACGAAAACTTCCGAAAACTTTTCAAGGCATCGTGGCTCATGGTACTCATTTTTGCCATCATAGCAGCAGCTCATGTCATGCTGTCATTCATACAAATGCCCAACCTGACGGCACTCGTCATAGCTATTGTGGTACTGATACTGCTCTGCATTACAACGGAGGCACTGGCAGTAGGCACCATAATGAACAAGCTAAACGAACATCAGGAAACAAACGTCATCACCACACCTGCCAGTTGGTGGAAACCCGATAGCAAGATGATGGGACGCACACTGAAGGCTGCAGTTTTCATCCTACCCCTGTGCATCATCTTAACGCCTTTGTTCCCACTCCTATTACCCATCAACTATGTCACGATGAAATATATCCTAACACCTGATCAGAGTTTTTGGTCTGCACTATGGAGCAACTACAAGCGAGGCCTGCGTTATTGGGGAAGTATGTTCCTAGTATTCTTCGTCAGTATATTGTTAGTGGTTTTAGTCAGTATCATTGTTATACTGCCAGCCATCATCCTCACAATGGCCAATATGCAGGCACAGCAAGGTCTGCTGATGGGCGACCCCTTAGGCATGCCGAACTACATTTTGCCACTGACCTTCGGAACGCTCGTACTGACACATTTCATTGAGTTCTATGTAGTACTAGTCGTATTAGTGCACTTCTACTACATCTACGGTAGCATTGAGACAAAAGAAATGGAACGCGAACAACAAAAACAAAACATAAGATGAAAAAAATACTCTTCATTGACCGCGACGGCACTATCATTCAGGAGCCTGCCGACGAACAAATAGACGCTTTTGAGAAATTAAAATTTGTACCTGGTGCCATCCGTAACCTCATATTCCTACGTCAACACAGCGACTATGAGTTTGTGATGGTATCGAACCAAGACGGATTAGGAACGGACGCCTTTCCTGAGGAAACCTTCTGGCCTATTCAAAACTTCATTCTCGACACGCTGAAGGGTGAAGGCGTCGAGTTCGACGATATCCTTATCGACCCACACTTTCCTGAGGACAATGCCCCTACCCGTAAGCCCAATACCGGTTTGGTAGAGAAATACATAAATAATCCCGAATATGACATCAAGCACAGCTATGTCATAGGTGACCGTGACACAGACAGGAAGTTTGCTGAGAACATTGGTTGCGGATTTCTACAGATAGGCAGTTGGGATAAAACCGCAGAAATAGTCTATGGCGGTGAACGCACAGCTGAAGTAAAGCGCACCACCAAAGAGACCGATATCTATATTAAGGTTGATCTAGATGGCAACGGACGTTGCGACATCCAGACGGGCTTAGGTTTCTTTGACCACATGTTGGAACAGATAGGCAAGCACGGCATGATGGATCTCACAATCCATACGAAAGGCGACTTGCATGTAGACGAACACCATACCATTGAGGATACTGCCTTGGCTTTGGGAGAATGTCTTTTAAAAGCTCTTGGTGACAAGCGCGGCATTGAACGCTATGGCTACTGTCTGCCTATGGATGATTGTCTCTGCTCGGTAGCACTCGACTTTGGAGGGCGTCCTTGGTTGGTATGGGATGCGGAGTTTAAGCGTGAAAAAATCGGCGAAATGCCAACTGAAATGTTTCTCCACTTCTTCAAGAGCTTAAGCGATGCTGCAAAGATGAATCTAAACATCAAAGCTGAGGGCGACAACGAGCACCATAAGATTGAAGGTATCTTCAAGGCATTGGCACGTTCACTGAAGATGGCAGTCCGCCGTGATGTCTACCACTTCGAACTGCCATCCACCAAAGGATTGTTATAGCTTGTTATAGTCTTATGCCGACAAAGGCATCATAGCGGAGAAATGACCTTATACTCATGTTCTCTACCTTTAAAGCCTACAAGTCAATCCAATCTTAGTTTCAAACGTTCTGGCATAGACATTATTATCTCTACCCCACTCCCGAGTTCCGTTATAATAATAATTATAGTGCGTACGGCGCCAATAGTAGGTACCAGAGAGGTTGATAGACCACTGCTTGGCAACGTGGAACTCAAAGACGGGATTGACAACCAAGAGCGCAGCATTGCTGTTATCACCCATCACATTCAGGTAGTGCAAGTCTCTGGTACCGTCCTTGAACTCCTTCAATTCATCAAACATATAGCTATTGTAGCCCTTCCATGTGTAGAGGCGGAAATACTTGGCGTTTAGAATCATTCGACCAAAGCGTCCGAAGTCCAACTTCGTCTTCGACTTGATACTAAATCCACTACCCATGTTATAGTCACGCTCGATGACGTTGAAATAGTCACTCTTCGTTCCTCCGAGAAGGATGCCGCTCACGAAGATGCGCTGTTCCATATTGGTGAGTGCACCCGTCTGAGGCATCGACAGGATGAAGCCCGGACCGAAACCGGCAGCCTCGCTGATGCGGTAGGGCACTAGGTTAGAACCGTCCTCGATGGGATTGGAGTCATAGTAGTTGAAGTGCTGGTAGATACCAAACTCAGCGGCCATTCCCCGTCCGTCCTTGGTCTTCGCGGGCTTGTCGATGATAGGTGTACTCCAGAGTCGTCCTACGATACTGATGTTGTTAACACTTTTCTGTCCGCCACCGATGCTGAACGTAGCGTCGAGGTCGAAGAAGTCGTAGGGCTTAGTGTGACGGTCTCCGTCGACAGCCGTACCATAGAGCAGATAGAAATTCAGGTAGGGAGCGTGGACGCCGCGGAACAAGGCACCATCGTCAGCCAGATAGCGCCAACCAACTGAGAACGAAACATCGACAGGTATCTCATGGAAGTTATGGTAGCGATAGTGGTCGCTGCGTACGCGCCAAGCATCTCCGCTGATGATACGGTGAATACCTTGTATGGGGTTGATAATGGTAGCAGCAGCCTCGCGCCAGAAGCGCTTCCAGCCTCGGTCGCGGTCGTCAAGGATAGTACGACTCAGGCGGTGGGTCATTTCACCAAGTGCTATACCACCACACGTCGTGGCGATAATGTCGTTGATAGCTGGTGGCTCCGTCTCGCCCAGGAACTCCCACATGGCCGAACCCAGCAGCGAGTATGGTGCCGACTCCCAAAACGTCAGTCCGTTTGTACGTGCAGCATTGAAGTAAAGGTTGCCGTGATAGGGATGGGCAAACATGTTGGTGACGAAGAAGTCGTTGTCCCACACCATACCGTCAGTGAAGTTGTGTTTCAGCGAATTCAGCGTAGTCTGGGCGAAGTCGGACTTCAGCGCCCAGCGGTCGAACAGCTGCACGCCGACATTGATGGCTGTCACCTCGGCAGCAGCCTGCCAGTAGCGTTTTTTCACGGGCAGTGCCATTGTCGAGTCGCCATAGACTATTTGCTTTCTTTTCTCCTCCCACGCGCGCATCCACGTGTCGTGCTGGTTGCGCGACTGACGGTAGGTCAGACCGAGTTCAAATAACGGGCGGTTGCGGTAGGTCTCGTTACGGTTGTAATATCGCGTCAGTCCCCAGCCTACCGATGCAAAGGCTCCGAACTTCCTACTGAACTGATAATCGGCATTGATGCGTGCCTGCAACGAATAGAGGCGTTCGGGACCTTCGTCCGAATTTTTATGGAACGTCTCCACGTGGTAGTAGCCGAGGTCACCGCTCAGACTCAATTTCGGCGTCAGTTGCTTGTACTGTCCAATACGATAGAACAGGGCTCCCGAGAACTTTGAGTCGAGACCCATGAAGTGCGTACCGACACCAATGATGTTATACGTACTCTTATTACGATAGCGGGCAGCGATGTTCATCTTGGTCGAGCTGCCGCCATAGAACATATAGTCGATGGTGGTGGTGGGGTTGATATTCACTAGACCAATCTTATGGCCAATGGAGTCGTAGCTGAGGTTCACGATACCCACCTGCCAGCCCTTGGGACGCTTGCGGGCCACGTTGAACACACCAATCTGTGCACCGTTCAACGAGTCAGCATAGTTGATAGCACCCAGCTGCCAACCGTTCATCTTACACGATGACGCATTGAGGATCGCCGACAACTGCAAGCCCTTATCCATTCCACGTGTAATATTGTTAATACCAGCCAGCTGCAGGCCACTGAGTGTGCCGCCCGAAACGTTGGAGAACGTACCATACTGCAGTCCTTTGCCACCGTTAACAGATATTGAGGAGATAACACCAAACTGCACACCCTTCACCGAGTCCTGCCCACTGAGGATGCCTACGGGGAAGTTCTGCGCTTTCACACTCACAGCAGCCATCATGGCGACTGCAACCAAAGGTATCTTCTTCATTATTATATGCTTAATTCATCAAGTACGGTTATCAGACGCTTGTCGAATCGCTTGTCAGTACGGATGCACTCCGAGAAGGGCACATAGACCACATCGTTGTTACGGACGCCCACCATGACGTTACGCTGACCCTGCAGAATAGCCTGGATGGCACCGACACCCGTGATAGACGCCAGGATGCGGTCGCGGGCCGATGGCGAACCACCACGCTGCAGGTGACCCAGGATAGATACGCGTACGTCGAACTCCGGGAACTCATTCTTCACACGGTCGGCGTAGTACATAGCACCACACTTGGGACTCTCCGAAACGATGACGATACACGATTTCTTCGACTTGCGGATGCCACGACCCATAAAGGCTGCCAGCTGGTCGACGTCGGTCACCTCTTCAGGAACGATGGCAGCCTCAGCACCACAGGCGATGGCGCTGTTCTGCGCCAGGAAGCCAGCATCGCGGCCCATCACCTCGACGAAGAAGATGCGCTCGTGCGAGTTGGCGGTGTCGCGGATGCGGTCCACGCACTCCATGATGGTGTTCATCGTGGTGTCGTAACCAATAGTAGCGTCAGTGCCGTAGAGGTCGTTGTCGATGGTGCCCGGCAGACCGATAACGGGGAAGTCGAACTCCACGCCGAACTTCCAGGCACCAGTAAGGGAACCATTGCCACCGATGACCACCAAGGCATCTATCTCCTCCTTCTGACAGGTTTCATAGGCTTTCTGCATGCCCTCGGGGGTCATGAAATCTTTTGAACGGGCGGTTTTCAAGATTGTGCCTCCACGGGTGATGATACCTGAGACATCCTCCGTAGTAAAGGGCTTCACCTCGTCGTGAATGAGTCCTTCGTAGCCACGGTAGATGCCTTTGATATTAAACTGGTTGTATATGCCAGAGCGCGTCACCGCACGGATGGCCGCGTTCATACCGGGGGCATCGCCACCCGACGTCAAAATACCGATAGTCTTAATCTTTCCCATATTCGTACTTATTTCATTTTAGTATGCAAAGTTACATATTAATTCTTAGCTAGCCGATGTATTTCAGAATGACATCGACTATCTCATCCTCGGTCTTACCGTCCATAGAGAGTACGAGTTCATAATTGCGTGTGTCGTAACGCGATGTGTTCTCGTATTTTTTGATGTAGGTCTCGCGGCCGGCGTCCAGACGTTTGATGATGTCGCGGGCCTCCTGCTCGCTCACGTTCTGGCGGCGCATGATGCGCTGGACGCGATGCTCTATCGAGGCTTGGATGAAGATGTTGAGGTGGTTGGGCCACTCACGGAACACCATGAAACCAGTGCGGCCGGCAATGACACACGACGAGTGGCTGGCCAGCTCCTGCAGTATGTGCTTCTCGGTGACAAACATCGTCTCGTTGTCGAGTTTCACCTCGGCCTCCATGGGCAGGTTGGTGCTGTTGACAAGCGTGTTGTAGTAATTGTTGATGTCGTTCCACCACGACTTTTTCTGGGACTTGATCTCCTCGATGCGCTCGATGGAGAGTCCGAACTGCTTGGTGAGCCCCTCGACAATGGCCTTGTCGAAGTACTTGACATCCAGCTTCTCGGCCAGTTTGCGTCCTACGCTACGTCCACCAGAACCTACTTCGCGGTTGATGGTAATAACAAATTGTTCGTTCTTATTCATAATCTTAACATCTTTGGTTTCTGGCTGCAAAAATACAAAAATAATTTGAAATAACAAAGATATAATCGAAAATATATATGCCGTTTCTCTCTCGTTGACAATGCAAAGGTACTACATTTGCGAAGGGCGATGTCCGACTTCATTTTGAATCTCGCGCGTTATTAAATATTAATTTATTTAAGCCCCTATAGGGGCTAATAATTATTTAATTAAATTAATTAAAAGGGCAGCGAACCGGCATCGAGCACCACCCACGTCTCGCCTGTTTCCTCATGAACCTCCTTATATAACCAGACACCCCCTCCTTTGGAGGGGTTGGGGGAGGCTTCTTCAAATATCAATCCTGCTGCAATGTGGTGATGGTTACAAATTCAAGTTAAATTCTACAAATTTTACCGTTAATTGAAAGAATTTGTGTATCTTTGTGGCGTAACGCCGCGATCGCAATAAACCAAGGG
>CACWOS010000022.1 GCA_902762565.1 uncultured Prevotellaceae bacterium
AGAGTTGATGCCATTCTCCTTCAGAGCAGCAAGAACCTGGTTGATACGGCGCTCCTGACTCTCAAACTGTACTTTTCTAATCATTGTCGTATCCTCCTTATTCTTTACGTGGGTCAATAGCCTTTACTGCACCCTGCTCCTCAGTCGTGCGACCGTAAGAACCGGTGTTCTTCTTCATAGCCTCATTGGCATCCATACCGTTCTTGATGGCTTCCATCATCTTGCCCAGGTGTACATACTCGTAACCGCAAACCTCGTTGTTGGCGTCGAGATACATCTTGGTGATGTAACCCTCGGTGAGCTCGAGGTAACGGGTACCCTTGGCAACGGTGCCATAGAGCGTACCAGTCTGTGAGCGGAGACCCTTACCGAGGTCTTCCAGACCAGCGCCGATAGCCAGACCACCCTCAGAGAAAGCACTCTGTGTGCGGCCATAGACAATCTGCAGGAACAGCTCGCGCATAGCGGTGTTGATAGCGTCGCAAACGAGGTCAGTGTTCAGGGCCTCGAGGATGGTCTTACCTGGCAGAATCTCAGAAGCCATAGCTGCTGAGTGAGTCATACCGGTGCAACCGATAGTCTCAACAAGAGCCTCCTGAATCACGCCGTCCTTGACGTTCAGACTCAGCTTGCAGGCACCCTGCTGAGGTGCACACCAACCAATACCGTGGGTGTAACCCGAAATGTCCTTGATCTCTTTTGCCTGAATCCATTTGCCCTCCTCGGGAATGGGTGCAGGACCATGATAAGCGCCCTTACAAACGCTACACATGTTTTCTACTTCTTTTGAATAAATCATATTTGTTTAATATAATAAAAATAAGTATATACAAATTTCGGAATTGCAAAGTTACGGGGATAATCTGAATTTTCCAAACCTTATTTCCCTTATTTAAGAACAATTAACAGGCAAATCCGTTACATATTTGCAACTTTCCTTTTTTATTTGTAACTTTGCCATGTGAATGTGACAAAAATGAAGTAAGAAGAAGATAAGAAGAAGATAAGAAGATAAGAAGAAGGAGGTAATTATGAAAATGACTGAAAAGGACTTAGATGATCGAGTCGTACGCGCTGTTGAGAACTTCATGGCGGGCTATGGCTGTTGTCAGAGTGTGGTGGCTGCCTTTGCCGACCTTTACGGGATGGATGACATCATGGCCAAGCGCATAGCCGCAGGTTTTGGCGGTGGGGTAGGTCGCATGCGTATGATGTGTGGTGCCGTCTCTGGTATTGTCATGTTGGTTGGTCTTGACTGCGGACAGATAGAAGGTGCCGATCGTGAGGGCAAGTCGGCCTGCTATAAGGTTGTGCAGGAACTGCTGGCCCGTTCGCAGGCAGATAACGGCAGCCTGATATGTGCTGAGATACTTGGGCTGAAGGGGCATGAAAAGGCGCAGTCCAGTTATGTGGCTTCGGCTCGTACGGCGGAATACTATAAGACGCGTCCCTGTGCTGCCAAAGTGGAGAGTGCTGCACGCATTTTTGCCGACTATCTGAGAGAAAAACAGAAGTCGTTTTGACCTACATCAAGAAGAAACCATATAAACGTAAATTTTGCGTAAAACATTCGTTGTGTTCGCACACAATTTCGTACCTTTGCATCGTCAAACAGAAAAAGTGAGACAAAAGATTTGTTTTCAAGGTTAACGTTTTAATGGTTTTAGGTTATGATTATTTTGAATTATGTAGTAGTTTCACTCGCTAAGAAAGGTCTTCATCTGATGAAGCACTAAAATATAAATAGGCGAGTAACTTGCTCCGAGGAGAATGATTCGGAATAAGAAAGGTTCCGCAACCGCGATGGTTGTGGGATTTTTTTTTGTTTTTATTTGGTATTTCTCTTGCTTATTAGTACCTTTGTCGACTGTTATGGCGAGATATCTGATAATAGTATTAGTTTGTTGGTTTTCTGTCGTCGTGTATGGCCAGAATGACTGGCAGAGTGCTTTACGCCAATGGATGACAGTCGAAGATATGGAAGAAGCGTATGGCGCAGAGGCTATGGAACAGCTTGCAGAAATGGTGGCAACGCCTATAAACCTGAATCAGACGACACGTGAAGAGCTAGAAGCACTGCCCTTCCTGACGGCTGTTCAAGTAGAACAAATCACGGAGTATATCTATCGCTATGCGCCCCTCCGCTCCATAGGCGAACTGAAGATGATTGCCAGTCTCGACTATCATACCCGCCAACTCCTAGAACATTTTGTCTATATTGGTCCCGAACAACCTCGGCGTGTGTGGCCGAAGATGAGTGATGTGGTTAAATATGGACGAAATACCTTTGTGGCCAGTGGTAAAGTGCCTCTATACGAAAGGAAGGGTGACAAGTCGTCAACGAAGAACGGCTATCTGGGCTATCCTTATCGCCACGACATCCGCTATCAGTTTAACTATAACGATCGTATCAAATTTGGTGTGACTGCTGCACAGGATGCCGGCGAACCATTCTTGACGAATAAAAACCGGATGGGATACGACCATTACAGCTATTACCTACAGTTGCGTCGCATGGGACGGCTGGAAGAACTGAACCTTGGCATGTTTCGCGTACAAATGGGTATGGGGCTGGTGATGAATACCACTTTCAGTCTGGGAAAGTTGGCTACGTTACAGTCACTGGGACGCACTACCCACATGCTGACAGCCCATGCCTCCCGTTCACAGGGCGATTATCTGCAGGGTGTCGCTGGCACCCTACGCATCGCCAAAGCCTGGCATCTGACGGCTTTCGCCTCGTATCGGGGAGTGGATGCTACGCTGAACAAAGACAGTACGGCGCGCACCTTGCTGCGTGACGGTTATCATCGGACACAAACGGAACTCAACAAGAAACACAATACACATGAGACGGATTTGGGTGGTAGTATCGGCTATCGACAGGGTACTTTCCATGTCAATATGAATATGGTATATACACACTTCAATCGTCAACTGATACCTCAGCAGGTGCTCTATAAACGCTATGCTGCCTCAGGTGCCAACTTTACCAATGTCAGTCTGGACTATGGCTATAACAACAACCGATGGGGGATAGCCGGTGAGACGGCTGTCAACGAACAAGGTGCCGTCGCTACTATCAATACCCTGAACTGGCGAACGACGGAAACCTTGACGTTGATGTTGCTGCACCGCTATTACGACAAACGCTACACAGCACTGCATGCCCGTAGTTTCGGCGAGGGTAGCAGTGTACAAAACGAACATGGTATCTATCTGGGTGCTAAGTGGCAGCCTTCACGTGCGTGGCTGATGCAAGGATATGTTGACTACGCTCACTTTAGTTGGCCGCGCTATCTTGTGAGTAACTCGAGTGATGCGTTCGACGCATTGCTCTCTGCACGGTATGACAAGCAGAAATGGAACATAGAGGCGCGCTACCGCATGCGTATCCGGCAACGGAACAACACCGAAACAAAACGGCTGGAAAACCGTCCAGAACACCGATTGCGTCTGCGTTCTTCCGTGAATGTGTTGCCTCAATTGTCTTTATTGACGCAGGCAGATGCTGTCCGTACGTGGGCCGACAAAGCATGGCAGCAAGGGCTTATGTTGAGTGAACATGCCACGTGGCAATGGCGTTGGCTGAAGGCCGATGCTCATATCGGCTGGTTCCATACGGACAGTTACGATGCCCGTCTCTATCAATACGAGCACTCTATACAATACGATTTCTCGTTTCCCGCCTACTATGGTCATGGACTGCGCCATTCCCTGATGCTGCAGGCTAACATCGGTCGTCGTTTCGTGACGGTCATAAAATATGGAACGACCAAATATTTTGATCGTTCCACGATTGGTAGCGGTTTGCAACAGATTAATCATTCGTCAATGACTGACATCCTTCTGCAACTCCGTTATAACTTCTAACTACTTAGATAAACTCATCGCCGTACTTAATCTGCACCTCATTGACGTACTTGCGTACTAGTGCTGACGAATCACCTTTCTTACAGATTAACAGTACATTACCTTCTTCGGCTATGATGTAGCCATCGAGTCCGCTAATGACACCCAACTTACCCTTCGGCAGACGGATGATGTTGTTCGTTGCGTCATCCAGCAACACTTCGGTATCAAGCATGACGTTGTCATCAGGTGCCTTGCTCATGCATTCATAGATGGCGTGCCATGTACCTAGGTCAGCCCAACCAAAGTCACACTTCATGACGTAAACCGAGCGCCCTTGTTCCAAGATGGCATAGTCGAGCGATAGGTTAGGGTAGCGTGGGTAGTTTTGGGCTACGTACTCCAGTTCTTCTTCATAAGTGTAGTCGGGCAAGTCAATGTACATGTTGCGCAACACACTGGGGAAGATATGCTCGAAGGTATTGGTCAGGTGGAACGAATTGACGATGAAGATACCAGTGTTCCAATAGAACTCGCCACTCTCCATAAACATCGTAGCAAATTCGCGCTCAGGCTTCTCGGTAAACGACTTGACGCTGTAGACGTCGGGCTTGCAGCTCGGATCACCTAATTGAATGTAGCCGTATCCAGGCTCCGGACGGGTGGGACGTACGCCCATAGCCAGCAGTACGTTGTGCTCAGTGACGTAGCTAATGCCCGTTTCCAGGCTGCGCTGGAACTTCTCCTCGTTCATCACCATCTGGTCGGACGGTGTGATGATGATGTTGGCTTTTGGGTTGATACGCTTGATGCGCATATTGGCCCATGCCACACTAGGTGCGGTATTGCGATGTACGTGCTCTACCAGAATGTTCATATCTGTCAGGTCGGGTAATTGCTCCTTGACCAAGGGCAGATATTCCTTACACGTACATATATATATATTCTGAGCAGGCAACACACGTACAAATCTGTCATAAGTAGTTTGCAAGAGTGTACGGCCTGTACCGAAAAAGTCAATAAACTGCTTGGGCTTCTCTATCCTGCTGGCAGGCCATAACCTTCTACCCCGGCCTCCTGCCAGGATAACACAGTAATTCTGATTGCTGATTTCCATGTTATATCACGTATAGATTCAAAATCACGGTGCGAAATTACGAAAAGATTTACAAAAAAACAAGAAAAATGCATCTTTTTTTAAAAAATTCATCATTCGATGCTTGTTATTCATTTTTTTTGTGTAATTTTGCACCCGCTTAAGCCCAGATGGCGGAATCGGTAGACGCGCTGGTCTCAAACACCAGTGGGGCAACCCATCCCGGTTCGAGCCCGGGTCTGGGTACTAGGCTTAAAAAGTGAAAGTGCTGCAATCATTGATTTGCAGCACTTTTTTTGTTTAGAACGATCTACCACCGCCAGGGAATCCGCCGCCACCAGGGAAGTCACCGCCTCCAGAGAATCCGCCGGGACCATCGCCACCCCAGCCACCACGACGGCCACCTCGTCCGTTGCCACCACCACCATTACGACCACCGAAGAAGTTCAGGCGATAGCTGACGTGCAGCATGGCATATGACGTGATGGCGTTGACTTCGCGGTCGGTCCAACCATTGGCATTGACAGTACGGGTGAAGTTGGTCTGTTGGCTCAGGATATCATACCACTGTAGCATCACCGTCAGCACTTTTCCGCGTAGGAAACTGTGCGATAGTTGGGCATTCCACAGTAGTTCGTTGGTGTTGAGGCTTGCATCAGCATAACCTCGTTTGCTGAACATGTGGAAGTCGGTAGATAGGTTGGAGCCCCAAGGGAACGTAATCTTGGTATTGCCACCATACGAGAAGTTCCATGTTGTCAGGTTGTTGGAAGCCTGCAGACGGTTGTCGGTACGAGCGTAGGTGGTACGTCCGTTCAGTGATACGCTGAGCCACTTGTTGCGGAAACTGAGCGATACAGATGGGTTCACGTTGTAGGTGTGTGTCACGTTACGGTCGGGAATGGCCGTACGGTTCAGATTGACATAGCCCACACGGTGGGAGTAGGAGGCATTGATGGATCCACTAACGTCCCAACGGTTCAAGGTGTCGAGTCCAACGGTGAAACTCATGCCGAAGTTGGCACTCCAGTTGCCGTTGATGTTTTCTGGTCGTGAGGTGCGTCCGCCCGTTTTCTCATCGTAGGTTACGATATTGCCGATACTATTGCTGGTTATCGTCCATCCGGCATTAGAATTGAAACTCCAGTTACGCTGTTGCTTGGGAACTTGGAAGCCTAGGGAGTCGGTGATGAGCTTGGGCTGTCGCATCATCTGGAAGTTGACACGGAGGTTGCTGTTGAAGGAAGGCTTCAGTCCGGCATTACCCGTTGTGATATTCAGCGGATTGGTATCATCGTAAATTTCAAGTAGTTGTGTGATGCTTGGCTGTTGCGTCTGACCACGGAACGTGACTTGCAGATTGGTCTGTTGATTGAAGCGATAGCGCATGTTAAGTGTTGGCGACATATTAGTCACGGTGCGTACGGTGTCGACGGGACGGCCCAGATACTGCTGGATAAAGTGAGAGCGCTGGGGCAGGATGGACAGACCAACGTTCATGTTCATCTTGTCGCGGACATAGCGCAACTGTACTTCTGCCGTGTGGCTATACTCCGTGCGCTCTGAATAGCGGCTCAGACGGGGGCTCAGGTAGGTCTCGTAGGGATTGTCGAGATTACCGAAGAGCGCAGCCCAGTCGCGATAGCCGTTCAGTGCCTCTGCAAAGGCCGCTTCTGAGTATTCGGGGAAGTCATAGGTGGCAGGATCGTTCTTCTGATGGCTGTATTGGTATCGGTAGTTCAGTTGCAGGAACAGTCCCTGTTGTCCAAAGCTGCGACCGTTGCGTCCTCTGCCTCCTCCGAAGGGACCGCGTCCCTGACTTTGTTCGGGTTGTTCCTTGGGCTGGAAAGTTAAAAGGGGCTCGGTATAGGTAATACCCAGTGAGTAGCTCAGGTTGTTGTTGTCAGACACGGTATAACGGTTGGTCTGATAGGTAGAGTCCTCGTCTACATATCTCTTCTTCTGCTGATAGAGGTGGACAGCTGAGAGACTGGCATTTTGGTTGTCACCCTTGCTATAGCGGAAACCGAAGCTGAGTGCTACGTTACGTCCCTTGCGCCCGAAGCGACGGAATAGTTGCAGTTGAGAATTGATGTTTTTATTGTCACTATAACTTAAAGACTTGTTTTGCCGGCTGTTGACAACCAAGGAATCTTCGCTTAGTATCTTCAGGTCATCAAGATTCAGCGGGTCTCTGACATAATCGTAAGGGTTGGCATTGAACGAGGCTGACGTCGAAAAACTTCGGCTATCGTTGGTGCCGAAACTGATGTCAGGACGCCAGGAGAGTGTCGTTACTGAGTCGATAGTCCACTGAAGGTTCATGTTGCCTGTCCAGTTGTTGTTGCGTGAGTAGCTCTGGCTGACACTGTTCGAGAAGGCACCGCCTGTCCGACGGACAAAGCTTTCCGAACCTGTACGGTTCCAGTTGTCGGCATCAGCATGATTCCACGTGACGCGCCCACTTAATTTTAGCTTGTTCTGTTTCTCATAGCTGATGTCAAGTGCAGCCGTCTTTGTCTCACGTTGTCCTTGTCCGTTGCCGCGTCCTCGTCCGCCTCGTCCGCTGAAGTTACGGTCGTTCACGTTGTTGGCATTACCCATAAACGTGTAGCGCATGGCGCCAAAAGGCTTCATGGCTGTCAGACGGATGCCGTAACGTTTATCCGTACCATAACCGATGTCAGGGTTGGCCTGTAAGCCACGACGGGCACTGCGCTTGGTGACAAATTCTAGCACGAAGTCGTCGTTGCCGTCGTCTACACCCGTCAGTCGGCTTAAATCGCTCTTCTCATCGTAAGCTTTCACCTGATCAATGACGTATGAGGGCAGATTTTTCATCACCGCATCGTTGTTGCCTGTCATGAAGTCGCGACCGTCCATCTTGAAACGTTTCACGTCCTTGCCGTTGATGCTAATCTTACCGTCGTCGTCAATCTTGGCGCCGGGCAGTGCTTCAACTAGCGCCTCTATCACCGAACCTTCTGGTACGCGATAGGCATCGGCATTATATACCACCGTATCGTCCTTGATGATCATCTTCGGCAGATTAGCCGTCACCACTGCTTCGTCCAACTGCATGGCATCTGGCTTCAGTGCTATTCTGCCAACTGTCTGCGTGTGGCCAGCTGTCAGACTGACGCGCTGTTCTGCTGTCTTATAGCCTAAGAAAGAGATGCGTAATAGGTAAGTACCCGTGGTGTTGCCACTGAACGAAAAACGTCCCTGAGCATCAGAATAGGTGCCTCCGACAAATGTGGTGTCACTACTGCTGATGCGGTATAACTGGGCTGTAGCCCTCGTCAGGGCATCGTTAGTGTCGGCATCTATCACTCGGCCAGACAACGAAGGAACTTGTGCTGACATGCTCATTGCCCATAGACAGCACAAAACAGACAAAAAAGTGGGTCGTAGAATCTGCATTTAGTTTTTGTTTTCTTGTTTGACGTGAATAAAAACAAATGGTTTAATGCATGATGTTTAAAAAAATAAAGTAAATAATACGGGCAACTGCAGGTCATCAGTATCGACTAGCAGAATATTATTCTTTTAGGCTTTCGTTTTAAGCCGTTACTTGGAAACATCTTCTATGAGCGGAATGCTTTTAGAAGATATTTTCTGATTTTTGTGCGTTATTTGGTGGTTTGTTCCAAACCCTCTACCTTTGCAGTCGGAAATAGCAAATAAAAAGAGAGAGATGAGAAAACAGACCACAGCAATCAATACACCCTTCGTGCGACCAGATGTTTATGGCGCGCTGGCGGTTCCTATATATAATAATGTGTCGTTCGAGTTTAAGGATGCACAAGAGATGAGTGATGCCTTCTGCAACCGCATCAAGGCACCAGACTATGCTCGCATCGCCAACCCTACGGTGACGCAGTTCGAGCAACGTGTGAAGGCTTTGACGGGAGCAGACCATGTGACGGCATTCAATTCTGGTATGGCAGCCATCAGTACGGCACTGTTGGCTGTGGTTGCGCAGGGTAAAAATGTCGTGACGTCGCGCCACTTGTTTGGCAATACCTTGGCACTGATTAGTGGTACGCTGCTGAGGCTCGGTGTTAAACCTCGTCTGCGCGATCTGACCAATTTGGAGGCTGTAGAGCAAGCTATCGACGAGCAGACCGCTTGCGTGTTCTTGGAGATTGTGACGAATCCACAGTTGGAGGTGGCTGACCTCAAGGCCATCGCAGACATTGCCCATAAGAAGGGCGTCCCACTGATAGCTGACTCGACGGTCATTCCCTTTACGGAGACAAACCTCAAGGCGTTGGGTGTGGACGTCGAGGTGGTGTCGAGCACCAAGTACATTTCTGGCGGTGGCACGTCGTTGGGCGGACTGATCATTGATTACGGTACGTTCCCGCAGATAAACCAACGTGTGAAGTACGATCTGCTCATTAATCTTGGCGTATATATGACGCCACAGACGGCTTATATGCAGACCCTTGGACTGGAGACGCTCGATGTGCGTTACCAGCGACATGCTGCCAACACCTTGCAATTGGCGAAAGACCTGTCAGAAATTCCTGCCATCCATCGCGTCAACTACATCGGTCTGCCTGATAACCCTTATTACAATTTGGCTCAACAGCAGTTTGGGTCGACGGCGGGGGCGATGCTGACTATCGATCTAGAATCAAAGAATGCTTGTTTCCGCTTCATGAACCGTCTGAAGCTGATACATCGGGCAACGAACCTCTTTGACAACCGTACATTGGCCATCCATCCTGCTTCAACCATCTTCGGACTCTTCCCTGAGCGACAATTAGAACAGATGGATGTGCGACAGACAACCATCCGCCTGTCAGTGGGTCTGGAGTCACCCGAAGACTTGCTGTTGGATATCCAGCAAGCCTTGAAACTAGACGATTTATAAAAAATTCATCAATAAACATATGGGAAAAATAGCACAAGACTTAACTAACCTGATTGGCAATACGCCATTGTTAGAGCTGACAGGAACAGAACGGGAACTCGGACTGAAAGCACAGATTGTGGCTAAGTTGGAATTTCTGAATCCGCTTCGCAGCGTGAAGGATCGTACGGCGCTGGCCTTGATAGAACGGGCGGAGCGCAAAGGGCTCATTGGCCCCCCCACAGCCATTATCGAGCCAACATCAGGTAATACGGGTGTGGGATTGGCTTTTATCTCAGCCATTCGTGGTTATAAACTCATTTTGACGATGCCCGATGCTATGTCGGTAGAGCGTCGTACGCTGTTGAAGGCATTAGGTGCCGAACTGGTATTGACGCCTGCCTACGAAGGTATGTCGGGGGCTATACGTAAGGCTCAGCAACTGGCCGAGGAGATAGGCGATGCCTATATTCCACAGCAGTTCGAGAATCCTGCTAATCCTGATGTGCATCGTCGGACAACCGCAGAGGAGATTATCCGCGATACTGACGGTCAGATCGACATCTTCGTAGCTGGTATTGGTACAGGTGGTACGATATCTGGTGTTGGTCAGGTATTGCGACAGCAGGACAAGAAGGTGAAGATAGTGGGTGTAGAGCCTTACTCATCATCGGTACTCAGCGGTGAAAAGCCCGGTCCTCACAAGATACAAGGAATTGGTGCTGGTTTCCAGCCTAAGACGCTCGACACAACAGTGTATGACGAGATTCTTCGTATCAAGGACGATGAGGCCTATGGCGTAGCTCGTCTGCTGGCTCGCAAAGATGGCGTCTTGGCAGGTATCTCCAGTGGTGCTGCAGCCGCTGCAGCCATCAAACTGGCACGTCGCCCTGAAAATGAAGGTAAACGTATTGTGGTGTTGTTGCCCGATACTGGTGAACGCTATCTGAGCACGGCGCTATATAATTTTGACAAGGAATAATGTTATGGCTGACAATAAGAAACTAAGCATCATCGCTTTTAGTGGCGATTTCGACAAACTGACCGCAGTATTTACATTAGGTACGGGCGCGGCGGCGGTAGGCTACGAGGTGAACATCTTCTTCACCTTCTGGGGCCTCGACGCCATCAAGCAGAAGCAGGGCCGCTCGTTCACCGGCGGTAACTGGCTGACGAAGCTCTTCGGCTTTATGATGGGTGGACTGAAAGTTACGCCTACGAGCCGTTTCAACTTCCTTGGTGCAGGCCCGAAGATATTCCGCTACCTGATGCGCAAGAACAACGTGGCGACGCTCGAGGAACTGGTCGAGGCGGCCAAGGCGCTCGGTATCAACCTCTATGCCTGCGAGATGGCGATGCACGTGCTCGGCCTGAAGAAGGAGGACTTCATCCCCGAGGTGAAGGACGTGCTCGGCGTGGCATCGTTCCTCAATCTGAGCGAAGGCGGACAGACATTGTTTATTTAGTTAAGAATTAAGAGTTAAGAGCTAAGAAATATGGCAACAAAGGTATTAGACATCACGAAGGAGCACTGCCCGATGACTTTCGTCAAGACCAAGATTGAGCTCTCGAAGCTCCAGCCGGGCGACATCCTGGAGGTATTGCT
Organism: uncultured Prevotellaceae bacterium; assembly: GCA_902762565.1. GTDB lineage: Bacteria > Bacteroidota > Bacteroidia > Bacteroidales > Bacteroidaceae > Prevotella. The sequence continues at coordinate 11,416 of CACWOS010000022.1, forward strand.
CGCAGAGGGGGAACCTCTGGACAATGTGCCGCGCAACGCTAAGGAGCAGGGCTACAACGTCCTTTCCGTCGAACACGTGGAAGGAACAATACATAAGGTAACGATAAAAAAGTAAAAAGGTAAAAAAGTAAAACATTAAAACTAAACGATTATGGCAGATTCAAATCTTCAGCGCAGTGTGACCACTGCCACCGCCAGAAGACTGGCAACCACCACTAAAACAGCCCCACAGATGGGCTCGATTACTCCGAGATTACTTCTTAAGTTATTGCCCTGGGTGCAGGTTAGTGGCGGCACGTTTCGCGTGAACCGCACGAAGGTCGAATTGAGAAAGAGTGAGCGTCTGCCCATTCAGTATCTGAATGGCGAACCATCGTTCTCTGCAAAGAGTCTGAAGGCGATTCCTCTATTCTCTGAGTTCGAGGATGATATTGTTGATCGTTTGGCTCGTTCGTTCGAGACCAAAGAGGTGGAAATCGGGAAATTGTTTGTCGAAGAAGGTAAGGACAAGCAGAAATTCTTTATCGTGGCCAGCGGACAGGCTGAGGTCATCAGTAAAGGCCCTCATGGTGAAGAGTTGCGCATAGCACTCTTGGGTGATGGCGAATACTTTGGTGAGGCTGACCTGCTGGATGATGCAGAGTCGACGGTGAGCGTCCGTGCTATCACACCGACAGTGTTTCTTGGACTGAAACTGAAGGAACTGGAGAAATTCATCAAGGAAGTTCCCGACTTCCGCGAAACCTTCGGGAAGGCCGTCGACAAGCAGCTGCGCCTGAAGGCTACGGTCAACGATCACGGTGAGAAGCACATCGACCTGGTGAGTGGACATGAGGAGGACAATATCATCCCTGAGACCTATATCGACTACGAGGAGAATCCAACGGAGTACGCGCTGAACACGCTACAGACCGTTGTGCGTGTACATACTCGTGTCAGTGACCTCTACAACAACCCCTATAATCAGTTGGAAGAACAGCTACGCCTCAGCATCGAGAGCATCAAAGAACGCCAAGAGTGGGAGTTAATCAACAACAAGCAGTTCGGTCTGTTGGCTGCTGCCAATCCAGCTTACCGCATTACGACACGATACGGCGCACCCACACCCGACGACCTCGATGAACTGCTGTCGCTGGTATGGAAGGAACCTGCATTTTTCATCGCTCATCCGCGTGCCATCGCTGCCTTCGAGCGCGAATGTACGTGGCGTGGTGTGCCGCCTGTGACGACGGATCTTTTCGGCACTCGCGTGATTCTGTGGCGTGGTGTACCCCTGATTCCTTCAGACAAGGTGGAGGTAGAGGGACAGTACCTAACGGGCCGTGGTGTTGGTACCACAAAGATTATCCTCGTGCGTGTTGGCGAGAAAAATCAGGGCGTCATTGGTCTGCACCAGAGCGGTATTCCAGGTGAGATTGCTCCCTCATTGTCAGCCCGATTGATGGGTCTCGACAAGTTTGGTGTGGCTTCTTATCTGCTCACTAAGTATTTCAGTCTTGCTTCGCTCACCGACGATGCCATCGCTGTCCTTGAGAATGTAGAAGTAGGCTACTATCATGACTATCAGCACAGGAACAAAGTAGAGAAGTAATTCATGATTGATATTCAGAATATTAACGGATACGGTATACAGGATCCTGGGCTCGAACTGCTGAGGCAAGTAGCGCAGCAATACTGTCCCGAGGAGCTTCAGGCGGAACGGAAGGAGGTTGTTCCTGACGAAGGTCTGAACTTAGAGGCGCTGGCGTTTCTGTATGATGCTTTGCCAAAGCATCAAACGGAACAGCCCTCTTCGCTGCCCAAGGATGACGGTTTCGGCATCGGCATCCCTGAGACGCAGAAGCTGCGCGACCTGCACTACGAGGAGGCCGACACGCTTAACTCGGAGCAGATTAAGCGCGACTTCCCCGTGCTGAACCAGAAGGTGAACGGCCACGACCTTGTGTGGCTCGACAACGGTGCCACGACGCAGAAGCCGAACCTGGTCATCGACAAGATCTCGGACTATTACCGTAATTATAATTCGAACATCCACCGCGGTGCGCATACTCTTGCTGCCCGTGCAACGGATGCTTACGAAGAGGCCCGTGAAAAGGTGCAACGGTTCATCAACGCCGCCACCAGCGAGGAGATCATCTTCGTGCGTGGTACCACCGAGGGCATCAACCTCGTGGCGCAGACCTACGGCCGACAGTTCCTGACGCCGGGCGATGACGTCATCGTTAGCGAGCTCGACCATCATGCCAACATCGTGCCCTGGCAGCGCGTGGCTCAGGAGAAGGGTGCCACACTGCGCGCCATCCCCACCGACCAGAATGGCGACCTGATTCTCTCGGAGTTCGAGCGCATCATCACGCCTCGTACGCGGTTCGTCAGCGTGGGCCATGTGAATAACACCTTCGGCACCATCAACGATGTGCAGCGTATCATCGAGATTGCTCATGCGCACAACATCCCCGTGTTGATTGACGGTGCTCAGTCCATCGCCCACACGCCTGTCGATGTGCAGGCTTTGGGTGCTGACTTCTTCGTGTTCAGCGGTCATAAGATTTACGGCCCCAACGGCATCGGTGTGGTCTACGGTCGCAAGGAACTGCTCGATAAGATGCAGCCCTGGCAGGGTGGTGGTAACATGATTAAAGATGTCACCATCGAGCGCACTGAATACAATGTGCCACCCGCCCGCTTTGAGGCAGGAACGCCCAACGTCGCCGATGCTATCGGACTGGGTGCTGCCCTCGACTACGTGTCGCACATAGGTCTGCGCAACATTGAGCACCACGAGCACCAGTTGACGGAGTATGCCCGCGAGCAACTCGCCCAGATTCCTGGTCTGACGCTCATCGGCAATCCTAAGAACCGCGTTTCTGTCGTGAGCTTCGTCCTCGACGGTATCCCCGTGCCCGAGGTTGGCACCTTGCTCGACAAGGAAGGTATCGCCGTACGTGCCGGTCACCACTGCGCCCAGCCCGCCCTGCGCGCCCTTGGCTACGAGATGAGTGTCCGTCCCACCTTCGCTCTCTACAACACCCGCGAAGACGTGGACAAGTTAGTAATTGCAGTGAAAAAGATTATTGGAAGATAGATTATGGCAAAGATTACAGTAAACGGAGAGGTGCAGGAGGTGCAGTTGCCCCTCAGCCTCACAGAGTTGATCAGACAGAACAACGTACAGCAGCCCGAAATGGTAAGCGTTCAGGTGAACGACGACTTCGTGGACCGTACTGAGTGGGACGGCCTGCAACTGAAGGAAGGCGACAACGTTGATTTCCTGTACTTCATGGGAGGAGGGGATATAAAGTTTGAAGTTTGAAGTTTGAAGTTTGAAGTTTAGAGTTTGAAGTTTGAAGTTTGAAGTTTGAAGTTTGAACATTGAAGATTGAAAATTATGATTGACTTTTCTGAAGAACAGATACAGCGCTATTCGCGGCACATCCTGTTGCAGGACGTCGGCGTGGAAGGACAAGAGAAAATCATGAACGCGCGTGTGCTCGTAGTGGGTGCCGGCGGACTGGGTGCTCCCGTGTCGCTCTACCTCGCTGCAGCAGGCATCGGCACCATTGGTATCGTGGATGCGGATGTCGTCGATTTAAGCAACCTGCAGCGTCAGGTGATCCATTTTACCAAGGACGTGGGCGTACCGAAGGTAAAAAGTGCTGAGGAGAAAATCAAGGCCATCAATCCCGATGTGAAGGTAGATACCTATTACGAGTTCCTCGACTCGTCGAACGCGCTGGACGTCATCAAGGAGTACGACTTCATCGTCGACGGCACGGACAACTTCCCCGTGAAGTTCCTCATCAACGATGCGTGCGTCATGGCGGGCAAACCCTTCTCGCATGGTGGCATCCTGCGTTTCAATGGTCAGACGTTTACTCACCTGCCCGGCACCGCCTGCTACCGTTGCATGTTCAAGGAACCGCCTCCCGTGGGTGCCGTTCCCACCTGTTCACAGGCAGGCGTACTGGGAGCCATCGCCGGTATGCTCGGCACCATTCAGGCCGCAGAGACCCTGAAGTATTTCACAGGCATTGGTGAACTGCTGACCAACCGTCTGCTTACCTTCGATGCCAAGACCATGCTGTTCCGCACGGTTCCCGTGAGGCATCGCGACTCGTGTGCCGTCTGCGGCAGCCACCCCACCATCGACCGCCTGATAGACTACGAACAGGCCGCTTGCGACCTTAAGCATAATTGATAATTGACAATGATTATTCCACAGACCATTATTGATGAATTGACAGCTCAGGCCCAGCAGGACGCACCTAATGAGACGTGCGGTTACCTGCTGGGTACTAGCGGCCAGGAGGGCGACGTCGTGTCGGAGAACTACCGGATGGAGAATATCGACCACTCGCCAGAACACTTCTCCTTCGCCCCCAAGGACCAGTTTGCTGCCCTGAAATACGCACGCAGCAAAGGTCTGAAGATTCTCGCCAATTGGCACAGTCATCCCGCCTCGCCCTCGCGTCCATCGCAGGAAGACCTCCGTTTGGCCAACGACCCTACCATCCGTTACGCCATCCTCTCCCTCCACGAAGGCGTTCACCTCAACTCCTTCAAGATCCTGAACGGCGAGGTAGTGGATAAGGAAGTACACCTTTAAAATTGAAAATTGAAAATTGACTTTGCCGAAAGGCGCATTGGTGGAGATAGAAGTGGTTGCTTTCGAAATACCATAGTTGTGGTATGCGAATGCCATAAATGTGGGATTGTGAGAATGTAGAAATCGCCGTACCTTTGCAGCGTGAAATAAAAGTTAATAGTTTAAAGTATAGAGTTATGAGAACAATGATGATGAACCTGCGAATGCGAATGTGGTGCTGCTGTTGCTGTAGCATGCATATGATGCGTAATGATAAGGAGAAACGAAACCAACACAATATTAATATATATAACGAACAACAACAATATGAAAAAACCGGTATTCCACATAGCATTGTTCTTAGGGGTGCTGCTTAGTCAGACAGCCATTAGTCAGGAAAAGATTTCGCTGCGCGTACCTAACTTTGTACGTCCTCTTGTAGAGAAGTGGGCCAGCGACTACCAGAAAAGCCACACAAACGTTGATTTCCAGTTTGTTTCAGGGAAATCGCAGGATAACAATTCCAACACACTATCGTTGGCGACCGATGCAGAAGCAGTGAGTTTTGCTCGCTTTGCTGTGCTTCCCGTCACCACGAAGAATTCTGTGGCCGACCACCTGATAGCCTCGCACCGCTTGAATGCCAAGAAGTTGCGTTCGCTGTTCTTCGTGAAGGACGAGTTGGACGAGACGCGAGAGGAGACAAAAGCCGAACAGCACGTTCATATCTATACAGGCAACAGCCAACAGTCGGCCTCGCGCCTCTATGCCTCGTATCTGAAGCAAGAGACCGCAAACTACAAAGGCAAGAAGATTTCGGGCGACGACTCGTTTCTCACTACAGCCATCAGTCGCGATCCCCTGGGTGTCACCATCAATTCCTTATCCAATATTTTCGATATAGACAATCGTCAATTGAAAGCATCGCTGACACTGTTGCCTTTGGATATCGACAAGCAGGGCCGACAGACGTTGGAAAGCGGACGCTTGGATGACATCATTATGCTGTTGGAACACTCACAGTACGATGAGATTCCCGTAGGTCGCGTAGGTTTTGCCTATCAACACAGCAACACCGCCATCAATGACTTCGTGGGTTGGATACTGACTACAGGTGTCAACGATCTGCACCACTACGGTCTGCTATCTCTGACTCAGAAAGAATTGGCAGCTCAGAAGCAGCGCGTAGTCAACAAGGACTTAGCACAAAAATAAACTTTAGCCATCATAAATACTTGTTTTAAAATGCGAGGAGCGGGCAACGTGACGGCCCGTTCCTTTAGAGAAGATTTGCGCTTATGGGAAAAAGATTGTTTACACAGATTATACTGCTGGCAACGGCAACCATAGCTTTTGCACAGACCACTCTGACGGGTCGCATCACCGATGCTCGTACTGGTGAGCCTCTGATTGGTGCCACACTGGTACCTAAGTCGAGTAAGGAGACTGGTGCCGTGACGGATGCAGAGGGTAATTTCCGACTGCTGACCAAAAACAGGTTACCGCTGACGTTGAGCGTCGAGTATGTGGGCTATCGTTCACAGGAGGTTGACGTCTATGATGACTCGGAGACTATTGACATTCAGCTCATTGACAATTCCAACAAGCTCAGCGAGGTAGTGGTCGTTGGCTACGGCACTCAGAAGCGTACCCAATTGACGGGTAGCGTGACAACCGTTCGCGCTGAGGTGTTTGAAAAAAGTCTGCAGCCTACGCTCGATGGTGCCCTGAGCGGACAGGTGGCAGGTCTGAACGTGACAGCCACCAGTGGTCAGCCTGGTGCCGACAGCCAGATACGCATTCGTGGCGGCAACTCTATCAATGCCTCGAACGAGCCTCTCTATGTTGTCGATGGGTTCATCTACTTCAAGGATGCCGCCCTGAATGGCACGGGTCTTGGAGCCATTGAAGGCAGTCTGAATCCGCTGGCTACCATCAATCCCAGTGACATCGAGTCTATCGAGGTGTTGAAAGACGTCTCGGCTACTGCGATCTATGGTTCACGTGGTGCCAATGGCGTCATCCTAATTACTACGAAGAAGGGTAAGTTGGGCGAGGGCAAGGTCAACATCAGCTACGGCTATAAGATTGGCGTGAGCCATGTCAGCAAGAAGCTCGACCTGCTGGGTGCCTCGGAATGGGCCAAGTTGCAGAAGGACTTCTTTGACAACAAGGGCGGCTACACCGATGCCGACATCGCTACACTAGGCAAGGGTACTGACTGGCAGGATGCCGTGTTGCGTACGGCTACCCAGCAGACCCACGAGCTGAGCATCAATGGTGGCGGACAAAAGAACCGTTACGCTTTCTCGGCCAACTATACCAATCAGGACGGTATCGTCATCGGTTCTGGTTTCCAACGTTACAACTTCCATGTCAATGCCGAGTGGAAACTGAAGAAAGACCTGCACTTTGGTGTTAATGCCACCTACGGTCGCTCGAAGCAGAGCGGGCTGACCACGACCGAGGAACAGGTGTTCAACTCGTCGCCTTATTCGGCAGGCATTACCAATAGCTTTGTCTATGCCCTGCTGACACCGCCCGTCATTCCAGTATACAATGCCGACGGAACGTACAACTTCACCAATCCCTATGAGTATGCCTACTTTGCCATTGGCGACCATGCGGCCAATGCCGTCTACGACCTGAAGGAGAGTGTGGCAGAGAACATCAACAACTATCTGCTCTCCAGCCTATGGGCTTCCTATCGCATTGGCCGTCTGACCGTGAAGGCTTCGGTGGGCCTGAACAGCGAGAAGTTGACGCAGAACTACTTCTCGGGAGCCTACACATCGCTCGGACTGGCTACGCAGGGCATCGGCGGTGTGGGCAATCGTCAGACTGACGTGTGGCAGCAGGAATATACCGTTAGTTACAGTCACAACCTAAATGACAAGCACTATATCGACGCATTGGCTGGCTATACCCGCCAGACACAGACATCCACCTATAGCGCCACTCGTACCAACCACTTCACCAATGAGGCTCTGAAACAGTATAATCTGGGTGACGGTGCTAACGTCTATACACCGCAAACCGGCATCAGCGAGTCGTCGCTGAACTCACTGCTGGCTCGCGTCAACTATACTTTCCTTGGACGCTATAACGCTACGGCCACCTTCCGTGCCGACAACAGCAGCCGCTTCTCGGCAGGTAATCGTTGGGGCTACTTCCCTTCGTTAGGCCTGTCTTGGAACGTCGAGAAGGAGTCGTTCCTGAGTACCGTCCGCAGCATCGACTATCTCAAGGTACGCCTGTCCGCTGGTCTGGTGGGCAATCAGGAAATCAGCGATTATGCCTTCACCACCTCCTACGCTACAGGTTCGTATGCTGGCAGCAGCAGCTATTCGAAGCAGAATGCCGCCAACGACAACCTGAAGTGGGAAACCACAGCCAGTTATAACCTCGGCGTCGACCTCGGACTCTGGCACGATCGCCTGAGCATCACGTTCGATGCTTACTACAAGAAGACCAGCGACCTGCTGTTGATCGTGCCGATGGGGTTCGCATCAGGCGTTACCACCCAGTTGCAGAATGTGGGCAATGTCGAGAATATGGGCGTTGAACTGTCGGCCAACGTAGCTCTCATCCGTCGTAAACGCCTCTCGTGGACGCTTGGTGCCAATGTGGCTTACAACAAGAACGAGATTACCGACATGGGTACAACGGATAACGTCATCCAAGGTGCTGACAACCAGTATATCCTGCATAAGGGCGAGTCGTTGGGTTCGTTCTACGGATTGAACTACCTCGGCATCGTACAACCTGGCGAGGATGTGAGCCAGTTGCCTACGGTTAATGGACAGATCCCCAAGGTTGGCGACCTGAAGTTTGAAGATACCGATGGCAACCAACGTATCGACGGTAACGATCGTCAGATACTGGGTAGCATCCAACCCAAGCTCATCTATGGTTTCTCGACACAGCTGACGTGGCGTGGACTCGACTTCTCGGCATCATTTGCCGGCACCTATGGCAACAAGGTGTACAATGCTCTGGGCCGTCGTCTGGAATTGGTTGGTGACTCGTACAATGTGCTCAGCACGGTTGGTGAACGTCTGGCTAATATCGACTATCCGCTGTCTACCGTCAATGCCCGTCCCTTCTCGTATATCGACAGTCGTTATGTGCAGAGTGCTAGCTATCTGAAGTTGCGCAACGTCACCATTGGCTATCGCCTGCCATTGGCCAAGGCGTTCCCTGTAGACGTGCGTATCTATGCCACAGGCCAGAACCTCTTCACCATCACACCCTATAAGGGCTACGACCCCGAGGTGGCCAGCGGCACAGATGCAGGTGCCTATCCTTCGTCGCGCAGCATCGTATTTGGTATTAACTTAACATTAAAATAAAACTAAACTTACACACAGTATTAACTAAAAGGTAAAAGGAGATTTAAGTATGAAGAAGAATTTTTTATTCAGTGCCGCATTGGCAGCAACCCTTTCATTAGGATTCGTATCTTGCTCGAGCAGTAGCGATGATGCAGGTAGTAATAATAATCAAGTGACAGACGAGAATGTCGTAGACGATGATGCCAGTGCCTTGGCGCTCGTCAACGGTGTCTATAGCCACTGGCAGCCCCTGTCGTCATCGTTCTCGTTCATCATCGAGCTGAACTCGAACAAACTCATATCCTTCGAGGGTGAGGAGAGCGAGGCCGGTCCTGTGAACAGCCGTTTCGAACAGGAACCCACCACGTGGTATCAGGTGAAGATATTCAACCACCTGCTTCTCGGCATTGCTCAGGCTAATGAGGCCATCACCACCATCGACAACTCGCTGAAGGCCAAGAAGGTGACGCAGTCGGGTTATAACGCCGCCGTCGGTAAGGCGAAGTTCCTGCGCGCCTTGGCTTACCTGAAGCTGGCCCAGTTGTGGGGTGAGGTGCCCGTATTCACGGAGAATGGCGGTTCTACCACTGAGCGTCAGGAACTGAACGTTGTGTTCAACCAGATTGTCAGTGACTTCACAGAGGCCGAAGCCCTATTGAACGACTATAATGGTGACCCGCGCGTTCCTTCCAAGCAGGCTGCTCAGGCTCTATTGGCTCGTACCTATCTGGTATGGGGTGACAACCCACTGACTGCAGCAGAGGTTCAGGCCATCGCCAATGGTCAGGCTGATCCTCAGTTCTCGAAAACAGACAGTCGTCTGGAGAAAGCTGTCGCGTATGCCGACAAGGTTATCAACAGTGGTAAGTTGGCCCTCGATCCAGAGTTCAACAAACTCTATGGCCGCGACTATGAGAGTAACAAGCGTGGCACCAACGAGCACCTCTTTACTATCGCCCACGATGGTGACAAGAATGATGCTCAAGGCAACCACCAGACGCACTGCTCATGGACTTTCCCATTCCTTAACGGTGAAAACAACAAAGGATTTAAGCAGAACCATACCGAAGTGGCCGACGACAATCTTTATGACGACTGGAAGGCTGAGCAGCCTAATGACAAGCGTCTAGCAGAGACCTACCTCGTTGAGGTGAAGAACCCTGAGGACGGTCAGACTTACCACTACTACTCACCCGTCTATACGCCCATCAATGGTAAGGGTGTAGACCAGAGTTACGAGAATTCAGAGAATCTGGAGATTAAGCAGAACAGTGTCGACCGTATCGAGATTCGCTATGCCGAAGTGCTGTTGACGAAGGCCGAGGCTCTTGTGCAACTGGGTCGCAACACTGAGGCCGCTGAGCCTTTCAACCAGCTGCGCCGTCGTGCCGGCATCGCTGAGGTCAGCGCTCCCACTTTCCCCGAGATCAAGCGCGAGTGGGACTACGAATTCACTTACGAGCAATTCTCTGTGTTGAACAGCTACCGCTGGAAGGACTTGATATCTTCTGTCAAGAAGGTTTCGGCCTACAAGCACTTCGCCGACGACTGGAAGACAGCCCTCGGCAACACCTACAACGCTGATCAGGAGGCCTACTTTACCAAGGTGCACAACCACCTGCGCGCCAAGTATAATAACATTCGTGGCAAGCACTATCGCCAGCCCATCCCGACAGGCCTGAGCGGTGAGGCACTTGGTATTGCCCAGAACCCAGGATATTAATTGGTTATAGTTTATTGTTTAAAGTTTAAAGATATAACGTAGGAGGTTTACAGTTATGAAGATACTCAAAAATTCCTTTCTTTCGGTTGTGGTAGTGCTCTTGGGCACTACCGTGACCTCCTGCAACAGCAACGACGACGGTGTGCAGGCAGGTATCGAGATTCCTGGTATCACAATCACAGACGATATTGACTGCTGCTCAGCAGAGGAGGCACTGCAGGTGTACCGTTTCTTGCAGACCGTCAAGATTGTGCCAGAGTTGTCGACCGTTATCGATGGCAAGTACAACGTATTTGCTTATACCAAGACGGGCGCTCTGCACACGGGCTATAACGACATCTATTTCGTAGCCACCAAGCAGTCGACGGGCAACTATATCAAGAACTTCGATGTGACGAACCTCACGCCGCTGATGCACATGGTGAAGATGGATATGTATCACAGTACACCAGTGGGCGGTGCTGCCGAGAGTTTCAACGGTGCCTATTTGGCAGTGAAGCACACGTGGGTATCGCTCGTGATGAACACCAGTGACGCTGGCTCGTGGACACTATCATATGACGCACTGGTATTGGGCAAGACGGGCGGTATCGAGAAAAAAGATGTTGTGGTAAATGCTCTGCCCAACGGACAAGTGTGGCTGAAGTCGTTCAAGGCAGGCGACGACACCTATTACCTGTCGCTGGTAAACCCCAATGAATGGCAGACCGGCACGAACGGCATCCGCGCCTACGTCTCGAAGAAGAGCGCCAAGGCCACCACTCCCTATCTTATAGCTGAGAATTCCTTTACCATCGGCATCGACCCCCGCATGCCTGACATGGGTAACCATACGTCGCCTAACAATACGGCACTCGTAAAACAAACCGATGGCAGTTATCAGGGCACTATTAACTTGACAATGACAGGTCTGTGGCGCATTCATCTGACCGTGAAGGACGCTGATGGTAACGTCGTGGCTGGTGGCGAGGAATTGAGCTCACTGTACTGGGATGTCACGATTTAAGATGGATGATGTAAGAAGTAAGATGGATGATGTAAGATGTAAGATGTAAGAAGTAAGGACGTATGCTTGGATTATTATTGTTGACAATCGGATTGCAGGCCGACACCACCGTGAACCAGTCCCAACGGCTGGATGAGGTGGTGGTGGTCTCCCGCAAGCAGGGCGGCAAACGCTCTGCCAAGGGACAGGTAGCGTCTATCGACGAACACCTGTCGGAGTTGTCGCACGTCAATCTGGTACGACGTGGGTCATACGCTTGGGAGCCTGTGGTCAACAATATGCAGACCGAGCGTATATCCACCACCATCGACGGCATGAAGATATTCTATGCCTGCACGGACAAGATGGATCCCGTGACGAGTTATGTGGAGAGCGGCAATCTGCAGAGCATCAGCCTGAATGCTGGACTGGACGGTAATCCACAGGCTACGGGGAATATCGGTGGTGCACTGGATTTGCGACTGAGAAAGGCGGGCTTTGACAATACCTCCTTTACAGCCACGGCAACGGCGGGCTACGAGACGAATGGTCACGTGCAAGTGTATGGTGCCGATGCTGCCTGGTCGTCGCATCGGTTCTATAGCAATGGTGGTGTGTTCTATCGTCATGCGGACAACTACAAAACGGGTGGAGCCAAGGAGTTGCCATTCTCACAGTTCCAGAAAGTCAATGCATTCGTGAATGGCGGTGTCAGACTGGCTGAGCATGATATGGCAGAGGCAACGTTCATCTTCGACCGTGCCACTGACGTGGGCTATCCGGCTCTGAACATGGACGTGGCGAAGGCTGAGGCCTTCATTACCTCGCTGTCGTATAAACATCTGTTTCAGGACAGCCGACTGGAGTCGTGGGAGACGAAGGTGTACTACAATCACATCACTCACATCATGGACGACACGAAGCGCCCAGACGTTGCGATCCACATGGATATGCCAGGCAAAAGCTGGACGGCTGGTGCCTATTCACTGCTGACGGGTAGCTTTGGAAAACATACCGCACAGTTGAACATAGACAGTTACTACAATCGTCTATTTGCCGACATGACGATGTATCCTGGTGGTGCGGCTCCGATGTATATGGTGACGTGGCCCGATGTGGGAACTATGAATATCGGTGCTGCGCTGACGGACAACATTCACCTCAGCAATGTGTCGACCTTGCGCCTTTCTGGTAAACTCTCTTGGCAACAACAACGTCTGAACAGCGAGGAGGGCTACAAAGCACTGAGCGTCTTTTTCCCTGGCATGGAGAATTATTACCACCAGACGACGGGTCGCATCGCTGCCAACTATCAATTGTCCACGGTCAATTCTCAGTTGTCAATCGGGGCTGGTTGGGGCAGCAGAGCACCCACGGTGACGGAGGCTTATGGCTATTATCTGAACAACACCTTCGATCAGTACGACTATATTGGTAATCCACGGCTAAAGAACGAGAGTGCCATTGAACTGAATGTTGCTTATCAACTTTCAATCCTCAACTTTCAACTTTCAACTGATATTAACGCGTTCTTCTTCTCGAACTACATCATCGGACAGTTTGAGAATCGCCTGAGTGCGATGACTGTCGGTGCCGAGGGCGTAAAGGTCTATGGCAACATCGATCACGCCACCATTGCCAATGCCTCACTGACTGCCAATTACAATATGAAGGTATCTAAACGCTCAGCGCTCAACTATCGACTCTCGCTGGGCTATGCCATAGGACGTGATGCCGATGGCGATGCCTTGCCTTTGATATCACCTTTCAGCTATGACTTCCGACTGGCCTATGATTATCAGAAACTGCATGTACAGGCTGAGGTAAAGGGCAATACGCGTCAGGACACGTCTGGCACTACATATGGTGAATCGCCTGCTGCTGCATGGACCGTACTAAACCTTTCTTCACAATACCAATTCTCGCAATTTACCCTGCGTGTGGGCATTGAGAATGTATTCGACCGACTCTATGCCACCTATGCTGACTGGAACGATATTCCGCAAAAAGGACGCAATATTTTTGCGAGTTTAGAGTTTAAGATATAAGTATGAAAAGAACATTGATATGGATTGGTGCACTCGTAGTGGGTGCTGTCTTGGGACTGTTGGGCTTGAATTGGCTCAACGAGGTCATGAATTTTGTGGCAACGGTATATACGCGATTGTTCCAATTGTTGGCAGTGCCTACCATTGTGCTGGCAGTGATTACCACCTTTGCCACGTTTGGTTCGAAAGGCTCAGGCAAGATTTTTGCCCACACACTGACCTATACTTTGCTGACGACATTCGCTGCAGCAACTGTAGGCGCCGTACTCTATGTGCTCATCGCCCCAGGCAATCTGCCCTTAGAGGCTATCAGTGAGCCATCTCAACCTTCCGACCTCGCCCCACAGACATCATACATCGACCATATTATCAGCATCGTGCCTAACAACATTGTAAAACCAGGTCTGGAAGGTAACGTGCTATCCTTGTTGCTGTTAGCCTTTGCCATTGGCTTCGGATTGTCAAAGTTGCCGGATTCAGAGAATAAGGCTGTGGTAGTAAAAGGACTGTTAGGACTGCAAGAATTGTTGTTCCTCTTAATCCGTGGGCTCATTTGGGCTTTGCCTTTAGGTATCGTGGCTTTCTCGGCACAGCTGGCTGCGCAGGTATCGGCAGGTGTGGTGGTCGATAGTATTGGTAAGTATGTGTTGGTTGTGTTGGGAGGCAATGTCGTCCAGTTCTTTATCATTCTGCCAATCTTCCTGTTGCTTCGAGGGCTGAACCCAGTTCATGTGCTGGGTCGGATGATGCCTGCCGTTCTGATGGCGTTGTTTACCAAGAGCAGTGCGGCCACTTTGCCTGTTACAATGGACTCAGCAGAGAATCGCCTGGGCATTCGTAGCAAGGTGGCTCGTTTTGTCCTGCCCGTCTGCACCACGATTAATATGAACGGTTGTGCCGCCTTTATCCTTGTCACTTCGCTTTTTGTGATGCAGAATGGTGGCACACCTCTGACATGGACTACCATCCTGCTATGGATTGTAGTGTCCGTCATATCGGCTGTGGGTAATGCCGGTGTCCCTATGGGTTGCTATTTCCTCACTCTCTCGCTCATGTCGGGCATCGGCGCCCCTGTCGCTATCTTAGGCATCATCCTGCCTATCTATACCATCATCGACATGGTGGAAACAGCTGAGAATGTCTGGTCAGACTCGTGCGTTGCTGCTATGGTCAATCGCGATATATGATATCAGGTCGCATAGCGAGACAGGCTATTTCAGCAGGTGATAGGTTCCTCCGGCCAATGGTTTGATAATACCCTTCATCTCTAATGAGAAGAGAAGAGCTGTTAGTTGACCAATAGGAATGTTCGTCTTAACACTGATGATGTTAAGTTGCAAGTCGTTGGTCTGCTGTAAGAGACTGACCACTTGCTGCTCTTCAGGTGTGAGGTCTGGGAACAGCTGGCGCTCAATGGCTTCTGGCTTTTGCTGAACAGTTTGCCATCCCATATTCTCTATCAGGTCTTCAGCACAGGTAATGAGTGCTGCCGTGTTGTTTCGAATCATCTTGTTGCAGCCCTCGCTATATGGCATCCCTATAGCCCCGGGGAATGCATAGACGTCGCGACCATACTCTTGGGCGATGCGACAGGTAATGAGGCCTCCGCCTTTGATGGCACTCTCGACGAGAATGGTAGCATCTGAGATGCCTGCCACGATACGGTTGCGCTGGCGGAAATTATTGGGTAGTGCCTCTGTCTGACTCATATACTCCGTGAGCAGGCCTCCCTGCTTCAGCATGTTGGCGGCAATGTCGCGATGGGCATGTGGATAAATCTGGTCGAGTCCGTGAGCCAGCACGCCTACCGTCTCGAAGCCCTGCTGAAGGGCATTGCTATGTGCACAGACATCGATGCCGTATGCTAGGCCACTGACAATCAATACCTGTGGACACATGGTGCGCAAGTCGGCGATGAAGCGTCGTATCAAGTCCTGTCCGTAGGTCGTGCAATGGCGTGTACCCACGATATTCAGCACATAGCGTTGGTTGAGGTCGGCACTACCTTTATAATAGAGGAGTAGGGGAGCGTCGGGACATTCGCTGAGCCGTTGGGGATAGTCAGCATCGCCCAGGGTCAGGACACGGATGTTGTTCTTGGTGACGAATGCCATTTCGGCAGCAGCCCGTTTCAGTGCATCGTCCCAGTTTTTCATCGCTTCGCGCAGACGGGGTGTCGTGTCAGGCACCACATCGCCAATATCGTTGCGATGGTCGTAAACCGCCATGGCGCTACCCAATGTCTGATAGAGCTGTAAGGCCATCTGCTGGTTGAAGCCCGTCATGCGGGTCAGTGCTATCGCGTAGTATGTTTCGTCGTTCATAGATAGGCTGAAAATGCTTGGTTGTAGTCTTCACTGTCGCTTAGTCGTCCGTTGATAAGACACACCAGCGTGATGTCGCCACGGAAACAGAGGGCTTCATCGCTGGCACGGAAGATGTCCTGATGGAACACGTACTTGATGCCTTGCTTCTCAAGCCACAGGCGCGAAATGAACTCGTCATCGCAACGTAAGGGTGTCTTGAACTGTAGATTCATGCGGGCAACTACGGCATCAACACCTTTTTCGTGCATCTCGGCAAATGAGAGTCCGCACGTCTTCAGAAACAAATGACGGGTATGCTCAGTGTAGTGGAGGTAGTTGGCATTGTTCACAATGCCTTCGATGTCGCACTCGTAGTCGCGTACCTCCATGCGGGTTTCAAAACAGTATTTCATTGACTATCACTATTCACTATTCACTATTCACTATTCACTATTCACTAGCGAAGCGCTTATCGCTTCGCGCGCAGGTATTCGTAACCTATACGACAGCGCAGGCAGTCCTTTTTGTCGCAATATTCCTTCTTTAACTGGATAAGCGCCTGTGAGTCGCCTGCCGACTTCACCGTGAGACCACACTCCTGCCACATACGGATGATGTGATTGTTTTCAGCCTTCAGTTGTTCGAGGAAGTCGAAGGCCCGGTCACATAGCTCTTCGCGACAGGTTTGACGCCCGTAGGCGAAGAGTAGGGGAATGCAGGTGTTGATGATCAACAGGTTGATGGAGAACGGCGACAGGTGCTTGGCATTGCTGGTGCTCTCTGAACCGAACGTATAGTGGGTTTCCCAATATGGTGTCACCTGCGTACGCATCTTCTGGCTTAGGCTGATGACGTCGGGGCATTCTATCAACTCTGAAAGTCCTGCCTTGCGCATGTAGTAGAGGTTGGCCAACTGGGCTATACGGATATGCGGGAAGTTCTGGGGACGCAGGCGGAGGAAACGCCACAATTGGGCGTTCATGGGCTGCAACTGGAACTTATGGGCCAGATACTGGTATTCGTTGCGCAACTTGGCAAAAAATCCCTCGTTCAGTGCCTGTTGCTGATAGCGTTCAGGAATGGTGTTAAGCTCCAAGAGTCCGGCCTGTCCCATGAAGATAGCCTCAATCTGAAATAGGTCGTCGCGATGCTTGCCAACGGCACTCAAGGGAATATGACGGGCCCACTCCTCGAAGGCATCGCCATTGATGCCAAAGCCATAGTTGCGTGCCAGTGTCTGAAAATAGGCCTCCTCCCATGATCCGTCACGTTCTTTGACACGCTGTAAGATTGCGATAGTCTTTTGCTCCAATCGCTCCGTCTGCAATGCTGCCATCCACGAATGAATGACAAGTGGTGTCAGAGTAGGGATAATCTTATAGCAGGGTGGATACTGGTCGGTCTTCAGCAGTTCCTCGTAGTTCTGCAGGACTGATGGTGGAACCTGTAGCACCATTTGAGGTACAAAATGGCCCTCCAGCGTCTGTACGTCACGGTCGGCTTCGCCCACAACGTGTAGTACCACGTTATTATAATGTTCGTCCTTGTCGTGACCGTGTTGGTACCAGTGCGACGAACGGTCGTGAATCTCGACATTGCCTGCCCATTCGATGCCGTTAATCTTCACCTTGGCATTGAAGAAGTCAGGACCGGCGTTGTGGTTGTGTAGGCCTGGGTCGATAACTTCCACACGACGACCGTCAGTGGTCTGCAGGTCGCCAATCGGCCACATCTTATGTTTCCAGCAATAGTGCAGTAATTGTTCCATAGTGCTATAAGATAAGTTGCTGCATGTGTTCCGGTGCAAATAGCTGTTGGGCCACATCCTGTAACTGTGGTGCCGTGATGGCGTCTATTTGTTCAATCAGTTCTTCAAGGCTACGCTCCTTGCCGTAGTGCAGGAAGTGTTTGGCCATATCGAGTGCAAACTGTTCGCGATTGTCTGCAGCAATGGTAAGCTGTCCTTTGAGTTGCCGCTTGGCAGCACTGAACTGTCGCTCTGTGAGTGGTGACTGCATCATGCGGTCTAGTTCGCGACGTACTAGTCGGATGCAACGCTTCACATCGTGATGGTCGCAACCGAAGTAGACGCTCCATACACCTGTATCGCTGTAGCTGGCCATCGAACTCTCGACGGTATAGACCAGTCCGTGCTGTTCGCGTAGCTTCAGATTCAGGCGGGCATTCATACCTGGTCCACCCAAGATGTTGTTCAGCAGGAAGAGTGGCATGCGCCTAGGATCGTTATAGCCGAACGATTGGCAGCCTAGCATGACGTGGGCCTGATGATGCTCTTGAGGGGTCAGCGATGCGTGATAACTGTTGAGTGGTATGTCTTGCTGATGAGGCCGCTGTTTACAATAGTCTTTCGATTCCAGCGTCTTCACCAAACGCACAAAGTTTACGTCGCCGTAGACAAAGAAAATGGCATTGTCAGGGCGATAGTATCGCTGGGTAAAATGAAGCGCGTGTTGCGAGGTAAAGCTTTGAACCTGCTCACGCGTACCTAGTATATTATGTCCTAAGGGGTGGCCTTTGAACAGTTGGTTTTCAAAGATGTCGTAGATCAGTTCGGCAGGCGTGTCGTTGTAGCTCTCTATCTCGTCACAGATGACGTCCACTTCGCGTTCAACCTCGTGCTGGGGGTACTGACTGTAAAAGACGATGTCTGTCAATAGGTCAACGGCACGGGAGAAATGTTCTTTTTGGATAGCAGCATAGAAGGTGGTGTCTTCCTTATTCGTAAAAGCATTCAGGTCGCCACCAACACTCTCCAGACAGTTCAGTATCTGGATGGCTGACCGGCGACTGGTGCCTTTGAAGCTCATGTGTTCGCAGAAATGGGCCACACCCTCTTCGCCTGCCATCTCATGACGCGAACCAGCAGCAATACCGATGCCGCAATACACCACAGGCGATGGTGACGACAAATGGATGATGCGTAGACCGTTGGACAGTGTTGCTGTATTGTAATTCTTCATTTCGATTGCAAAGGTAATAAAAAAGATTAAAATCTTTTGTTCTGCTCTCAACTTTTCGTAATTTTGCACGAAAAATATGGATTATGCGTAAGGTAATAGGAATAGGAGAGACCGTACTAGACATTATTTTCCGTGACAATCAGCCCATCAGTGCCCTGCCTGGTGGCAGTACATTCAATGCCATCATCTCGTTGGGACGGGCAGGTGTCACCACAGGTTTTATCAGTGAGACGGGTAACGACCGTGTGGGTCGCTTGATAACGAGTTTCTTGGAACAGAACGGTTGCTCGTCGTCGAGCGTCTGTGTATATCCGGACACGAAGTCGCCATTGTCGCTGGCCTTTCTGAATGAGAAGAACGATGCTGACTACGTCTTTTATAAGGATCATCCCAACGACCGCCTTGAATTCCAGTATCCAGACATAGAACCTGACGACATCGTGCTCTTCGGTTCTTACTATGCCCTGAATCCTGTTATCCGCAAACAAGTCTACGAATTCCTGCAATATGCCCATGAACATGGGGCTATCCTTTACTACGACGTCAATTTTCGTGCTTCCCATCAGAATGAGGCTATGCGACTGCGTGCCAACCTGCTGGAGAACTTTGAATTGGCAGACATCGTGCGTGGCTCATCGGAAGACTTCGACATACTCTTCCATAAGACGGATGCTGCGGCCATCTACCGCTCTGAAATCCAGTTCTATACCCAACAGTTCATCTATACACATGCTGCAGAGCCCATTGAATTGTTCAGCACGGGCGGCTTCCGTAAGCAGTATCCTATTGAGCCTATCCAGACGGTAAGTACTATTGGTGCGGGTGATAATTTCAATGCTGGATTCTTGTTTGGGCTGATTCGTGACAGCATCACGCGTGAACAACTGCAACAGGGACTGAACGAACAACAGTGGGACCGTCTGATTGCCTCTGGCCAACAGTTCTCTGCCGAGGTCTGCGCTAGCCTTCAAAACTATGTGTCACCCGAATTCGGTATAGCCCATCGCAACGAACTACAATCCGTGTAATCTGTATAATCCGTGTTCGAAATAAAGATATTAGCGTAATGTCTCATCCATTAGATAAATTCGTGTTTTGTCCTGTCTGTGGCAGCTCCCGCTTTGAGGTCAATAACTTCAAAAGCAAGCATTGTCAGGACTGTGGTTTTACGTATTATGCCAACCCATGTTCTGCTACAGCGGCCTTTATCGTCAACGACCAAGAGGAGATGCTCGTGGTTCGGCGCGCTAAGGAACCGGCTAAGGGAACCCTTGACCTGCCAGGTGGTTTCGTGGATATGTATGAGACGGTGGAGGAAGGCATGCGTCGCGAAATCAAAGAGGAAACGGGACTCGACGTCACTGACATCCAGTATCTCTTTTCCTCACCTAATGTCTATGAATATAGCGGTATGGGCGTCCATACCCTTGATATGGACTTCCTGGTTCCTGTTCATGGCGACGTCCCGCCCATCAAGGCTGCCGACGATGCCGCTGAGGCTCTATGGATTCCCATCCGTGATGTGAATCCCGCAGAGTTCGGCCTTACCAGCATCCGCAATGCCGTCATCCGATTCCTGAAGATGATGTCAAAACACCAAGAAAAAGCATAGTTTTTTCATGAAAAGAAGTCCTAATCAAGAAAAAAAGGGTTAAAAAGAACATTTTTTTTGTTTTTTTTTTGGAATTTAAAAAATTATTCCTATCTTTGCACTCGTATAAGCCTGCCCGTGCGTGGGTTTGGGCAATAAATAACATCGATGGAATGAGACCTCAGACCAGTTGTACGGTCAGTCTCGAAAGGACGTTTTCTTAACGTTACTGTCTGTACAATCAAATCTCGCAAATTTGAATCTACTTACAGCGGTGATGCAACAAGAAGCGTCTGCGTGGGTTGATTTTATGTCTCCATGCGGTTTCCCCCCCTTATATATAATAAGGTGTATGCCATTAACGTTGGTATGCATTTTTGCATATATATCATAAAGGGAATACAACGCCGTAGTGTGAGCATATATATCGCTCGGCGTGGGCAGGCTTTACGTTGCTTATCCTTAAGTAGGGGCAATGCGAGAGCCTGATTGTAGGGATAGGCGCGGAGAGAGACATACTCCCACGTCTTTTTGTTTCCATACGTTTGGTTGATAAATAGTGCTGACTAGGGGAGCAGTCGGCAGGATGGTTGTATGGTTTAATTTTTTTATAACTTTTATTTATTAACTTAAAATTAAAAAGCGTATGAAGAAGAATTTTCTTTTATTGCTGTTGATGACCCTCTTGCCGTTGGCAGGTTGGTCTCAAACTGATTTGTCCGCTGGATGGGAGATCGTATTTGATCCTACAGGTCCTGTCACTTACACAGGTAAGAACCAAACACCTGCAGTCAAGTTGAAGAAAGGTGAAAGCTACTTGACATCAGGCTTCAATGTTGAGTGGAGTTCAACTGAAATTAAAAATGCTGGTAGTTACACAGTAACTGTCACTGCAGACAACACTAACACCTATGATGACTTGGCTACTCCGACCAAGAAGTTCTGGATTCTCAAGGCTAATAGCGAACCAACAAACACACCTGCTGTAATAGATGGTTTTACTTGGGATGGTGAGGAACATAATCTGGTTAAAACTCCTCTAACTGTAAATTTTGGTACTGTTGAGTATTCACTTGACCAGCAGAACTGGAGTTCTTCTAATCCAAAAGCAAAGGATACTGGTAAATATAGTGTTTATTACAGAGTGCAGGGTACAGACAACTGGAATGGCATCGGATCAACAAAGATAGGTGATGTCGTTGTCAATGGTAAGCCTATTACTGCTACAGCTCCTACCGCTGTGGATGGGCTTAAGTATACCGGTGTGGCACAGGATTTGATTGCTGCTGGTACTATTACTAAAGGTCTGGGTACAATGAAGTACAGACTTGGTACATCTGGTGCTTGGAATACAACTCTTCCTCAGGCTACTAAAGCAGGTAACTACACTGTTCAGTGGATGGTAGAAGCCGCTGAGGGCTACAATGACATTGCTGCTACTAATGTTGCTGTTTCTATTGCTGCGGTCGCTCCTACAGTTTCTAAGGCTACTGGAGCTACTGGTCTGACTTATAACAAGAATGCTCAGGCATTGCTGAGTGCAGCTGCTACTGCTTCGCTTAATGCTCCTGTGAAGTATCAGATTAGTACAGACGGTGGTAATACTTGGGGTGCTGCTACTGCTTATGCAAATGTTAAAGGAACAAATGCTGGTACATATAAGATTAAGGCTATAGTTGAAGCTGGTGGTAACTTCTTGGCAGCTGCAGGCGATGCTATTGATGTGACTATTGCTAAGAAGCAAGCTGCTGCTCCTGCCGCTATTGCAGGTCTTGTATATAACAAAAATGCACAGGCTCTGATTACTGCTGGTGAAGAAGGTATTGTTCTATACAGCTTTAACGGTGGCGCATGGACTACTTCTATTGATGGTATCAAGGGTACAAATGCTGGCGAATATAACGTGCAGTATAAGGTGGAAGATGCCAACTATAAGGCATTTGCTGCTACTGCAATTTCTAATGTGAAGATTGCTAAGGCACTCTTGACCATTGTTGTTAAGGATCGTGAAAAGACCTACGATGCTACGACTGCTCTTCCTGCTATTGGAGATAACTACGAGGCCATTTCTCAGGTTGAAGGCTATAGTCTTTCTGGTATTGCTTACAAGACTACAGAAGAGAAGAATGCCGGTGAGTATGCGGAAGAACTTGATGTAACAGGTTATCCTGCAAACGCCAACTATGAGGTAAATATCGTTAAGGGTAAGCTGACTATTAAGAAGGCTCAGCTGACCGTTACTGCAAATACTGGTCTTAAATGTGATATGAACGCCGATGCTGCTGATGTAGTTAAAAATGCGTATGCAGTAGCTGGTGTTCAGGGTGGTGAGGCTGACAATGTTGTTTGGAAAACGTCGCCCGTTCTGACATCTAATGCTCCTACACCTCTTGTTCCTGGTGACTATACCCTGTCATTCACAAAGGGAACACTGAAGTCAGCCAACTACGAGATGTCTGAGGAAGGTGACGGTGGTTATGTCGTTCCCGCTGCTGCTAAGCTGAACGTGACTGCTGCTGCAGGATCTAAGGTGGTTATTACCGTTGTTGGTCACGAAAAGACTTATGGCGATGCTGATCCTGACTATACTACGTGGGTTGCTGGTACTGACTACTATGTATCAGGTCTGCAGGGCGATGATGCCATCAAGACAATCACTTTCTCTCGTGCAGATGCAGATGTTGAAAATGTTGGTGAGTATGCTCTGAATGCTGTTGCTACTGTTAACCATCCCGAATATTATGACGGTCCTATTACTTACAACAACTCAAAGCTGACCATCAATAAGAAGGAACTGGTTGCTACAGTGGGCACTCAGTATGTTACTGTTGGAACTACTCCTGAGGAATTGCCCGATGGTGATGCATGGAGTGTGACGGGTCTTGCGTTCGACGACACGAAGGAGGATCTTGGCGGAACGTTGTCTATACCTGCTGGCGCATTTGCCACAACAGGTGAAAAAGTCATCACGCTGGCTATCACCAATACTAATTATAAGCTGAAGGCTGGTTCAGAGAAGGGTAAGCTGATTGTGATCGCTTCTACTGCTCTTGCTCTCGACGACACCAAGGCTGATAACTTCGAAAAGATTGTAGCCTCTAATGGTAAGACTCTTCATGTTACGATGGCCTTGAAGCGCGATCAGGATCTGCCTGCTGGTACAACTCGTACATGGACTGCTGGTCGTTGGAACTCTTTGATTCTGCCGTTCGATATTACTATTCCGGAACTGTCTGCTGCATTCGGCTATGCTATCTTTAACGTAGTTGATGAGGCTAATTCTAAGGAAGGAAGCGTTAAGTTCAAGCTTGAAATGGGTATCGACGGTGCTATTGAAGCTAACACGCCAATCCTGATCAAGACTATGGCTGATTATGCTGGCGCTAAAGTCATTGATTTCGGTAGTAAGAAGATTGTTGCTCCTGCTGCTGCTAAGGTTGAAAAGGCTATTGGTTCTACTGGTTACAAGTTCGTAGGTACTTACGAGACTGTTGCTGTAGACAACGCAACTCCTGACTACCACTTCTGGATTGGTTCAACTGATGCTCCTGCACATATCGGTGCTACCTCATCAAACACCTGGAATGTACTTCCTTTCGCTTGCTACGTTGACCAGACTGCAAACGCCAACGTTCCTGCTGCTGATATGATCTTCACCTTCGAGGATATCGATGGCAATACGACCGCTATCCGTGGTATCTCTTCTGACAATGCAGATAAGGTAAAGGCATTCGGCGAGGGTTGGTATAACCTGAACGGTGTCAAGCTGCAGGGTGCTCCTACAGAAAAGGGTATTTACATCAAGGACGGCAAGAAGGTCGTTTTGAAGTAATTAATAATAAAACTTGTTCGCACTTATCCAATAGTGCGGACAAGTTTAATTGATCACTAAACAGAATAAGAAAATGAAGAAACGTGAATATCTAAGTCCTGAAATGGAAGTTGTCGAACTGAAGCATCATACCGTTTTACTTGCTGGTAGTGCTGGCAGTGAGACTGCATCAGGAACTGATGAGTCTATCGAGTTCGCTCCTGAAAATAATCTTCCCGGTATTGATCTCATACCAGGAATTGATAACAATATTTTATTCCAATAAGCACATAGAAGAATTGTCCATCTATGTGATGGGTTTTGAGAAAAAGTATATCTCTCATAAATTTATCTAAACCAATCTGGGGTGTGGGCCGCTAATGCCTTACGCCCCAGATTTTTCCTAACAGCAATGATCCTGCTATCCTGCTACCCTTGAGTGCTCTCCGAACGCACCATAGGCGGAAGGTTTACGAACCATGCCGTTTTACTATGAGAGAAAGGCCGTTTCTCTTGTAGCGAGAGGCCGTTTCTCTTGTAGCGAGAGGCCGTTTCTCGCAAATAGGATATGAGTTTAAGTGACCCGAAAGTGACATCGGCTCACGGAAGTTGTTACGGACTCGAGGTGTTTTTTATTCTAAGTTTGAATTAGAATGCAGAGGCCTTTAGCTTGAGTCCTGCAGTCTCATCAATGCCAAACATGAGGTTCATGTTCTGGACGGCCTGACCGACGGCACCTTTTAAGAGGTTGTCGATGGCAGAAGTGACAAGCAACTTGTTGCCGTACTTCTCGCAATGGACGAGGGCTTTGTTGGTGTTCACCACCTGCTTGAGGTCGATAGCCTTCTCAGTGTAGTGTGTAAAGGCTGCATCACGATAGAAGTCCTTGTACTCTTCAATAATGTCCTCGATAGGTGCTTTTGTCTTGATGACAGCAGTACAGAAGATGCCGCGCGCAAAGTCACCACGATAGGGGATGAAGTCGATGTCGGCATCGAGATAACCCTGAACCTGTGCCAGCGACTGACGTATCTCGGCGATGTGCTGGTGCTGGAAGGGTTTGTAAATGCTCAGGTTGTTGTTACGCCATGAGAAATGAGTGGTAGCACCCGGTTTCTGACCAGCGCCTGTTGAACCCGTGATGGCATTGACGCTTACATCTTCCTTCAGCAGGTTTAGATGGGCCGCAGGCAGCAGAGCCAGCTGTATAGCCGTGGCAAAACAGCCAGGATTGGCCACATGCTGCGCCTTCTGGATGTCCTCCTTATTGATTTCTGGCAGACCATAGACATAGTCGTGGGCGCCCTTGATGCGGAAGTCCTGAGCTAGATCGATAATCTTCACATTCTCAGGGATGGTATGCTCCTTGAGGAATGCCTCGCTCTTGCCATGACCAAAGCAGAAGAACACAACGTCTACCTGGTCAAACGGCATCTCGTCAGTGAACTTCAGATCGGTATCGCCGATCAGTCCTTCGTGGACATCTGAAACCAGATTACCTGCATTGCTCTCTGAGTTAGCGAACACAATCTCTGCCTCAGGATGATTCAACAGCAACCTTATCAGTTCACCGCCCGTATAACCTGCTGCACCTAATATTCCTACCTTTATCATATTGTTTTTCTTTTTGCAGCGGACGACAGCGGACTTTTTCGGATGGTCCGTGTTAATCCGCTGTCATCCGTTTAAAAATTATCTCTTCTCATCCTTGTGGATGCCGTAGTAAACGCGGAGTGGTGTGCTTGAAACCTTAATGAAACCTTTGGCTTCGTCAGCAGTCCAACCAGTCTGCGTCTCACCGTACTCGCCGAGCTTGCTCTTCGTCAGGTCGTTTGCAGAGTCGATACCTACGGTCTCGAAGCCATAAGGACGGAGCTTCAGGATAGCAGTACCCGTTACATTGCGCTGTGAAGAGGTAAGCATAGCCTCGATATCGGGCATAACGGGCTCTAAGTACTGGCTCTCGTGCAGGAACATACCGTACCAGTTGGCAACCTGATCTTTCCAGTACTGCTGCCACTTGCTCAAAGTAGACTTCTCCAACAAACGGTGTGCCTCGATGATCAGTTTGGGAGCTGCAGCCTCGAAACCTACACGGCCCTTGATGCCGATGATGGTGTCGCCCACGTTGGCATCACGACCGATGGCGTAAGAAGCGCCAATCTCCTCAATCTTCTGGATAGCCTTGATGTGGTCGTCGAACTTCTCGCCATTCACGGCAACAATCTCGCCCTTCTCGAACTGAATCTTCAGCAGAGACTCCTTCTCAGGGTTCGTTACATGCTTCAGATAAGCCTCCTCGGGCAGTCCCTGTGTGGGGTCGAGCAACTCGCCGCCACAGATACTGGTGCCCCAGATGCCGACGTTATAAGAATACTTCAACTTGGTGAAGTCAGCAAAGTAGCCGTTGGCGTTCAGGTAGTCTACCTCTTCCTTACGAGTCAGATTGCGGTCGCGCGTCAGGGTGATAATCTCCACACCGGGAGCCATCACCAGGAAGGTCATATCGAAACGGATCTGGTCGTTACCAGCACCCGTTGAACCGTGGGCGATAGCATCAGCACCAATCTCCTTGGCATAGCGTGCAATGGCGATAGCCTGAAAGATACGCTCGCTGCTGACAGAGATGGGATAGCAGTTGTTACGCAATACGTTACCGAAGATCATGTACTTCAGCGACTTCTCGTAATATTCCTGCGTCACGTCGAGGGTCACATATTTCACAGCGCCCAGCTTGTAGGCATTCTCTTCGTTTCTCTTTAACTGCTCTGCAGAAAAACCACCCGTATTGGCACAGGCGGCATATACCTCATAACCTAACTCCTTGGTCAGATACATCACATTGTAGCTGGTGTCCAAACCACCACTGAAAGCTACGACAACTTTTTTCTTGCTCATATTTATATATTTTACTTTTTACCTTTTTACTTTTCATCCAGTGCCTTGATGCGCTCTAATACCTCTTCGGGTATCTTGGCGGGCAAGTGTTCCTCAGGATTGTAAAGCATAGCCGTGCAGATGCAGTATTTACGGCCTGTACGATGTAGCACGTCTACGTTGACACAACCTTCGCAGCCACGCCAGAAGGCTTCATCGTCAGTCAGGTCAGCAAAGGTGACGGGCTGATAGCCTAATTCGGTATTCATCTTCATCACGGCAGCACCACTGGTCAGTGAGAAGATCTTGGCATGGGGCCAACGGGTACGAGCCAGCGAGAAGGTCATGTCTTTGATCTTTTTGGCTACACCCAGTCCGCGGAAGTCTGGATGTACTATCAGACCAGAGGTAGTTACATATTGCTTATTGCCCCAAGTCTCGATGTAGCTGAATCCTGCAAAGGTGTCGCCACTAAGGGCTATCACTGCTTTGGCCTCCTTCATCTTGGTAGCTAGATATTCATGCGTTCGTTTGGCAATACCCGTCCCACGCACTTTAGCGGCATCGGCAATCGTCTGCAAAATGGTGTCTACGTAAACCTCATGTTCTGGACCTGCCACAAAAACTTCTATATGATTGTCTTTCTGTTCCATTTTAACTATGAACTCTTAACTATTAACTATGAACTGTGAACTATAAACTCACCTCATATTTGGCACTACTTCACTGAGTGCTTCAATCACTTCATCCTTCGTTACACCTTGCTTGATGACGATGAAAATCGTATCGTCGCCTGCAATAGTTCCTATAATTTCTTCAATATGACTATTATCTATATTATATGCAATACTACTGGCATAACCAGGACGCGTTTTGATGACACCCATGTTGCCAGAGAAATGAATGCTCAGGAATCCTGGTACTTGCATCATCTCATGTATGGAACGTGGCGTGCTGACACGTTTGTACATGGTGTCATTTGGCAGTACATATACATAGTTGCCTCGCATAGTGGCTGCTTTGGCCACTTTCAGTTGTTTCAAATCGCGACTGAGCGTGGCTTGCGTCAACTGAAAGCCCTCGCTCTTGAGGGCTTCTAGTAACTCGTCCTGACTACCAAGCTCTTGACTCGAGATAATCATTCGTAGCGCTTCCAATCGATCGTTTTTTACTTTCATCTTGGTATATTTATTCAAATTTGGCTGCAAAATTATACAATTTATAGCATTCTACCAAACTTTTCACAATCTTTTTTACAGCTTTTTTCATTCTTTCGCTTTTCTAACGATGGTTGGTTAGCGACAGAAGGCTCCAATGGCCAGTTTCTTCATGTGTTTCTTCTCGTATGTTTCGCGCGCGTATATAATAATAGGTATATAGTATTCCGAGGCTTGACTCAAATCAAGTCTCGGAATTTATTTCTTAAAAAGTCTAAAATAATTCTCAAAATATTTGGTGGGTTGGAAAAT